>DATKMS010000209.1:0-29155 GCA_035541735.1 Candidatus Margulisiibacteriota bacterium
GTTGATTCCGGGTGAGGGCCCATTGGTTACTGTCAGGTAGCGCTGGCAGACAAGCGTTCTTTGCATTGCCGATCTCGGGAAGCGACGCGCTGCTGGGCGAAGCCAGTTGCCACGGCAGGTGAGCCGGATCAGACGCCTTCAGCCGTGGTGGCGCACCCGGTGTGGGCCTACCCACATTGCGGTAGCCGTGCGCAAGGAGCAGCATACTCCGCATCGCGCCCCGCGCCGCCCCGGAGGAAGACGATGCCTGCCATCACGACGAAAGACGGCACACAGATCGACTGGGGCACCGGACAGCCGGTAGTGTTCTCCTCACGCGGCGGCACTCACAGCGGCACATCGAGCGTGAACCGGAAGCTTCTCGGGTCAGAAGGATTGTGAAGATGAGAATTCACAGGAGGCAACATGGCAACTGCAACAAGGGTATCCATGAAGGTGGCGCAGGTGCCTCGGGCGGGAGCCGATTTGGAGCTCGTCGAGCGCGAGCTTCCTACGCCGGACGTTGGCCACGTGCGCATCAAGGTGCAGGCGTGCGGGATCTGCCATAGTGACGTGCTCACCAAGGAAGGCTCCTGGCCCGGCATTCAGTATCCGCGCGTTCCAGGACACGAGGTGGCTGGTGTCATCGATGCGCTGGGTGCTGGCACTTCCGAGTGGAAGAAGGGGCAGCGTGTCGGTGTCGGCTGGCATGGTGGCCAGGACGGCACGTGTCTCTCATGCCGGCGCGGAGATTTTCGCAATTGCCGAAATCTGCAGATTCCCGGCATCAGCTATGACGGCGGATATCAGCAATACATGGTTGCGCCCGTAGAGGCGCTGGTGTCCATACCGGACAGTCTGAGTGACACGGAGGCCGCCCCGCTGCTCTGCGCCGGCATTACCACCTACAACGCCCTGCGGCACAGCGGCGCGTTACCCGGCGACCTCGTTGCGGTGCAGGGTATCGGCGGCCTGGGGCACCTGGGAATTCAATTCGCGAACAAGTTTGGATACAAAGTCGCAGCCATCGGGCGCGGGTCCGAAAACGCGGCGCTCGCGAAGAAGCTCGGCGCGAATCTGTACATCGACAGCACAGCAACGAAGGCGGCCGAGGCATTGCAAAAGCTGGGCGGCGCACAGGTCATTCTCGCGACTGCCCCGAGCTCGAAAGCGATGTCCGAGTTGATCGACGGACTGGGACCGAACGGCAAGCTCATGGTGATCGGCGCGACATTTGATGCCATTGAGGTCACGCCGCTACAGCTCATTTCCGCAAGTCGAACGATTCAGGGCTGGGCCGCTGGAACACCAACCGATTCCGAGGACACACTGCGCTTCGCCGAACTGACCGGCGTGCGTCCCATGATTGAAACATATCCGCTCGAAAAGGCGGCCGAGGCTTATGCGCGCATGATGAGCGGCAACGCGCAGTTCCGCGTCGTTCTGACGATGTGAAATCGCCCAGGAAGGCGGTGTGGAGTGCCCGATGCGACCGCGGCCGAACCGCTCTACCAGCACCTTGAAGATCGGCCGAAGACCGCCCGCGTGGTGCCGCTTGTCCGAGAGTCTCCGGCAGATCTCGGCTCATCACGGCCCCGGCGAAACGGGCGGTCGGCTAAACCGCCTGAAAGAGAAGGGTGAGTGAAGGGGCTTGAACCCTCAACCCCTGGAGCCACAGTCCAGTGCTCTGCCATTGAGCTACACTCACCGTCCCAGGTGGCCCGCCCCCGCGGGGGCGCTGCGCGGATCGGCCCGAGGCCGAACGCGCCCGTTGCATCGATACGCCATACGCGATCACTCGCAAACGCGCAAGAGATGCGCCAGAAGCGATCGTCACGACCAGTGCATCCTTATCATTGTGAGGCCTGAAAATCGCCGATGAGACGACCGTCGCCAGAAGGCTGCGCGGATCCGCGCTTGAGACTCCTGCAGCGGTCCCGTATCTTCCGGCGCACTGGCGATTGCATCCGGATGGGAGGGCGACCAGGGGTTGCGAATGGCACGAGCACGCAGATACACCCGCCCCCGTCCTCCCCAGCTCCTCAAGCCCGTCGCGACGAAAGGTGCGCCCCTCGCGCAGTACCCGACCACAACGGCGCTGGCCTTCGGTGCGCTCCTGCCCCTGCTGGTCGCGTATCTCTCCTGTTTCAAGCGCTCGCTCATCGACGACGCGTTCATCACATTGCAATACGCCTCCACCTTGCGTCACTACGGGCAGTGGGGCTTCTTCCCCGACGCGGTCGCCAACACGGCCACGTCGCCGCTCAATGTCATCCTCACGGCGCTGGTTGGGATCGTCGCACCGAACATCGTCGACGCCGCCATCTGGCTTGCGAGCGTCGAGCTGCTCGGGGTGGCGGTGTTGCTCAGCATTTTGTCACAGCGGCTCTTCGGCAACCTGTACTTCGGAGTCCTTGCCTTTGTGGCCACGATTGCCAACCCGTGGCTGATGTCGAGCATCGGACTCGAGACGTTGTTGTACGTGGCCTTGATGGCCGGCGCGCTCTGTCTACTCGTGCTGCGCAGGTGGGCGGCGCTTGCCGTCTGTCTCGCTCTGCTGACCCTGACGCGCCCGGATGGCATCCTCTTGTTCGCCGCGGTGCTTCTGCTCGCCAGCCCTGGATGCAGCGCTACGCAGGTAGCCGTGCGCACGACCGCACGGCCGACCGCGACTGCTGGTTCCCGGTTGTGGGGAGGGTTGCGCTTTGCGCTGATCTACGCCCTCGGTCTATTGCCCTGGCATCTCTTCGCGTGGATCCACCTGGGCTCGTTGCTGCCGGACACCTTCTTCCTCAAGGTCGGCAATCCCTGGGGTTCGCTGACGTTCACACGCGGCCTCTCGCTCTACCTCTGGCGCTACCCGTGGGAAACGCCACTGTCGTTCATCCTCGTACCGTTTCTTCCGCTCTGGGTCCTGCGCCGCCACCGGGACCTTCCGCAGGTCTCCTTATTGATGCGCGTTCTCGCCGTATACGCCGCGGCATACTATACGGGGTACGCGCTGCTGCGTCTGGGCCCCTATCACTGGTACTATGCACCCGTGGTAGCCGCTGCGAACTGGATGGGCGCGTTGGCACTCGCCTGTGAGTATCACCGCACCGCACGGCTTTCGGCGCGCGTGACGGCCGCCCTCCTGGCGGCCCCTGCGCTCACCGCCCTCGCCATGGCGCCGCATTTCTTGCGTGCCGCGGAGTTTCCGCCCACTGAGGCGCCGATTCACACGAACTGGGCTACCCACGACCGGTACGAGGAAATCGGCATGTGGCTGCGGGAGCACACCGCTCCGACAGCGAGGATCCGGACGCAAGCAGAAATAGGCACGCTGGCGTTCTACTCGCAGCGTCGATTGATCGACGCTTTCAGTTGCCGCGGCGAGCTGGAAGCCCTGCTGCGGCAGTACGGCGCACGCGCAGGGATCGTGGGCGTGTTGATGCGGCTCAACTTCTTCTGGCTCGACAGGCAACCGGCGTGTGGTCCCTTTGACGAGCGTCTCATCGGCTCGCAGCATGCAGTCGACACGGCCGCGCTTCCCGGCGTCGTGCGTAGCTGGCGTACCTCGACGAAGTGGGTCGCTGACGGCGTGGTTCTGTTCATGCGCCAGTGATCTTGCCTGTACGCCGTGCCGATCATCGCCGCGCTCCTGATGCGGGCAACGACACCCACCGGCGCTTGGACATCGTGGAGAGAAGCGGAAGCACCGTTCAAGGAAAGCGCGACCGCACTGTTGATGTGGGTCAACGAAACGACACTTGATCTCCGTGGGCATCCGAGGGGTCAATGCGCCAGGAGGGAGTCGAACCCCCGACCCACGGCTTAGAAGGCCGTTGCTCTATCCACCTGAGCTACTGGCGCACATGTGGAAAATCAGCGGGTGAGACTAGTGCGTTCCGGCTGTGCCCGCAAGGCCGTTGCTCCCTGTGCCGCGACGGTGCCCGTGAAGCCCGCGTCTTCCCGAGGCGCTCGAGGGCCTGCCGCTTGCGTGCATGACTGCACCTCCCCTCGATACGCCGCCAAAAGACGGCGGCTACTGCCCATGAACCGGCAGGTCCCAGTCTCGTCATGCCCGCGAACGCGGGCATCCAGGTGCGGGGCGGGGTGGCAGGCGCAGGCATGGATTCCCGCTTTCGCGGGAATGACGGCCTGTTCATGGGGCCCTTCAAACCGGCGTCCCCGCCGGCGTGGCTCTCGGGACGAACGGAGTACGTCACCGCACTTATGAACAAGAGTACTCAGCCGGCGGCGGTGTGACTGGGTTGCGCAATGGCTAGGGCGCAGCTGAAGCGCGCCATCACTTCCTCAATGCTCGCGAGCCCGTGGCGCTCGTTTTCGTCAGGGTAGTAGCGCAACTCGGGGCAATTGCTTTTGGCGACAATGTCACGCGTCCACGGCTCGCATCGTTCGCGCGCGAGCCGTCGCAGCAGCAGATTGAGTCGGGCGGTCGTCAGGTCGGGAGTGATGTTGGCCATCGCCCACGCGCGCGGATCGAAATCCGTCCAGTGCTCGCGAAAGTAAAGCAGCGCGGCGGGCAACTCGTTCTCAGCGATGAGCCTGCCGGTTTGCGGCGTGAAATGAGAAACCGGGATGCCGATGTTGTTCGCGAATGCCAATCCCGGAACGCCGGCGAAAAAACCCTCGAACAGCGAACGGTTGCTTCCCTCTTGCCGCGACAGCAGCACATTGACCTTCGACTGATTCAAAACCTCGTTGACGCCGGCGGGATCGAGATCTTCGAAAACCGTTATCTGGCTGGACAGATGATAATCATCGATCATCGCGAGAATTGCGCCTCGATCCACGCCCGCGAAGGTTCCGGCAACGATCGCGACCCGATACGAAGGATCGGCGATGCGACGCAGCGCGCGCAACAGCAGATGATGACGCTTGGCGCGCGTCCATCGCGCGACCATGACGGCATCGAAGCGCTTTTCGTATCCATCCAACGGGCGGAACACGCGCGGGTCGACCCAATCGCTGGCGCCGATCGAAGTGGGCCGCAGATTGGCATTGAGGCGCTCGAGAAAATGATGGTCCGCCTGGCACGGCGACATCACGACGATCGGATGCTCACGGAAAGTACAGAACGACAGCAGGATCGGATTCGCATAGCCGGACCAACTCGGCTCCAGCACCAGGGTGTACTGCTCGAGCAGGGACCGCATCGCGACCGAGCGCCGGAACGCGTCGATACGTTCGGTGTTCTTGAGCAGCAGGACGCCTTTCTCCACCACTCGATCCTTTTCGCATCGGGGAGCCTTGAGCACGATGCCGTATTGCCACAATCGCACCGGCGCAGTTTGCGGCGAATCGGTCGTTCGAGAAGCGATCGATTCCACGATTCCATCGCGGGCGCATGCTCGCTTCAGTGCGCGCTCGATCAGCCGATTGAGCCGAGCGGAAAAGCCGGCGCGCGCGTCGCCGTTCAGCAGGCTCCGATGGCAACGGCATAGCAACGATAGCGATTCTTCGGGCCGGAAGGTGTTGAGCATGCTTGCCAGCAGGAAGAGCGCGGTGGAACGGGCGGGCACCACCAATGGGTGGCTGAGCGCGTCGAGCATCCGAACGCTGAGCCGATACCGCAACCGCCGGACCTCACCCATTGCCTGGTCTAGGCAGCTTCGCTGGCGCTGGAGGAAGGCCGCGGTCGCCCAGCGCCGGATATCGGCCGGCTCTCCGTGCGCACGGCATACCACTGGCGCAAAACGCCCATCGGCATGACGATCTGGGAGCGCGCGACCAACATCGGGACCGCGAAGCTCCGCAGCCCGCGATGCCGCGTGAGCGCGACCTTGATCAGGGGAGGGTCGGAGCGAAGAATCTTCGCGCCGCGCGCTTCCAGAGCGCGGCCTTCGCCGGGCGACGACGGTTTCCTGATCGGCATGCGCTAGAGTATGTAACGAAGCTCGATCCATGTCACCACCAGTCGACCAGCGGCTTCGGACGAGACTGCGCGCCGCGATCGCCGAAATTCCCGGCGCCCGGCTGGCGTACGAAGCTGTGGTCGGCAGTCCCGGATCGTGGCTCTATCGGCGTCCGACGCTGGACTGGCTGTCCGATCCCGCGCTGGCGCGCCAGTTGCCGCCGCCCTATCGATGGTTCGCCAGATACTGTGCCGCGCGGAGCCGCGATCCGATCGGGGCCGAGCTGATACTGCGCGGGATCGTCGCGCTCAGCCGGCGCTTCGCCGCCGACGGCGGGATCGTGCCGCTCCGCATCGGCGCGCTGACGGTGTACCTGGATCTTCAGGATCCGCGCTTCCTCAACGTTCCGCGCGAGGTGACCGGCCTGCCTCAGGTGTTGCGCCATTTCCTGCGGCCGGGCGATTCCTTCCTCGACGTGGGCGCGAATCACGGGGTGTTTTCGATCGTCGCATCCGGACTGGTCGGCAAACAGGGATTCGTCGTCGCGATCGAGCCGCAGCCGCGCCTCGCCGGTTTGGTGCAGCGCTCGCTGAGCGAGGGGCCGGCGCCGTTCGAGGTGCATCAGCTCGCCTGCGGCGATCGCTCCGAGGAAGTCGAATTCTACATCCCGCTCGCCACCTCCGGCTCCGCCGGACGCTTCGTTCGCTTCTCCGCAGTTTCACGCCATCGGACCATCAAAGTGCACATGCGTCCGATCGATGAAGTGGTCGACTGGCGAAAGCTGCCGGGGCGAACTTTTGTCAAGCTCGATGTCGAGGGAAGCGAGCTGGGCTTTCTCTATGGCTCCCGCAAACTGATTCAGGCAACCTCGCCGGCGCTGCTGATGGAGATGAATCCGGTCGCGATGAGCGCCGCCGACACCTCGCAAGCGAAGCTGCTGAGTACGCTGGCCGAGCTGGGTTACGATCGCTTCGTCACCGCGCGCGAACCGGATCGAGAGCATGCCTTGACCGAACAGATCGTCGCGACAGATGTCATTCTGCTACCTGCCTCGTTCGGCCAGTAGCCATCAAGCGCTCAATCGCGCGCCTGGCCACCGGATCGAGTTGAGGATGGGCCCCCGTCAGTGCCCGCCGCGCACGGCGCGGGCATAGAGCTCGATGGTCTTGAAGGCTACGCCGCTCTCACCGGTGTTGAACAAGACGTACCAGGCCTGTTGGTCGTAGGCCGGGTTCGTGGTCGATGTCCAGTAGTTGAGCGCCGTCGTGCAGCTGCACTGCTGCACGGTGCAGCCCGGCCGACACCCGGCGTTGAATTCGGGTGGAACCACCGGCATGCCCGGCGTGATCGCACCGCGCGACACGATGGTCTGCAATTCGTTGAGCGTCGGCAAGCGCCAGTCGCGATACCCGCCGAAGGCGGTTGCATTGAGCGTGTTGAGCAGAAGCGCGAACGCCGTGCCCGTGGGGTCGGTGCTGCCGCTCACGCTCCAGGTGAAGCGGTTGTCCTTGTCGTGGATGCTGCCGTCATCGCTCTGCTTCTCCCATACCAGACCGGTCATCGTGTCGGTGATCGTGCCGTTGCCGTTGTCGGCGAATCGCGGCGTTGCGGTTGCCGTGCGTGTCACGGTGGGTGTCGGCGTCGGCGAACGTCGGACCGTCGAAGTGACGGACGCCGTGGCAGTAGGTGTCGCCGTCGATGGCAGGCACCCGGAAAGGGCCGCGTTCACTGCGGCGATAATCTCGTCGACGGTAACCACATTGTCTCCGTTGAGATCGCCGGGGCACTGTTGTGCCACTGCCGACCGCACGCCGGCAGTCAGCCCCGCAAGCAGCACAACGGCAACCGTCCATCCTCGTCCCATGGTCAGTCCTCCGTACCGCACGGCCTCTTAGCCAAGGGCGAGGCCGTGCGCGAGCGATCAGCCTCCCCGGCGCCGCCTGGGCGACGACATTTGTTGAGTCCGGCCGCGTGTGCCGAAGCCACGTATCTCGTATCTCGTCGACACCCTCCGCGGTTCGCTCTTCCTCGGACGGGATGCGCTGTACGAGATACGAGATGCGTTGTTCTGAATCGGGGTGAGAGGATTTGAACCTCCGACCCCCTGCGCCCAAGGCAGGTGCGCTACCAGGCTGCGCTACACCCCGCGGCTCACCAATCGCCGGCTCGGCGCCAGCTAACAGACCCCCGCTGCCAAATCAAGATCGTGCGAGCTTGCCAGCTTGCCAATGGCCTATGGCTGAACGAACGCCAAGAGTTGCGGTCGCAAGCATTCACATGCACGCGCACGATGGCTCAGCCGATTCTTCACGGCTGCAGGGATCTCGGCGAAGGTCTGGTTGAGCGGTGGGTAGAGGAATACCGGATCGTACCCGAACCCGGCGCCGCCGCGCACGGCCTCAATGATGTATCCCGCGCACGTGCCTTCGGCAGTGAGCGTGGCACCGTCGGGGCGTGCGACCGCGATGACGCAGCGGAAACGCGCCGTCCGCTGGGCGAAGGGCACTCCTTGCAGGGCTGCCAGCAGCTTGGCGATGTTCGCTGCACTGTCCTGTGCTGGCCCAGCATAGCGCGCCGAATGCACACCGGGTGCGCCCTGCAGGGCATCGACCTCCAGGCCGGAATCGTCGGCAAGTGCTGAGCAGCCGCTCCAACGCGCCACGGCGAGCGCCTTGTGCAACGCATTGGCCATGTAGGTCGTGCCCTCTTCAGCAATCTCAGGAACGTTGGCGAACTGCGCCAGCGACTTCACCGCAATCGACAGGTCGCCGAGCAGCTCGGCAAACTCGCGAAACTTGCCGGCGTTCGTCGTGGCGATCAGCAACGTCCGACACGAGTCGTCCGGCGCGTGGCGATCAGGGATGAGCTTCGAGGGCTTCACGTTGCCGTCCCGTCAGTTCCTTGATGCCCTTCCATGCCAAGTCGCTCAACCGCACGAGCTGCACCTTGGTGAACGGCTTCGCCTCGGCGGTGCCTTGCACCTCGATGAACTGGCCTTTACCGGTCATCACGAAGTTCATGTCGACGTCGGCGCGCGAGTCTTCATCGTAGCAGAGGTCGAGCAGCGCTTGGCCCCCGACCAGCCCGACGCTGACTGCAGCGACGGATCCCGTCAACGGTTCGGCTGCGATCCGTCCGGCAGTGCGCAGGCGCCGGAGGGCAAGCGCCAAGGCGACGTATGCTCCCGTGATGGAAGCGGTCCGGGTCCCACCGTCGGCCTCGATGACATCACAATCGAGCCAGATGGTCCGCGGGCCGATCAGTTCCAGGTTGGTGACGGCTCGCAGGCTGCGACCAATGAGCCGCTGGATCTCATGGGTACGGCCGCCAACACGGCCACGTGCCGACTCGCGTTGGATCCGGGTCGTGCTGGAGCCGGGGAGCATGCCGTACTCCGCCGTGACCCAGCCGCGGTTCGTGTCACGCAGGAAGGGCGGAACCTGCTCCTCCACGGTGGCAGTGCAGATGACGCGGGTGTCGCCCACTTCGATCAAGACCGAGCCCTCCGCGTGCCGGATGAAATCACTTGAAATCTTGATGTTACGCAACTCGCCTAGTTTGCGACCGTCCGTGCGCATAGCTGTCCTCCAGAGTTTCCACGTCATAGTCAGGGTTTGGGACCGACGCAAATCCGACTTGCGTTCGCCGCGGAAGGTTGTTATTTTTTTGACGCGCGTTAGGAGGGGAATGGATAACCTATTGGTAAAAGGCTCCCACCCGGTAATGGAGAAGATCCTGAGCATCAGCCAACGGGTGGCCGTCACGGATTCGACTGTCTTGATTAGCGGGGAAAGCGGCACCGGGAAGGAATTGATCGCGCGCTTCATACACAACAACAGCCGGCGGGCGGGAAACCCCTTTATTGCAGTGAACTGCGGCGCGATACCGTCAGATCTCCTTGAGTCTGAGATGTTCGGTCACGAACGCGGCGCGTTCACCGGTGCCGTCGGTACGCGCATGGGTCTGTTCCAACTGGCCAATGGCGGGACGATCTTCCTGGACGAAATCGGCGAAATGACGGCACCGCTGCAGGTGAAGCTGCTGCGGGTGCTGCAGGAGCGCGAGATTCGCCCCGTCGGTGCCGACCGCACCGTCAAGGTGGATGTCCGGGTGATCGCCGCCAGCAATCGCGACTTGAACGTCGAGGTCGAAAAAGGGCGTTTTCGCGAAGACCTCTTCTATCGGCTGCAGGTCATCCCGATCGTGGTGCCGCCGCTGCGCGAGCGGCGCTCCGATATCCCCGTGCTCGTGCAGCACTTCCTCGATAAGCACAACCAGCAGCGGCCTGCGCAGCCCTGCAAAATCGCCGATGATGCGATGGTCCATCTGTGGGAGTACGACTGGCCGGGCAACGTGCGCGAGTTGGAGAACCTGATCGAGCGGATGGTGATCCTGAACGACGACGGGGTCATTCGGGTAGAGAACTTGCCACCCAACATCCGTTCGTTTATCTCTGACAAGAAGATTCCCCGGCCCACGCTGACAGAGGAGGGGATCGACTTGAACCAGGCAGTTGAGGAGTTCGAGTATCGTTTGATAGATGAGGCGCTGCGGCGCACGAAGGGCAACAAGCAGGCCGCGGCGCGCCTCCTCGGCCTGAAGCGGACGACGTTGGTTGCGAAGTTGCGGCGCAAGAGCAGTGGCTCCGGCGCGGCGCCGGGCTATGTGATCTGAGCAGTGAAAGCCAGGGGCGATGGACAAGGTGAAGAACCGGATATTGATCGTCGATGACGATCCTCATGCAATTGAGATTCTCACGCGCATGCTTGGCCGCGAGGGGTACGACTGCCTCAATGCCTCCAGCGGCGCGGCAGCGCTCGAAGCCGTACGTGGCAGACCGGTCGACGTGATCCTCCTCGACGTGATGATGCCCGAGATGGACGGTCTGCAGGTGTGCGAGCATCTGCGGGGCGATGATGCCCTGCGGCAAATCCCGGTCATCCTGCTGACGGCGAAGGACGACATGGAGACGCGCGCCCGCGGCATGGCGCTCGGGGTCAGCGAGTACCTGACCAAGCCCATCAACAAGCGGGAGCTGTTCACCCGCATCGCCGCCCAGCTCCACAGCCGTGAGCTCAACCGTCGACTCAGCGAGACCGCTGCAGCCTTCAATGACAGCAGCAATGATGTTGACAGCAAAGATCCTTGAGATGCGCGCGGTGATCTGATCCAACTACGACCTGCGACGAACCGTGAAACCACAACGTCTGCGGCAACCCTGCTCCCTGATCGGGCCGCTGGCAGCCCTGCTGCTGGTGTGCGCGCGGTCTGCGAGCGCATCGGAACCGGGCGCGACGGCAGCAAGCGTCTTGAACGGCGGCCCGCGGCGGCCACAGCTCGATGCGCCCGCGGCCCCACAACCCCCCGCTATTCGTCTGCCCAACGCACACAACCTGATGTTTGCCAAGAAGGAGCTCCAGGTGCCGCCGCACGTGCGCTTGATGGTGTTCGCACCGCATCCGGATGACGAGACCCTCGGCGCCGGCGGGTTGATCCAGCGCGTGCTGGCGGCTGGGGGGAAAGTCCGCGTCGTCTTCGTCACCAACGGTGACGGCTACGTGGACGGTGTGCGGGTTGAAGCCCATCGGGCAAAGACCCATGCGAGCGACTTCATCGAGTACGGTGAACGGCGCCACGACGAGGCGCTGCGGGCCATCCAAGACATCGGCCTGAGCGCCAGCGATGCCATCTTCCTGGGGTTTCCCGACGATGGGATTGATGATCTCTGGTCCGCCCACTGGTCGGAGGACAAGCCGTACGTCTCGCCGTATACCCGCTTCGCGCATCCGCCGTACAAGGAGAGCCTCAGTCGCCGGGTCGAGTACGCAGGGAGCGATTTGAAGGAAGAGATCACTCGTACATTGCGCGTCTTCAGACCGACATGGGTGGTGCTGCCCGACCCACGCGATCGCCACCCCGACCATTGCACGACGGGTGTCTTCGTGCTCGATGCGCTGCGCGAGCTACGGCAGGAACCGGGCGAATGGTTCGACCGCACGCGCGCCTTCACCTATCTCGTGCACTACCCCGACTATCCGTCCTCCGCGGCGTGGATCAAAGAAATTGAGGGTGCTGGCGTCGGTGGGTCGCTCACCGCGGGGCGCGTGCTGAGCGCGGCGCCCTGGTTGACGCTGCCGCTCACGCCCGTGGAGCTGGCGACCAAGCAGGAGGCGATTGCCGCGTACCACACGCAAGTCCAGGTGATGAAGCCGTTCCTGACGCAGTTCCTGCGGGGTTTCGAGCTCTTTGCGCAACTGGATGCCACCCAGGTTGCAACGGTGCCGCGCGAGTACGCGGCGCGCTTTCGGCGACCACAGTAGCCCGGGTGCGTCGGACACGCGCCGATTGTCGGTTCTCCGCATACGTGTTAGTAGGGATGTGTCCTAGCATGGCCCGCCGGGGGACCTGTGGTTCGCAGATGAGCCGCCCGATTGCGTAGGAGCGCAGGATGCAGCTCGTCAATCCGAGTACGTACGAAGTCGACGTCGAGGCGACCAAAGCCCGCCTGGAGCGGCTGCATGCCGTCGTCGACCCCGCGGAACGGGTGGCCTTGCTTCTGCAGGATGATCCCGACCCTGATGGCATCGCCAGCGCGATTGCCCTGCGTACGGTCCTCGGCCGCAACCGTTCGACCACCCCGCTGTTCGCGTTTGGCGAAACCACACGCGCCGAGAACCTGGCGATGCTGCGCCTGCTCGACGTGACCATCGACCTTGCCGACACTGAAACGCTGCGTAGTTTTCCGTGCGTCGCATTGCTGGACGTGCAGCCCGCCTATTTCGGTGAGCGCCTGGAGCATGCCCATGTCGTCATCGACCACCACTCACGCGTCGCCAACGTCGACGCCGACTACTGCGATCTCCGGCCGCAGTACGGGGCGACGTCGACGATTCTCACCGAGTACCTGGAGGCCTGTGGCGCGGACGTCAGCCAGCGGTTGGCCACGGCGCTGCTGTATGGCATCAAGAGCGACACCCTGATGCTCAACCGCGAGACCGGTCCCGCCGACCTGCGCGCTTTCATGTCCCTGTACCCGCTGACCAACTACAACATCCTGCGCCGCATCGAGCGGCCCGAGCTGCCCTTGTCGTTTGCCGGATTCCTGGGGCGCGTGCTGCCGCGGCTGCGGAAGCAGATGGGGTTGCTCACGTTGCATGTCGGCACGGTGCAGCGTGACGACATCATTCCCCAACTCGCTGATTTCTGCATGCAGTTCGAGAGCACCGAGTGGGTGGCGGTATCAGGTAAGCGGCAGCACGACCTTGTCATCTCGGTGCGCAACCCAGGGTACGTGCGCAGCGCCGGCGACGTCGTCCGTAAGCTGTTCAGTTCCATCGGCCGCGCCGGTGGCCACCGCTCCATGGCGAAGGCCATCGTCCCGCTGCGTCATTGGCGCAAAGCCTTCGGGTCCACCCTCGACAGCGCCATTGCCAAGCAGGTGGAATATCTGTTTCTGCAGGAGATCTACGGCGGCGCTCAAGAGCAGGCGTCCGTCGGCGCCTGAATGGCTTCTGATTCCAGCGCGGCGCCCTTCCGGATGCGTCCTGCCTCGCCGGGGCTGATTTTTGCCGCCCGCTTCTTCGCCTGCCTGCTGCTGTGGAGCGTCGGCTTCTGGGCCTCCAGTCTGCACGAGCATCTCGGACCGGTGCAGCGTGCGATTGCCGCCGCGAGCGCGGTGGCGGCACGCGGCGTCGGCGGCCACGCCATGGCACAGGGCCAAGATGTTGTCGTCAAAGAGCTCGTCATGACCGTCAACCACGAGTGCACGGGGATCTTCGTCGTCATGCTGTTCACGAGCTTTGTGCTGGCGTACCCCGCGTCATGGCGCGCGCGCTGCATCGGTCTGGGGCTCGGCGTCCCGTTGTTCTTCGCGGTCAACGTCTTCCGCCTGGCGACGTTGGCGCGCATCGTGGAGGTGTACCCGGGCGCATTCTTCTACCTGCACGAATACGTCTGGCAGGGCATCCTCACGGTGATTGTGCTGGTGGGTGCCATTGCGTGGGCAGAGAAGTTCGGATGAACAAGGTCCGCTTCTTGGCCACCTTTCTCGTCCTCTTTGCCGTCTTCCTCATCCTCTGGAGCACGCTCGAAGGGTCGCGGTGGTACACACGTGCGGTCTTGGCGTGTGCCGGCATCGTCGGTCCCACGCTGCACGGCTGGGTACTCGAAGCCAACGCTGCTGGTGGACCCGTCTGGGCACACGGCAACAACCAGGTGCGTGCAGCGATCCAGTTCGACGCCCTGGCGGTTGGCGTCGTACCGGTGCTGGCACTGTTGGCGGCGACCCCGGCCCTCAGCCTGCGCCGCCGCGGTACCCTGATGTGCATCGGCGCGGCGTTGTGCTTTCTGATCGATTCGCTCATCGTCGCGCTGTTTCCGCTGTTGGTCTTCTACAAGAACTGGTTTACAGATGTCCTTGGGACCTTTCTCGGACTGATCGCCTTCGTTGGTGCGCCCGTCATCATCTGGGGCGTGCTGACGTTCCGCCAGCTCCAAGAACTCTTGCCGCCACTGCGCCGGCGGGCGCTGGCGACTCAAACCCGGCCCTGAGGGCCGCTGGGGCGAACACGCAAGAACCGAGGGAGCTGGCCGACTGTGTGACCCCGCCGTGCTCGGCAACCGCTGAGCCGCCGGCTGACTTCCGTTCAGCCGGGAAACACGCTACAGGCGAGGTATGTGGACCCGAGCGATGTTTGCACTCTCGCTTGCGACTTTGCTTGCGATTCTGATCGCCATCGGCTGCGGCGGCCCGGATCTCGTGATCGGCGGCTCGGTACCGAACCCGACCATCACCACCGTGACTCCGAGCCCCACAACCTGTGGACAACCCGGCGATGCCTGCTCGTTCGGTACGGACTGCTGCAGCGGTTCCTGCGATACGGCTCTGGGTTCGTGCAACTGAGCTTGCCGTCACTAGGACTGCAGCCGGCGGCCGTTCGATGTCCCTCCTTCGACGGTGCCCAGGATAGGGTTGGTTGCGGTGGGCTTCCAATCCGACACACGCTAGCAGCCCGTTGGCCATGGACGGCCGCAGGTCTTAGCTGGCGAGCAGCCAGAGGAACCACAACGTCCACGCGACCATCGCAGCGATCAACATGCTGCCGCCGATGTAGCTGACATCGGTGCGCATCACGCGGCGCGCCGTCTCGACGCGACGCGTGAGGCTGCCCTGGTGCACGACGCGAGCGATCTGCCAACGGCTGAATCCAGCGGCGCGCAACCGTTCCTCGATCACACGACGCGCTGCAGACGCATTCGACTCATTGATCTCGAATATGCGGACGGTCGCTTCGAAATGTGCCATGCTGCCCCCCAAATTGTGTGTGCCACCGACACCCGCTCGTGCCCCGGCCCGCCTCGAGCCAGGCACGGTCTTCATTTTATCAACACCGTATGCAAACAAGTCAACTGCACGATCATCAACAATTGACCCCTCGAAACATGCCCTTGCCCGGCGTGGTCTCGGCGCGCTATCGAGGTGCGGTGGACAGGTTCGATCTCGACACGGCCTTCATGCGGGTCACGGGGTAACGTGCGCACCATCCGCTTGGCGACCCCATGGGTCGTGCTGGCGCTCGTCATCGGGGGGAGCATCAGCTGGATCCGCCGCCCCGGCGATTTCGCCGGGTATGTGGTGGTGGGCGATTTGGTTCTCGCGGGTCACGACATCTATCGCGATTGCCCGCCCGGCCTGAACACCTGGCCGCCGTTCTTCAGCCTCCTCTGTGTTCCGCTCGCCCTGTTGGCGCGCCCCACGCCCTACCTGGCACGCGGCGTCTGGCTGGCGCTCAACGTCATGCTGCTGTGGGCGACGCTCAAGTGCCTGATACGCCTCGTCTACCATGCGGAACTGCGCCTGCGCGCGGTGACGATCGGCGTATCGCTCGCCTCACCCGAAGCGTTCATCCCGATCATCCTCTGCTACCGCTTCATCCTCGGCAACTTTGACCACCTGCAAGTCAACATTGTCATTTTCGCGTGCGCCGTAGCCGGTTTGCTCTGGCATGTGCGCGGCCACAATCTTGGGGGCGGCGTGCTGCTGGGGCTGGCTGCGGCCTTGAAGGTCATGCCGATCCTCTTTGTGCCGTACTTCGTCTATCGTCGGCGCTTGCGTGTCGCGGCTGCGACCGCTGCCGCGGCTACCGGCTTCTCACTGGCACCGATATTGGTCTACGGCTGGACGCGCTTCATCGATTACGTCGGCGCTTGGCGACAAGCGCTCGCTATCGGGTGGGGAGTCGGCAAGATGAATCAGTCGGTCTATGCGATGCTCGACCGCTTCCTGGGACACGGGATCCGCCCCGGGCACACGCCGGTGCTCGACGTGCTGCCCGAGTCGGGCGATCGGTCGGTGCAGTTTGGGATGGTCGCAATACTGACGTTGCTTACGGTGGCCGTATGCTGGTTGTTTCGCGGCCGCGAAGAGGCCGACTCGCCTGCGAGCCTTGCCGAGTACAGCATCATCTTCATCGTCTCGGCTCTGTTCGGTCCGCTGGCCTGGAAGGCTTACTTGGTCGTGTTGTTGTGCCCCAGCATGCTGCTCATCGGGTTGCTGCGGCGTGGCCACCTGTCGACTGCAACGCGGCGCGTCGTCGTTGCGGCGCTGGCCATCTATTTTGTCCTGGCCGGCTTGACGACCCCCGGCATCCTTGGCAAGCACCTCGCCGGGACATTGGAGATGTTGTCGGCAACCACCATGGCAACGCTGGTGCTGTTGGTTCTCCTGCTGTGGCTGCGCCCGCGTCTGCGCGCTGACCGGTACGGAGAAATCCGCTGACGCAGGTCGAGGCAGCGATCCGTGGCCGACGAACCGATCTGGTACTTTGCGTATGGCAGCAACATGTGTCGCGCCATCTTTCTCGACCGCCGGCAGATGCGTCCGCTGCACACACGGTGGGGCTGGTTGCCGGACTACGAGATGTGCTTCAACATTCCCGTCGGGCCAGGGGAGCGCGGCGTTGCCAACGTCGAGCCACGCTCAGGGATGCGCACCTGCGGGGTGCTGTATGGGTTGACGCCGGCGGACTTCGATCGCCTCGATCGCACGGAGGGTGTGCACGTCGGTCTGTACCGTCGCATTCCGGTCGAGGTAGTCGCTGGTGAGGAGTGCGTCGCGGCCTTCACGTATCACTCCTCGCTAACACAAGCCGGGCGGAAGCCGTCGCCGCGCTACATGGGCTTGCTCCTGGACGGCGCACGTCAGCATGCGCTACCACTCGAGTACATCCGCTACCTGCAGAGCATAGAGTTGGCGCGCGACGAGCGTGAGAGCGCGCCTCGCACATAGCCCCAATACCGCCCGGCGAGGAACTGCACGTCATCGAGGGATGAGCACATCGATGCGCAAGTGACTGGCATTGGTGTGGCGCGCAGCCGCCGCGCTCTTTCGAAGGCGCACGCTGTAGAATACAGTCTACCGTATGGGAGCGGGATGGCAGCGATCAGCGCCGATCAGTGATCGGCGTCGCACGGATGCGCCGCGGCAGCAACTCGCGGGCGCGGGCCTGGAGTCCTTCACCAGTCTGTTCGAGCAGGCCAATGACATCGTGATCCTGAACGACCGCGACGGGCGTATCGTCGCAGCCAATCGGGTGGCACGCGAGTTCGGTGGCTACACCGCCGAGGACGTGCAGCAGGGTGTCCATTTGCGCGACGTGCTGCCGCAGCCGGACTGCGAGGCGGCCATGCTGCTGACGCAGCGCGCCCTCGATGGCGAGTCGATTCCCGAAGTCTATGAGCGTGAGGCGGTGCTGCACAACGGCAGTCGTCGCCTCCTCGAACTGCGCAGCAACGTGTTGCGGCGCCCCGGCCAGCCGCCGCTGCTGCAGACCATTGGGCGCGACATCACCGAGAAGCGGGAAGCGGAGGCCTTTCAGGCCAGCCTGTTGCAGGTGTCGCAAGCGCTGTTGACGGCGCAGAGTCTGGACGAACTCGGTCGCGTGATCTGCGAGCAGGCCAGCCGCGTCTTGAGCGTCGATGGCGCCTACCTGTGGTTACGGCAGGGAGAAGATCTCGTCGGCTGCGCGGCTGCGGGGCGCATGGCAAAGACGTTCATCGGGCTGCGCCGGTCAGTTGCCAATTCCTTGATCGGCCAGATCTACCGCTCGCCGGACGTCCTGATTGTGAACGACTTTCCCCATTCCCTCTACAATCCGCAAGTCCCGCATCTCGGGGTGCAAGCGATGCTGGCGGTACCGTTGCGCCGCACGCATCCTCCCGTCGGCGTCTTGGTTTTCACCGACAACGCCAACCCGCGCGGCTTCACGGCAGCCCTGCGAGCCCGCGCCTTGATCTTCGGCGCGCAGACCACGGTGGCGATCGAATCGGCGTTGGCGCGCGAACGCGAGGAGGAGGAGGGGCGCATCTCGGCGGCCTTGCTGCACGTCACGCGCGCGATTCGCGAACTTCGCGACGCCGATGATGTGTTGCGCGAGATCGGCCGCAGCACCCGCACGGAGCTGCAGTGCGACTGGACGCTGGTGACGCTGCGCGACCCCGCGAGCGGCACGATGCGGGTTGCGGCGACCGAGGGGGTCGCGCCGGAGATTGCCGACGAGCTCCGGCTGATCGAGTTCCAGCCGGCAGACAGCGAAGAATTGCGTGGCCTGCTCGAGCACCGGTCCGTCGAGGTGCACGCGCCGCCTGCGGCCGCCGCGCCGTTGTACCAACGCTGGGAGATCGGCTCCTTTCTCGCGGCGCCCATGATCAGCGGCAATCGGCTCAGCGGGGCGATCGTCGTTGGCTTGCGGGTGCGCCGTGCCGCGTTCAGTGCGCGCGAGCGCCGCATCGCAGAAGGGATTGCCGCACAGGCTGCCGCGGCAGTGGACAACGCCCGGCTCGTCGAGGATCTGCGGCGCGCCAATGACCTCAAGTCGGAGTTCCTCGGCACCATGTCGCACGAGCTGCGCACGCCGCTCAACGCGATCCTCGGATATGCACAGCTGCTGCGTGACGGGATCATGGGGCCGATCAGCGCGGAGCAGGCCCAGGCGCTCGATCGTGTCGTTGCCAACGGATACGGGCTGCTCGATCTCATCAATACCACTCTCGACGTCAACCGCCTGGAGGCCGGCCGCGTCATCGTGCACCCCGCTGTCTTTCCCTTGGAGCAACTGCTCGAGGAGTTGCGCAATGAGTTCGGCCTGCGGGTACCTGCGAACGTGACGCTGACGTGGCCGGAGCACGTCGACTTGCCGCCGCTGCGTACCGATCATGGCAAGCTCAAGGCAGTCGTGCGCAACCTTGTCGACAATGCGCTGAAGTTCACACCCGGCGGTTGTGTGACCGTCGGTGTGCACGCCAGCGACGAGCGGGAACGCGTGTGGCTGTCCGTTCAGGACACGGGGATCGGCATTCCAGCGAACGCCATTCCATTGATCTTCGAGATGTTCCGACAGGTCGACGGCACGCAGTCGGTTGCCCGCACCGGAGTGGGGCTCGGACTGTACGTGGTACGCCGCTATGTGGAGTTGCTTGGTGGCAAGATCACCGTGACGAGCCAGCTGGGAAAAGGTTCGACGTTTACCGTCGACATCCCGCTGGATCTGGGGAGCCGCTGATCCGGCAACGCCATCGGCTGCGGAAGGAGGGACAAGGGACCCGCCTGTTCCTCGCGGATGTTCGACGGTGCGTCAGCGCCTGTTGATCCGAATGACAATCTGCCGTTGTGGCCCGGGTATCCCACTCGTATCCAGCACACGGGCTGTGACGATCGTGTCGCCATCCGGGAAGGCCAGCGGCACGTCGATGAAACCGCAGAACTCAATCGTGGCCGTTGGATCGACGAAGCGGGACTCGCCGTCACCAAAAATCGGACAGGCCGCATCAGGTGTGCGGCCGCCGGGCTTTCTCACGCCACTGCCGTCGTTGAAACGGCACGCGAGGTCGTTCAGCGCATTGGTGATCGTTTGCGTCCCTGCATAGCTGGGCGGATCAATGCCCGGCACACCGCCAAAGTTTCCTGTGGTGTTGTCACATACCGCGTCGCTGCCGTTGCCGATGGAACGTGACACCTCTATCTGCAGGTCGGGCCGCTTGGTGGAATCAGCGCTGAAGGCGTTGGTGCCAACGGGAGCCCCGTTGGTTCCGGGTTTCGCGTCGATCACCAGAATGAAGCCGCTCGGGTTCGTCCGCACGTACACCAGCCGGCCGGCCGCATCGACGCCGCTGGGGTCGAGTAACGAGTCATCGGCACGCAGGACCCCCATGAAGCCGATATTGGCACCCAGGCCGAGTGTCGGGATCGGCGATGGTGTCGCGGTTGCTGTCGGTGTGGCCGTCGGTGCTGCCGCAATGTTGATTTCGTTGCTGCCACATCCCACGGTAGCGCATGCGACCACGGCGAGTACGATTGCGATCGTCGGGTTCCTCATTGTCCCCACCTCCTGCCGCCTCGACTTCCTCAGGAAACGCGCGCGATCATATGCCGAACGATACGGGAATGGGTAGCAGAATGATGTGCGGAACGATGACTGGCCTTCGACCGACGGTTGGTCATGAGTGCAGCAGCGCGGGCCTCCAGGCGATCGAGAACCATCACGGTGTCTCGCGCCGCGTGGCGACCCACGAGTTCGGTGCGTAGCCGTCGCGGCGCACACGTCGATGCTGGACGAGCCACTGTTCGCGCACACGTACCAAGCGGTCTCGGTAGCGTCCCCAATGATCCGGCCCGCGCTCCGTGAGCGCCAGGAAGTAGCTCGCAGCACTGGCCGTGTCGGGACCATGCACGTCGATGCGTAGACTCGACACGTGATGACGGATCAGCGGCTGGGTCAGATTCGCCGCTATGTTGGTCTTGGTAGCCGTCAGAAACGCCTCGATTGCCGCGCGCCCCTGCAACGGCGGGCGGCCGTCGATCTCCAGCACGCCCTCCGCGGTGAACAGTCCAACCAGCTCGACAAAGCGTCCGGTGTCGGCGTAGTGCGCGTAGCGCGCCAGGCTCTCGCGAATCTCCTCGCGTGCCGTCAGCTCCCACAGCTCCATTGCGTTCCCATTCTATATGACGTGATACGGAAACGGAAAGCGTGAAACCCGTTCGTCAGCGGCACACGCGGAGCGTGCGTAGGGCGTGCGGTGGTAGCGTGAATGCAATCAGGTCCTCGTGAACAGTTAGTGGTACGCCGGCGGCGCCCTCATCCAAACGCAGGGTCTTGGCAGACGTGAACGGGAAGCCGAGGGTGAGCCGCGCGTCCACGTCTGCATCGGTCGGATTCAACAGGCGCAAAACGATGCCCCTCCCCTCGTCCGCCGGCTTGAGGGCGGTGAGCAGGATCTCCGGCGGTTCGATGCGGAGCAGGGCATGCTCGGCAGGCAGCAGTGCCTCGGCGCCCGCAGCGACGACGCGCAGACCCACTTCGGCGTCGCGGACCGCGGCGGGATTGCAGCCGCAGAACAGTGCGAGGTGCGCCTCAAGTGCGCCCAGGCACTGCGCGCCCGGGGTGGGAATGACGGGGCCGGCAGGCTGCGGGCGCGTGCGCAGATCCATGCGGGCGAGCCAGCCGACGGCGCGCAGCAACGTGATGGCGATGACGCCTGTGGGTGTGACTTCGGCTTCCGGCAAGCCCGGCGCGGCAATCGTCAGGCCGTTGGCGCTGACGAAGCCCTGCTGCACGAACGTCGTGGGCGCGGGCTGGACCCAGCCAGCGTCATCGCGCCGCGCCGTCGAGCGGCGCGTGATGTCGAATGTCGAGGCGGCGGCGAACTCTTCTACCGGATGCCCGGTCGGGAAGAGCAAGCGCAGACGATGATCCTTGGCGGTGTTGTTGACGCAAACACGCAGATCGACGCGGTCGACCCCCGGGGCGACGCGGGCTTCCGCTTCGATCAGCAGCGCCACGCGCTGGGCGCTGCGTCGCGTGCGGTCCGGTGCCAGCTCGGCCGGCAAGCTGACCGTACGCCGTACGATCAGATGCTGGATGCCGCTTGCATGCACGCGCCGCTGCACGTCGACATGCTCGAGCGTAACACTGCCATCGATCACCGGGTCGAAGTCGTAGGTGTCGCCACGATCTCCCAGATCTTCTAGAGCGCACAGACCGGTGCAGACGCCCGCTGGCGTCTGCAGCTCGAATGTCCCGTCGTCCGACGCGCGGACTGTGATGTCGCCGCAACCAATCTCACGCCCGCCATCGGACTCATCTGCGTGTGCAGGTGACGGCGTGAGCCGGCAGCGCCGGTAGCCGAAGGCCGGCACGTCGGTCGCCACGAACTCCACACAGAGCGGCGGCGCTTCAGGCGTGAGTTGCAGTCGGCCGGGCGTCGCGTCGACCACCAGCCGTGCCGGCCGGCCATCGACGGTGAAGCCCGCCGTCGTCACACCGGCGAGCACCCACGGGTGGAGAGACATCTCGCGCGCGGCCTCGCCGCCGAAGCCGAACCAGGTCGCCGGGTCGAGAACCAGGCGCGCCACGTCGGTGCGGGTGTGCGGCGAGGGATTGAAAACCGCTACGTCGAAGGCGTCCGTCGACGGCGTGCGGCGCTCCGGGCCCAGGCCGGCGAGACGTTCGAGCACGCGTACGGTCGTCTGCTGCGCCAGTTCCTCGGCGCTGTCGTAGCGCGCCTGCATCTGCTCGTGCACGCGGTCCTGCGAGCAGCCGCAGAGGGAATCGTGCGCTTGGTTTTGCAACAGGGAACGCCAGGCGTAGCGCAGCGCCGGGCGCTCGTCGGGGAGGCCGAACCCGTGCCCCAACGCACACCAGGGTTCGGCCCAGGCCTCGAGCAGCGTCTCAACGCGGCGGTTGCGCAGCTTGAGGGGGGTGCGCGTCGACCAGACGCCCGGGAGCAGATTCGCCGTCCGGGCACCCACCAGTTCACCGCGGAAGCGCGGCGCCTCCCGCGACAACTCGCGGGCGAAGTCTTCGAGCACACCGCGCTGCACGTTCCAGCCGGTCGAGCGTGCCAACTGCTCAGCGGCGACGCCAACGTGGGCGTCGGGCAGCGCGTGATCGATGCCGTTCATCAGCAGCACGCAGCCGTTTTGCGTGCGCGTGCTCAGTGCGCGCGCCAGGTCCGCCAGGAAGTTGGCAGCTGCTCCAGCGTCGGTGGGCAAGCCTGCCGCTGCGAAGTACCCTTCAGAGAGGTAGTGAACCAGCACGGTGCTGCCCTCAGGTCCTTCCCAGAGATACTCCGCGGGCAGCGTGTCGATTTCGTCACCGTTGCCGCGCCAGTAGATGAAGGGCTCCAGACCGAAGCCGCGGAAGATCTGCGGGAACTGCGCGGGGTGCCCGAAGGAGTCCGGCGTGTACGCGACGTGCGACACCGGCCCGATCGCATTGCCGACGCGGCGCCCTTCCAGGAGATTGCGGATGTGCGCCTCACCGGACGGCAGCAACGAGTCGGGCTGCACGTACCACGGACCGATGGCGAGACGTCCGGCACGACAGGCTGCCGCAAGCGCAGGACGGCGCTCGGGGCGAATGTCCAGGTAGTCCTCCAGCACCACGGTTTGCCCATCGAGCAGGAAGTGGAAGCCGGGATCGGACGCGATCAGCTCGAGCACGCGATCGATCGTGTCAACGAGCCGCGCACGGAAGGCCTGGAACGTGCGGTACCATTCCCGGTCCCAGTGCGTGTGGGAGACGATGATGCACTTCACGCGCGCTGCTTACCCCATGGCCTGGGCAGATACCAGCACGTGGGGGGCCATCGTGCCGCCGCATCACCGGTTGGTGAACCAATTCGGTGCCGCGTGCCGCTATCGGCGGAGCCCTACGACGCCAGTGCTGCCCTCATGGCGGCATTCAATGTCTCCAGACCTGCCGAAACATCGGCGCCGAGATGCAAGCGCAAGGCACGGCGGCCACGCGCCACCAGGACCTGAAAATCACCGCGCGCTTGCGCCGCCTTGACCACACCGAATGTGTACTTCTGCCCTGGCACGGGCACATCGAGTGCGTCGTCGCAGGTGATCTGCAGGAACACGCCCGTGTTGGGACCGCCCTTGTAGGCCTGTCCCGTCGAGTGCAGGAATCGCGGTCCAAATTCGAGACACGTGGCGACGCGCTTGGCGTCGCGCACGCTGTGACGCATCGTCTGCAGGATCCGCTCGTGCGCCTCGTTCATTTCTACATAGGCGAGCAATGCAAAATAGTCGCCCGCGCGGAGCTGGTTCAGATGCGCCTTGAGATAGTCCGCGAGCGTTTGCTTGCCGCGCGTCAGCGTCACCAATGTCGCCGCATTCTGCTCGTCCGTGAACAGCGCAATTCCCTCGCCGGTGAAGATCGGGGTCTCCGTGGGCAACGCGCCGGTGCGCTCGTACTCGGCGGTCAACTTCCGCGTTGCGACCTTGCTCGCTTCGACGTCCGGTTGATCGAATGGGTTGATGCTGAGAATCGAACCCGCCACGGCAGTGGCGATCTCCCAGCGGAAGAATTCCTCCCCCAGATCGTACGGATCATCGATCGCAAGACGCACGACCGGCTGCCCAGCGCGCTCCAGCTCTGCGACGGACGTGTCCTGCGCCGCATCCGGCGCCGACAGCAATCGCAGATAGACAAAGATGCGATCGCCGCCGTAGACGTCCAGCTTGCCGAGTGCCTCGCGATCGACGGGAATCAATCCCTTGCCCGTCTTCCCGGTTGACTCGGCAACCAACTGCTCCAGCCATGCGCCCAGGCCGCAAATGCCCGGCGATGCAATAATCGTCAGCTTGTCGCGGTGGAATTGCTCGGCTGCGACTCCGAAGATGGTCCCGAGCACCACCCCGGGATTTTCTTCGACCGGCACCGACGGCATGCAGGCGCAGACCATCTCGTCCGTCCGGTCGAGGAACTTCGCCACATCCACTCCCATGATCGCTGCGGGGACCAGGCCGAAATCGGAGAGCGCCGAGTAGCGCCCGCCGATGTTCGGCCAGCCGAAGAAGACGTGTCGAAAGCCATCGCTTTCGGCAACCTGCTGCAGCTTCGAGCCGGGATCGGTGATGGCGACGAAGCGCTGCGCGGCTTCCTTCGCACCCACGAGTTGTGAAACGCGGTCGAAGAAATACTGCTTGAAAATGTTGGGCTCGAGCGTCGAGCCTGATTTGCTCGAGACGATGAACAGCGTGTTTTGCAGATCGACCTTGTTCTCGAATGCCTTCACTTGCGCCGGATCCGTTGAATCGAGCACGTGCAGGTCCGGGAAGCCGGTGATCTTCCCGAAGGTCATCTTCATTACGTCCGGACAGAGGCTCGATCCCCCCATGCCCAAGAGAAGGACATGGGAGATGCCGGCGCTCTTCGCCACTTCGGTGATGCGGGTCAAGCGGTGGATATGGGCGAGCTGGCCGTTGGTGATGCCGAGCCAACCGAGCCAGTGGTCCTCGTCCTTGCCGGTCCACAGCGATGCATCGCGGCCCCAGAACCGTCTGACATTGCCCTGCGCGCGCCACTTCGCCAGCGACGCTTTCACCGCAGCAGCGAGAGGCTCGGGCAGCTTGTAGGTCAGGCGATTGATTTTCCCCGCCCCCGCTTCCTTGCTTTGCTTCTCCACCGCCTGCAGCAGCTTCTCGAAAGCTTCCGAAAACAGCTGCACCCCGTCGGCGAGCAACTGGTCGGTCACCTCTTTCATGGAAATGCCGACGTCGGCGAGCGCCGCCATGGTGTCGCAGGCGGCATCGACATCTTCCACGAGGCTGGCGCGGGGCCGCCCGTGGTCGCGAAACGCTTCGAAGGTCGCAGGAGGAACGGTGTTGACGGTATCGGCCCCGATCAGTTCTTCGATGTAGATGACGTCGCGATAGTTGGGATTCTTCGTGCCGGTGCTGGCCCACAACAAGCGCTGCGTTTGCGCGCCCTGGCCAGCCAGGGCCAGCCAGCGCGGGGCGCTGAAGAGTTCTTGATACCGCTGGTAGGTGAGCTTCGCGTTGGCGATCGCCACCTTGCCGGCCAGGCCGCGCAAGACGCCTTGCTCGCGCGTCGGCGTCGTTGCTTGCAGGCGCTCCGCAATGAGCGCGTCGATCGCGGTATCGATCCGGCTGATGAAGAAACTGGCGACGCTGGCCACCCGTTTCAGGTCGCCGCCCGCGGCGGCAAATTTCTCCAGCCCCGCGAGGTAGGCCTGCGCCACCTGCTCGTAGGCAGCCTGCGCAAAAAGCAGCGTCACATTGACGTTGATGCCCTCGCTGATGAGTTGCTCGATGGCGGGAATGCCTTGCGGCGTGGCGGGGACCTTGATCATCAAATTGTCGCGCCCCACGGCCTCCCAGAGTCGTCGCGCCTCGTTCAACGTGCCCGCGGTGTCGTGCGCCAGGAACGGTGAGACCTCCAGGCTGACATACCCGTCACGCTTCCCCGTCTCCTCGTACACGGGGCGGAGCGCATCGGCGGCGTCTTGAATATCGCGCACCGCGAGGTGCTCATACAGCGTCTTCGCATCTAGCGCTCGAGCTTCCGGCGTCTCGAGGATGGTCTTGTAGTCGGAGCTCCCGGCGATCGCCTTTTCAAAGATCGCCGGATTGGAGGTCACGCCGCGGAGGCCGTCTTCGTCGATCAGGCGATGCAGCTCGCCGCTGCTGATCAAGCTGCGGCGAATGTAGTCGAGCCACACCGATTGGCCGAACACCTGCAGCGCGCGCAAGCGGTTCTCGAGCGCCGTCATCTTGGCGAGCCGGCGCAGATGGCGTCCCTCGCCGGTGAAGCTGGCGTGCAAGAAGGCGCGAATCAACTCGCGGGCGAGTTCAATGCCGACCACGCGCCCGCCGAGCACCAGCACGTTCATGTCGTCGTGCTCCACACCCTGGTGCGCCGAGTAGGTGTCATGGCAGAGGCCGGCGCGAATGCCGGGAATCCGGTTCGCGGCCATCGATGCGCCAACGCCGCTGCCGCAGAGGACGATGCCGCGATCGGCTCTGTATTCCCGCAGCGCTGCGCCGACGGCTTGAACGTAGTCGGGATAGTCCACGGGATCCTTGCTGTGGGTGCCTACATCGAGGACCTCGTGACGCTCCTCGGCCAAGAAGGCTTTCGCCGCCTCCTTCAGCTCGAATCCGGCATGATCTGAACCGATCGCGATGCGCATAGATCACCTCGATGAAGATCAACAACCGAGACGCCAGGGGCACAAACGACGGCAAGGAAGAACGGGCGGCAATCCCTGGAGAATCAGTACGGCCAGGTCCAGTTGACGATTTCCGGGCGGTCGGTGCCCTGCTCGTGCGCGTAGCGCAAGTTGTCGATGATGGCGTTCTTCATCTCCTCCTTGAGATGCGCGGCCTTGGTGCGCAGCTTCGGCACCCGATCGATCACGTCGATGACCAGGTGGAAGCGCGAGGTCTCGTTCAGCATCGCCAGCTCGAGCGGGGTATTGATGTTGCCCTTTTCCTTGTAGCCACGCACGTGCATGTTGTCGTGCCCCTTGAAGCGGTACGACAGCTTGTGGATGAGCCAGGGGTAGCCGTGGAAGTTGAAGATGATCGGCTTATCCGTGGTGAACAGGCTGTCGAACTCGCGCTCCGTTGACCCGTGTGGATGTTCGGAGGCCGGCTGCAACTTGAACAGGTCCACCACGTTGACGAAGCGCAGCTTCAGATCCGGCGCCCGCTCGCGCAGGATGGCGGCGGCGGCCAACGCCTCCATGGTTGCGACGTCGCCGCAGGAAGCCAGAACCACATCGGGTTCTTCGCCCGCGTCAGTACTTGCCCGGATCCAAATGCCGAAGCCCTTGGCGCAGTGAATGATCGCCTCGTCGATGGTGCTGAACTGCAGATGCCTTTGTTTATCGGCGACGATGACGTTGATGTAGTCGGTGCTGCGCAGGCAATGGTCGGCGACGGATAGGAGGGTATTGGCGTCGGGGGGCAGATAGACCCGCGTGACCGATGGGCTTTTATTGGTGACGAGATCGATGAACCCGGGATCCTGATGCGAAAAGCCGTTGTGATCCTGGCGCCAGACGGTGGAGGACAGCAGGATGTTCTCGGAAGCGACCGAGGCGCGCCAGGGCACGTGGTTCTTGCAGATGTCCAGCCACTTGGCGTGCTGGTTGAACATGGAATCGATGACGTGGGCAAAGGCTTCATAGGTGTGAAAGAACCCATGCCGGCCGGTGAGCAGATAACCCTCCAGCCAGCCGATCAACGTGTGCTCGGACAGCATCTCCATGACGCGCCCATCGCGGGACAGTTCGCCGCCGTCGGCATCCTCCGGCAGCATATCTGCCATCCAGGTTTTCTTGCTCGCCTCGTAAACCGCCTGGAGCCGGTTGGAGGCGGTCTCGTCCGGGCCAAAGACGCGGAAGCTGGTCATGTTGTTCTTCATCACATCGCGCAGGTATTCGCCGAGGGGTTTGGTGTTCTCGTAGTGGACGGCGCCGCGGGATGGAACGTCTACCGCGTACTGGCGAAAGTCAGGCAGCCTGAGCTCTTTGCGCAGCAGCCCGCCGTTGGCATGCGGGTTGGCGCTCATGCGCCGATTGCCCCTGGGCGCGAGCGCCTTGAGTTCGGGCTTGAGCTTGCCGCTCGCGTCGAACAGCTCCTCGGGCTTGTAGCTGCGCATCCAGTCTTCCAGGAGCTTCAGGTTCGCCGGATTGTCGCGCACGTCGGAAAAGGGCACCTGGTGCGCGCGCCAGGAGGCCTCCACCTTGTGTCCCTTGATCTCCTTCGGCCCGGTCCAGCCCTTGGGGGAACGCAGCACGATCATGGGCCAGCGCGGACGGACGGGGTTGTTCGATTCGCGCGCCGTTTTCTGCAGGGCACGGATCTCGCCGATGGCATCTTCGAGCGTGGCGGCCATTTTTTGATGCATCACGGCCGGGTCGCTGCCTTCCACGAAATAAGGCTTGTACCCGTAGCCGACAAACAGCGCTTCCAGCTCCTCGTGGCTGATGCGGGCGAGGATCGTCGGGTTGGCGATCTTGTAACCGTTGAGGTTCAGGATCGGCAGCACCGCGCCGTCGCGTACGGGATTGATGAACTTGTTGGAATGCCACGCCGTCGCGAGTGGCCCGGTCTCCGCCTCGCCGTCGCCCACCACGCACGTGACGATAAGATCGGGGTTGTCGAGGGCCATGCCATGGGCGTGCGAGAGACTGTAGCCCAGTTCGCCGCCCTCGTGGATGGAGCCGGGGGTTTCCGGCGTGACGTGGCTCCCGATATGGCCGGGGAAGGAGAACTGCTTGAAGAACTTCTGCATCCCTTCCGCGTCCTCGCTCTTGTCCGGATAGATCTCGGAATAGGTACCCTCGAGATACGCGGGGCCCAACACCCCCGGCGCACCGTGACCCGGCCCGGCCACGAAAATCACGTCGAGGTCGTGTTTGACGATCATGCGGTTGAGATGCACCCACACGAAGGACAATGCCGGGCTGGCGCCCCAGTGGCCGAGCAGGCGGTGCTTCACATC
>DATKMS010000210.1:0-4831 GCA_035541735.1 Candidatus Margulisiibacteriota bacterium
TGAGCATGCGCTTTCGCACCACCATCCTGCTTATCCTCATGCTCGCCGGGCTCGGCGCGTACGTCTATTTCGTGGAGTTTCCAAAGGCCGAGCAGGAAGCCAAGAAGAAGACGCTCTTCGAGTTCAAGGCGGACGACGCCACACAGGTGACGCTCGACTACGGCGACCACAAGACCGTTCTCAAGAAATCCGGCAACGATTGGCGCATTACCGAGCCCATCGATGTCGCTGCGGACGCAACGACGGTCAAGAACCTGGTCAATGCCATCGCCGAGTGTGAAGTGAAGCGCGACCTCAAGGACGCGTCGACGGATCTCTCACTCTACGGCCTCGACAAGCCTTTCGTGACCGTCACGGTGAAACTCGGTGACAAGGATCTGCCGGCGTTCATGGTCGGCAAGAACACGCCGGTGGGATTTTCAACCTACGTCCAGCGCGCCGACGACAAGAAGATCCAGCTGGCGGCTTCGGCCTTCCGCTCGGGCATGGACAAGAAGGTCAAAGACCTGCGCGACAAGACCATCATCGACTTCGTCGACGCTGACGTGCAGCACGTGGAAGTGTCCGGCGGAGGCAAGCAGCTGCAGCTCGCACAGAAAGACGACAAATGGAGCATCGCGCAGCCGGGCGCGTATGCCGCGGATGGCTCCACCGTGCGCAGCTTCCTGTCGACGCTACGCTCGATGCGCGCCACCGACTTTCCGGACGACCGCCCGAGCGATCTCGGCACCTACGGCTTGGACAACCCCCAGCTGAAGATCACCCTGCACCTTGGCAAAGACAACGCCGAGAAGACCATCCTCATCGGCAAGGAAAACGACAAGAAAGAGCTCTTCGTGCAGCGCGGCGGGCAGCCGACCGTCTACACGGTGAGCGATTGGGTGTTCCGCGACCTCAACAAGAGCGTCGCAGACTTCCGCGACAAGACGTTGCTTGCCTTGGATCGTGACAAGATCAGCGCCGTCGAGGTGAAACGCAAAGACGGCAGCCACGTCAAACTGCTCCGCGCGGCCAACAAACAATGGCAGCTGGAAGGTGTCGAGGGGAAGCCGGCGGAAACGGTCATCACGCAGTACGTCACCGATCTCCACGATCTGAAAGGGTACGAGATCGCCGCCGATCAACCGACAAACCTGTCACCCTTCGGGCTCGATCAGCCGCTGCTGACACTGGCGGTGTCGGGCGACGACAACAAGCCGGCCGGCACCGTCCTGATCGGCTCCCGCGAAAGCGACGGGAAGAAGGAATACACCGCAATGCTCGCGGGCGGCCCAACGGTATTCCTGGTGCGTGACTACCTCGTAACCCGCCTGGACAAGCAGCCCAGCGACTTCGTCGAGAAGCCACCGACCCCGACGGTCGGCCCCGGCACCCCTGGTCCAGCAGCCGCAATCACTGAGGACGAGGGCGAGGGCGAAGAGGGCGGCGACGAGGTGAACATCCCGGGCGCCGAGCAGGACTGAGGGAGCGGAGGGGCAGTGGAGCGCAAGAGCAGACGGGCAGGAACCTGCGCCTCCGCTCCGCGACTCTCACGGGCTTACGTCATCCAAGGCTGCCAGTAGCGCATCAACCTCTTCATCTGTCCCGACGGTGATCCGCAGCGCGTCCGCCAACTCGGGAGTTGGAAAGTATCGCACCAGGATGCCACGCGCCTTGAGTCCGGCATAGACCGGTTCCAGACTGCGGCCCGGACGCCGCGCCAACACGAAGTTCGACTGGCTCGCGAGAACCGCATAGTTGCGCCGCCGTAGCTCGTCCGTCAACCGCTGCCGCGTCTGCCGGATGCGCGCAACGTTCGCCTGCATCCAGCCGTAGTCTTCGAGCGCGGCAGTGGCAGCAACGATGCTCAACCGCGTGACGTTGTACGAGTCCTTCACCTTGAGCAGCTCACCAATGATGCTGGGCGCGGCGAAGGCAAGCCCGATACGCATACCGGCGAGCGAGAACGACTTCGAGAACGTGCGCAGGACGACGACGTTGGCGTGGGCCCGCACCAACGCCAACGCGTTCGCCTCGGCGAAGTCGACATACGCCTCGTCAACCACCAGCAGGCCGGCGACCTGCTCGGCCAGGGCGCGGATCGCCGCGATCGGCACGGCGGTTCCCGACGGCGAATTCGGATGGCAAATGAACGTGACGCGCCCGCGCGCTTCCACCAGCCCGGCAGGCAGGGAGAAGTCGCTTGGATACGCCACGTGCACGGCTTCGCTTTCCTGCAGGGCAACCAGCGTGTCGTAGAGGCTGTACGTCGGATACGGATAGACGACGCGCTCGCCCGGACCGACGCAGGTGCGGACGATGAGGTTGAGCAACTCATCGGAGCCGTTGCCGACGAGGATGTTCTCGCGCCGCACGCCGTAGACAGCCGCGGCGCGATCGCGCAGCGCGTTGGCCAGCGGATCGGGATAGAGCCGCAGTTCGTCCCCCGCCGCCGCGCGCACCGCTGCGATGACACGCGGTGACGGCGGATACGGATTCTCGTTGCTGTTGAGCTTGATGTAGCGGCGCTCTTGCGGCTGCTCGCCGGGGACGTACCCGGTCATTGCCGCAACTGCCGGCCGTATGAAGCGCTTTGCCATGTGCTGCGTTCTGCCAGGGCTGTGCTAGCAGATCGCTGTCGCCAACAAAACCGACCCCTTTGCCACGAGCGTTGTATTGCGCGGCGCGACGGCGACCGCCACAATTCATTCGTGTCGTCCGCGGAACAGCTCATCGCCCTCGAGGCCGCCCAGGCCGAACTCGGCACACTCTATGCCGTCGCCCGCAGCTTCACGGCGCTGCACGGGCGCGCCGAAGCGGAGTTGCTGCCCTGCCTCACCGGCCTCGGCAGCCGGCTGCGTGGCCGGCTGCGCAAAGCGCAGCTGACGGAAGATGAGATCGCGGCTGCAGCGAGCGCGATCCTGACGCTACGCAGCGAGTGGCAGGCAGCGCTGAAAGGGGTCCGCACATCGGCGCTCTATCAACGAGCGCTCACAGCATTCGCAGCTGACCAGCAAAACGAGATCGCGGACTTGATTCCGCAAGTCTTCGCCGGGCTGCAGCGCGTGCTGCAGCCACCGGCGACGCTTTACTTCCCCGTGTCGCCCTCAAGCGGCCGGCGCCGTCCAGGAAGCAGCCCCTTCCTTAGCGCGGCAGAGTGTGCCGATCGGATCCTCCGCCTCCTCGCCGACGGCCTCGAGCCAGAGGCAGGCGGCACCGAGTGGTGGCAGCGCGATCTGCCCTCGATCAGCTGCGCAGACCATGCTTCAGCCCTGGAGACCCCGATCGCGTTGGGCCTGGTCGCGTCTGCCGTCCGCGTGGCTGTCTTTGCAACGGCGGATGAGCCGTACTATCAGATCTTCACGCCGCGACTGCGCGCCCCGATGTCGATTGTCCTCGCCACCGAAGCCGCCGACGAGTGGTGGGAAGCATACCAGGATTCCTACCGTGAGTTCCGCGACACGCTCACGCATGAACTGACGGCACGCGGCTACACAGCCGCTCTAGGTCCCACGTAGCGACGCGCGGCCGTACGCCCTCCCCCCTCAAACAGCAGCGGCCGCCGGCGATCTTCGCCGACGGCCGCTGGGCCCTGGTACCGCAAGTCCACTTAGAACTGATACGTCACCTTCACACCCGTCTCGTCGCGCCGGTTGTTGAGGCCGCCGGCGCCCCACGGGTCATCACTGGAGACTTTGCTGCCGTAGGTCGTGAAGAACTTCTGCTGCAGCGTGATGATGAAGTTGTTGGTGTAGAAGTAGTCCATCGTCCATAGGAACTCGGCGTTGTCGTTCACGGGATCCCAAGCCGCCGCCACGAACGGCACGAGGGTGCCGCCGCGGTAGAAGCTCGTCCCCGCAAAGGTGATCAGGTGTTCCCAGCGACGGACGGCATTGCCGCTCGGAGACGCGGCGTTGGGGGTCCCATTCTGCAGGCGTTCGACCAGGCCGGCATTCGGGCCGGTCAGCCACTGGCCAAATCCCGCCGTGTTGTGCCCTGGCTGGCCGGCACCCGGAGTGAAGTACGGGGTCTCGTTCGCGCCAGAGGTACCGACCAGGTAGGGAACACTACCCACGGTGTAGTTCCAGAAGGCCTGCATCGTCAGGAACCAGGTGGCCTTGGGGTTGAGGAAACGAATCCACGTGGGCCGGTCAAAGCCGACCATCCCGGCCCACACGTCGCTCTTGGTGTAGCCCAGGGGAGCCATAGGCGCCTTCTTGTCGGGTTCAACAGTCTGGAACGGCTCGCCCATCGCGTACGCGGTCTCCAACCGGAAGACGGCGGCGGTGTAGTCGCCCTCGAAGTAGTTTCCGGTGAGCCCGAAGATGTGGTTGTACGGGTAGACGATCTCAGCGTTGACCGGCACGGCTTGCACCGGGACGACCTGGTTATCCAGCTGGAAACTCTGGCACGGGAAGCCCGGAGCTTTGCAGGGCTTGGGGTTCGGAACCGCGCCGATTTTCACGCCCAAAGGGCTTGACGCGCCGATGGGTCGAGCACGTGCATAGAGATAGTTCGTGGTGAATTCGATCCCCTGCGGGGTTACGGCGTGGTAGCGGACTCCGACCTCGCTGGCGTCTTGTGGATTGCGCTTGAAGTCACCGTGGCGATAGCTCGTCCCGTTCAGGTTGAAGATGGGGTCCACATAGGCGTAACTGCCGCCGCCGAAATCGATTCGCTGCACCTGCCCCTGACGCAGCGGATCAGCGTAGGGTACCGACCAGTTGCGCGGCAGGAAGGCGTACTTCTGGTTGGGCTGGAAGTCGAACGGGTTGTACACCACCTCGACGAAGCTGTTGGAGAGCGTGCTGTTGATGCCGGGAATGGTGATTTCCCCGATGTCCCACAGCGA
>DATKMS010000211.1:0-9568 GCA_035541735.1 Candidatus Margulisiibacteriota bacterium
GTAGAGCAGCAGGGTGCGCTTGCCGCTGACGACGGTTTCAAGCGCCACATCGCGCTGCCAGAGGCGGTGGACGTACGACAAAGTCTTCTCAGCATATTCGATTTGCAGGTCACGGCCGTCGTGGGCGTGCACCAGATACAGCGTGCGGTTTTGATTGTAGTCGGAGTCCGTGACCTTGATGACCGGGGTGCCGCCCATCCCGATGTTGACGAGCAACGTTTCCTTCACCTGCCGCCACCCATCCTTGTCGGCAACGTTGCTCACGACCAGGTCGTCACCTTTGGTTTCGTACTCGAACAGACTCAACTCGCGCATCAGGTTCTCGGTCAGGTGGCGGCGCAGAAAAGAGACGTCACGGTCGGTTTCGCGGATCTCGAACAGCTTCTGCGTGCCAGTCGGATGATGGGATCCCAGATCCTCCGCCTCCTGCGGCGTCGGCTCGTCGTAGCGGCGGCGGATGTCTTCCCAGACGCGCAGGCCGATGTGGTAGGGATTGACGCCGCCGCGAAAGGGCCGCACCACTTGATTGTGGCGTACGATGAACTCGAGTTGCATGTCCTGGGGGAGGTCGAGGCTGTCGAGGATGCGCTTGTGCCAATACGTCGCCCAGCCCTCGTTCATGATCTTCGTCTCGATCTGCGGGATGAAGTATTGGGCCTCCTCGTGCACGATGGTCAGGACATCCTTCTCCCACTCGGACAAGAACGGGTTGTGATCGCGAATGAAGAGCAGCACATCCTCGTCAGGTACCAACGGTACTTTGCGTAGGTCGGGATCGACATACGGTTGGCGGCGGTGCACGCGCTGGAACGGATCGATGGGCGGCCGTGCCGCATCCAGGATGTCGCGGCGCTCCTCTTCCGGGGTCCGTTTGCGGACAGCGAGGTTGCGCCGGCATTGCAGCGACACGGCATGCGCCGCGTCGAGGAGATTTTCAACCTTCTCGAGCCCGATGCTCGGGTCTTCCACGTAGGCGCGGACGCGATTGCCGTGCGCCTTGAAGGTGCTGATGGTGAACTCAGGACGCGTCGTCTGGAACGTGAAGTTGTTCTTGAAGAAGTCGTTGTGCCCGTACACGTGCGCGATGGTGAGCACCTGCAGGAGCAACGAGTTGTCGCGCATCAGGTAGGCCAGGCTGGGGTTCGAGTTGATCACCATCTCGTACGGCAGGCCGGAGACACCGTAGTCATACAGCGTCTTGAGCTTCTCGTAGGCTTTGCCGTACGACCAATGCGGGTAGTGCGATGGCATACCCGAGTACGCCATGTACCCGAGCATTTGGCTGTGGTTACAGATTTCGAATTCTTGCGGGAAGCAGCTGAGACCGAACTCGTCGACCTTCTCGCGGATGCGGGCGTCCCATTCCTCTAGATCGTGAATGTCGAAGGCGGCGGCCATCGGTCACCCCTGCTCTTTTCCACGATCCTTCGCGAGGAAGGCCCGGAAGCTCGGCCAGATGTCCTCCTTGCGCTCGATGAGAACGGTCTGGAAGTTGTCGGCTTCGAGGCGGCGGAAGATGTTGAGCATCGAGCTTTCGTAGTAGCGTGAGCCCAACGGTTTGATCTCACCGTAGCCGAACAGGTTACAGACCTCGGAGAGTTCCTTGGCGGTGCGCAACGCGGCGGTGTTGTCGGAGTCGAAGTTGTCACCGTCGGAGCAGTGGAAGGCGTAGATGTTCCACAGCGATGGGTGGTACCGCGCGGCGATGATGTCAAGCGCCTTCTGGTAGCCGGAGGAGATGAAGGTGCCGCCCGATTCACCCTTGTGGAAGAACTCCTCCTCCGTCACCTCATGCGCCTCGGTGTGGTGTGCGATGAATACGATTTCGACGTTGCGGTACTTGCTGACGATGAACTGGTAGAGCAGGAAGAAGAAGCTGCGCGCCAGATACTTCTTCATCGTGTCCATGGAACCGGAGGTGTCCATGACGCAGATGACGACGGCGTTCGATTCATTCTTGGTATCGGTGACGAGGTGACGATAAGTGAGGTCGTCGTCATGGAACGGGAAGCGGTCGCGGTCGCCGAGGAAGTGCTCGTGCGTGTGGCGTGTGGCCAGCTTGCGCTTCACCTTGGCCTTCACTGTGCGGCGCTTGTCGAGGCGCACGCGGATGCCGACCTGGCGATAGCCTTTCCGCCTGCTCAGGCGCGGTGCAGCAATCTCGCGCAGCTTCTTGCGCTCGAGGTCCGGGAGTTCGAGGTCCTCGAACATGATGTCGATGAGTTCTTCGAGGGTGACGTCGGTCTCGTAGTAGTCGACGCCGGGCTGGTCGCCGGCGCGATCCTCGCCGCCTTGTCCCTGCCCCTGCGCCTTGCCGACGACTTGTCCGGGCTGGGTGTCGCCGTCTCCCTGCCCGACACCCGGGTTGTTGTCGCCGTAGACGAAGCGGTACTCCTTGATCCCGCGAATGGGCACCTTGATGACGCGCTCGCGGTCCTTGCCGATGATCGACTCTTCGGCAACGATGTCGGCGATATTCTCACGGATCGACTGCCGCACCTTCTGCCGGTGGCGCAGGCGATCCGTGCTCGAGCGGTCGCTGCGCTCGGCATCGGAGTGGCGGAAGGGCCGGAAGATGGTGTCGCTCGATGCCATCAGTGCCTCGCCGCGGCCGCCGACATCGGGGCGCCGCCATTGGTCATGGTTCGCCCCGTGCCATGCGCGCCCCGCCTCTCCAGTGCTCAATCCTTCCAGAGGTTGTTGGCGGCGTACTTCAGGACGACATCGACGCAGTTGTCGCAGTAGCCGTTGTCGAGGAGGTTGCGCACCATGGCGGTGTGCTTCTCGGTCTGCTCCTCGTCACGGGTGCGGGCCTTGGTGATGATCCGGCTGATGTCGCGCACCGACGTCATGAGCTTCTTCTCGATGGCCTCCTTGAGCGGCTCGTAACTGCGGTAACTGACCTTCTCACCGCGGCGGCTGGCGGACCACAGGTAGGCGATCACCTCCTGGCGGAAGCCTTCGGCTGCGGAGCCGATGATGGCGATTTGCTCTTCGATCGATTTCAGGAAGCCTTCGTCCGGGTGCAGCTCTTCCCTGGTATTGCGATCCTTCACCTTGGTCTTGTTCACGTAGGCTTCGGCATGGTCGAGGTAGTTCTGGAAGAGCGACTCGGCTTGCTCCTGGTAGGAGTACACAAAGGCCTTGGTGATCTCCTTTTCGAGGACCTCAAGGTATTCCTTGTGAAGCACGTCCTGCAGGAAGTCGAGGTACTGCTTGCGGGTATCGTCCGGCAGGTCGGCTTCCTTGGTCATGTTGATCAAGGCCTCGCGCACGGTGATCGGGTTGATGCAGTTGCCGGAGATGTTGTCGGAGAGCGCGTTGTCCAGCGCCTTCATGATGAAGCGCGTGGAGATGCCGCTCATGCCCTCGCGCTTGGTATCGTCGCGCAGTTCATGCACATCGATTTTCTTGGTCTTGCCCTTCTCGACGACCTCCTCACCGTTGTACAGCTTGAGCTTGGTCATCAGATCGCACTTGGTGGTCGGCTCGAGGCGGGACAGAATCGCGAACATCGAGGCGAATTCGAGGGTGTGGGGCGCGACGTGCGCCCGGAAGTCCGAGTTGCGGATGATCTTCTGATAGATCTTCACCTCTTCAGAGAGGCGCAGATTGTACGGCACCTTGACCACGACGATACGGTCGAGGATGGCCTCGTTGGTGTGGTCCGCCTTGAACTTCTGCCACTCGGCTTCGTTGGAATGTGCGACGATGACCGTGTCGACATAGACCATGCCGTGGCGGCCCGGCGCGGGGATGACCTTTTCCTGCGTCGCGGTGATCATGGCGTGCAGGTATTCGGTTTCGTTCTTGAAGACCTCGATGAATTCCACCATGCCGCGGTTGCCGACGTTGAGGGCGCCGTTGAGGTCGAGCACCCGCGGGTCGCCCTCCGAATAGATGTCGAGCTTGGAAATGTCCTCGCTGCCGATGAGCACCGAGGTGTCCTGGTTGTTCGGATCGACGGGCGGCACCACACCGATGCCGGTACGGTTGCGCTTCGAGAAGCTCACCGTCACCACCGGCACTTCCTCGTAGCGCCCGTTGAATTCCTCCTTCAAGCGGAAGCGGCAGACGGGGCACAGGTCGCCTTCGACGTGCACACCGAGCATCTTTTCAAACTCGCGCCGCAGGTGGCGCGGGATGAGGTGCAACGGCTCCTCGTCCATCGGGCAGCCTTCGATGGCGAAGAACGGGATGCTCTCCTCCAGCCCGTGCTGCAGCTTCTCCACCAGCGAGCTCTTGCCGGAGCCGACGGGACCCATGAGGTAGAGCACTTGCCGGCTCTCTTCGCCCTTCAAAGCCGCCGAGTGGAAGTAACGCGCGATCTGCGCCACCACCTTCTCGATGCCGAAGAACTCGTCGGCAAAGAAGTCGTAGACTTTGACCGACTCGTCCTTGAAGAGCCGTTTGACGCGCGAATCGTCGGACTCGTTGATGTCGTGCACCCCCGGCTGCATGATCACGTCATGCATGCGGGCGTGGGCGAGCTTGGGCAGGGCGGGGTCTTCCTTGACCCGATCGAGGTATTCGAGAAACGTCCCGTGCCAGTTCTTCGACGCCCTGGTCGCCCGGTCTTCCTGGATCAGCTTTTCAAACGTGGTCCTGTCTTGTTCCATGACCCGCTCCTTTGGCGATAAGCCGTCCCGCCTACCCCGCTGTCACCTGCCGCCCCGCTCCTACGTCATTGGATGTTCACCGGGTCGTTTGTATTCAGCACGCGCGCAGACCGGGACGGCCATCGCCCCGGCGTGGATGGACGGTGTTGGGTGGATCGCGAAAAAGGAAACCGATGGGTTCGAGAGAACGAACCTCGCAGAGCGACCGTGCAACGACAGCTCACTGCGCTCCCTTCCCTGTGATGAACATCACTACAAAAAAAGGGTAACACTCGAACACCAATGGGTCAAGAAATTTCCCGCCCGCTGGCACCCGGCGGGCCGGCGTGACATGTGCGCGGCGCGCCGCTAAGCTCTGCTCCGCGCACAGCAGCTTCTTCACGTGGAGGTGGAGATGAGCACATCAAAGGCCACAGCCCCTCAGGCACTCCTCGTCGCGGTAGACTTCTCGCAAAGCGCCGTGCGCGCGCTCGACTTGGCCCTCAAGTGGTATCCCAGCGGGGAGATCACCGCCTTGCATGTCGTGGACACCGAGTTCGCCGCACGCGCCGAGGCTGCTGGCTTGGGGGCGCGGCAGGACATCATCGGCAGGTTGCGGACGCGCGCCAACGAAGAATTCGGTTGGCTGACCCAGGACAAAGGTGCTGGGCGGTTCGATCCACTGATCGTGGAGGGCGTGCCATTCGTAGAGATCGTCAAGCTCACCAAGGATCTCGATGCGGACCTCCTCCTGATGGGGAGCCACCGCGCCGGGGCACGACTCGAGGAACTGCTGTTCGGCAGCACGGCAGAGAAGGTCTTGCGCGCCTGCCCCTGCCCGGTGCTGTGCGTGCCCTAGCTGAACGGGTAGTAACGGCGGCAGCGTGGAAAAACGACTCCGATTCTCACTGTGGTACTTCGTCGCAGCCTTTGCGCTGATCATCCTTCTGCACTCCTATCTGATTCAGGAACAGGTGGGACAGATCACGTACGCCCAGTTCAAACAGCTCGTGGCGACCGGCAAGGTCACCGACCTGGTGATCGGCAGCGACGACATCTCGGGAAAGCTGACCGCGCTCGAAGGCGACGGCGTCCTCACCCCGGAGCAGATCGCCCAATTCAAACAGCGGGGGTCGGCAGCCCTCTACTTTCGCACCGTACGCGTCGAGGATCCGAAGCTGGTCGAGGAGCTCGAAGCGCATAAGATTCCGTTTTCCGGCCGCGTCACCAGCGTCTGGCTGACCAACCTGGCGTCGTGGGCGCTGTCGCTGTTCTTCTTCCTGGCGCTGTGGGGCTTCCTGTTCCGGCGCATGGGAGCCGGCGTGGGTGGCGGCGGCCTGATGGCCATCGGGCGCAGCAAGGCCAAGGTGTACGTCGAGAGCGAGACCCGCCTCACCTTTGCCGATGTCGCCGGTATTGACGAAGCCAAGGAGGAACTCCGCGAGGTCGTCGAGTTTCTGCGCACCCCGGACAAGTTTCGCCGCTTGGGAGGCAAGATCCCCAAAGGCGTATTGCTGATCGGTGCGCCGGGAACCGGCAAGACCCTGCTGGCCCGTGCCGTGGCGGGTGAAGCCAAGGTACCGTTCTTCAGCATGAGCGGCTCCGAGTTCGTCGAGTTGTTCGTCGGCGTCGGCGCGGCGCGCGTGCGTGATCTGTTTGAACAGGCCAAGCAAAAGGCGCCGTGCATCGTGTTCATCGACGAACTCGACGCCCTGGGGAAGGCGCGCAGCATCAACCCGCTGGGCACACACGACGAGCGCGAACAGACGCTCAACCAGCTGCTGGTCGAGATGGATGGTTTCGATCCCAGCGTCGGGGTCATCATCATGGCGGCCACCAACCGCCCCGAGATTCTCGACCCGGCACTGCTGCGTGCCGGCCGCTTCGATCGCCACGTCGCGCTCGACCGCCCCGACGTGCGCGGCCGCGAGGCCATCCTGCGCGTCCATGTGCGCGGCGTGAAGCTGGCGCCGGACGTCGACGTGCGTGTCGTCGCGGCGCGCACCCCGGGCTTCGTGGGCGCCGATCTCGCAAACCTGATCAACGAAGCGGCGTTGCTGGCGGCACGCCGCAACCGCAACGAAGTGACGATGCAGGACTTCGATGACGCGGTCGACCGGATCATCGCGGGCCTCGAGAAGAAGACGCGCGTGATGAGCAACCGCGAGAAGGAAATCGTCGCCTATCACGAGTCCGGCCACGCCTTGGTGGCATCGTTGCTTCCCAACATGGATCCGGTGCGCAAGATTTCGATCATCCCGCGCGGCATCGCCGCCCTCGGCTACACCCAGCAATTGCCGACGGAGGACCGCTATCTGATGACGCGCTCGGAGCTGGAGGACCGCATGTGCGTCCTGCTCGGCGGTCGCGTCGCCGAGGAACTGGTATTCAAAGACATCTCCACCGGCGCGCAGGACGATCTGCAGAAGGCCACCGACATCGCACTGAGCATGGTGACCCGGTACGGCATGAGCGATGCGCTCGGCCTGCGCACCTTCGAACCCGAGCGGCGCTCAGCGTTCTTGGATATGCCGCTCGCGCCACGCAAGGACTACAGCGAGGAAAAGGCCAGTGCCATCGACGCCGAGGTCCAGCGGATCTTGGAAGAGGTGCACGGCAAGGTCCGCCGCATCCTCACGGAACGGCGCAGCGTGCTCGATCAAATCGCCCGCCGGCTGCTGGAGAAGGAAGTCATGGACGGCGACGAGCTCCGTGCGTTGGTTGGCCTCGACGCGCCCGCCGAGCGGGCCGCCGGCTAACAGCCTGTTGAAAAAGTCCGCCGATGCCCTGGACCGTCATTCCCGCGAAGGCGGGAATCCAGATCTTCCGCATGCTTCTGGACCCCCGTTTTCGCGGGGGTGACGATGGCGACCAGTTTTTCAACGGACTAAGCCACCCTTCAGTCGGCAGTCAAAGCCTGTTAGAAGGTGGGTCCCAATCCAAGCGGAATCGAGTGGAGGAGTGTTGACGATGGGGATGCCAGAAATCGGAAGCGAAGCGCACAAGCAGCTCTTTTGCCGGACCTTCATCGACACGCACGACCCGTACGATCCGGCGCGCTTGTCGTTCCCCGCGATCGACGCCGACAGTCACGCGCGCCTGCTGAGCCTGCCGATCTGGGACGAAGCGGTCAACACGGAACGCGAGACCGCCGCGAAAGTGGCACGCATGACCGCAGCCGAACCCGACCCGCTGGTGCGCGAGGCGATTGCGCTCCAGGGTTTCGAAGAGCACCGCCATGCCGCACTGCTGGACCTGCTGACGCAACGCTACGACATCCCGGTGAAGCGGCGGACCGACAGCGCCAACGGCGAGGACCCGTCGTGGGACTTCATCCGGACCGAGTACGGCGAATGCTTCGACGCGTTCTTCGCCTTCGGTCTGTTCGCCCTGGCGCGCGACTCGGGGTTTTTCCCACCGCCGCTGGTCACGCTGTTCGATCCGGTGATGCAGGAAGAGGCGCGGCACGTTTTGTTCTTCGTAAATTGGATCGCGTACCGGCGCGCCCGACTCCCACTGGACCTGCGGTCACTACTGGACGTTCGCCGTGCCTACGCAGTTGCGCTGCAAATGCTCAGTCGGGTGCGCACGGCGTTCGATCTCGGCGGCGTCAGCGAGCAAGACAACTTCACGATGAAGAGCCACGACGCCATCGGTGACTTCTCGATCCGCGTCTTCCTACAGACCTGTCTGCGCGAGAACGAGCGGCGCCTCGGGTTCTACGACGCGAGCTTGCTGCGACCGCGCTTTGCGCCACGGCTGGCGACCATGGCGCTGCACTTCATCCGCTCTTGAGCGAGGACGCAGCCGGGCGACCGTGCGGCCTGTTCGTTATCGTGTGGTGAAGACATCGTGACACCGTTGCGACACCGCCGCCGACGCTGGTAAGAGGTCGCAGCGGAGGCAGGGGTGACGCCACCCCGCCCACGCCACAAAGGAGATCGCGCATGAGCGTCCGCACTGTTTGCATCTCACGCACCGTCGCCGCCGGCGCTGAAAGCGTCGGGCGCTGGGTATCGGACCGCCTTGGCTTCCGCTACGTCGACGAAGAGATCATCAGCACGGCGGCCGAAAAGGCCAACGTCGATGCCAACCGCATCGCCGAGGCCGAGCACCGGCAGTCGCTGCTCGGTCGGCTGTTCGATTCCATGCGATTGGGGGCGGGGAACGTCGTGGTGACGGAGTATTTCGGTGCCGCGCCGGGCGCATTCGATTTCTACGCGCCGGGCGTCCCGATCGTCGCATCGATGCGTGAGGAGTACCGCACCCTCATTCGTGAGGTTATCCACGAGGTCGCCAATCAAGGTAACGCCGTTATCGTCGCCCACGCCGCATCAATGGCCTTGGCAGACGCGCTGGGCGTGCTGCGTGTGCTGGTGACCGCCTCGCTCGCCACCCGGGCGCAGCGCATGCGGTTGGAGGGACATCTGCTCAACGAGGACGAGGCGACTAAGGCTGTTAAAGAATCGGATCGCGAGCGCCAGGACTATCTCTACCGCTTCTACGAGGTCAGCGAGGAGCTGCCGACGCACTACGATCTTGTCGTCAACACCGACCGTCTGAGACCCGAGCAGGCGGCCGAGGTGATCGTGCGCGCTGCGCAGAGCTAGCGTCGATGATCTACTCATCATAGCGGAGCGCGTGCGTGTTGCTCGCTGGTCGCATTTGTTCAGACATCGTGGTGGGGCTGACATCACGAAGGGCGACGGTCGTTCCCAGAGGATCGTGTTGCAGCCCCAGAGAGGATTGCTCTGGTGGATGAACGCCAAATATCTTGTGGTTGCGACTCTTGCGGGTCGAGTAGGACAATGGCGCGGACCGGGCTTCGGATGATGCCGACGTTTCCATCGTCCCCTCTAAAATTCCGTACGGCGGGTTTTCCCCGGTACGGCTTCAAGGCCAGCCTGTCAGACAGCGCCTGCCTGCAACGCGTCGCGGTTAAGCTTGCTCCCAGCATGCCCGCTCGCCAC
>DATKMS010000212.1:0-14811 GCA_035541735.1 Candidatus Margulisiibacteriota bacterium
GACACGGCCCAACAGTGCGCGGGCACGTTCGAAGTCACCCTCTATGATCGCCTGCCGCACGGCGCTGCTGCTCACGAGGATGCCGTTGACTTCAACGGGGCCGATGACCTCTACATCGAAGCCGCAGCGGGCGCCAAACTGCCGCAACGTTTCGGCGCCGCCGGTGCGGTTGTGCCCGAAGCTGACGCGGTGTCCCACGACCACGGCGCGCACGCCCAGGCCGTCGACGAGGAAGCGACGCACGAAGTCCTCCGCCGTGATCGTGGCGAAGCCCCGCGTGAAATGTTGCACAATGATCGCATCGACGCCCATGGCTGCAATCAGGTTGATACGGGTGCGCCAGTCGGTGATCAGCTTGGGGGCGCGCGCCGGCGCCAGTACGGCGGTGGGATGGGGCTGGAACGTGAGCACCATGGCGCGGCCGTTCAGGGCGCGTGCGCGCAATACGAGTCGACGCAGGATCTCCTGGTGTCCGACGTGTACCCCATCGAAGTTTCCCAGGGTCAGCACCGGCGTCGCGAAGCGCCGGCCCACCCGCTCCAACTGGCGGAGAAGCAGCATCGTCATTCAGCCGGGCGCGCGTAACGCCGCCGGCGGGCTAGTCGCCCAGAGCTTGCAGCTTTTGCCGAGCCTTCTCCGCTTCCTCTGATTTCCCGTGGTCGGCAATCAGCTTCTGCAGAATGAGCCGGGCGTCGATCTTGTCACCCGAATCTGCGAAGGCGTCGGCCAGCATGAGCAGCGCCGGGGGCACTTTGTCAGCCTTCGGGTACTTCAAGAGCACCTCATTGAGTTCAATGATGGCGCGATTGTAGTCGCGCTGCGAGTAGTAGCAGCTGCCGATCCAATACTGCGCGTTGTCGGCGAGGTCAGACTTCGCGTTCTTACGAATGAAGTCGCGCAGCTTCGGGATGGCTGGGCCGCATTGCCCTTGGCGGATCAATCCGAGGGCCTCACGATAGTCGGCGTCGCCGCGCCCGGTCAAGGCGGCCTCCTCTTTCGACAGGGCAGCTTCCTGTGCGGTCGGCGGTCGCGTCGGCGTCGGCACGACCGGCGGCGGCACTTCCGGCGGACGCGACGTGACCAGCGGCTGCTCGGGCGCGGGCGTGGCGCTGCTGGGCGGCGTTGGAGCGACGACGCCCCGTGCCTGTTCCAGCGCCATCATGCGAGATTCCAAATCGGCGAGCTGTTGCCGCACGTCGCTCGGCGTGCCGCCTCCGCCCGCGCGGCGGCCACCTTCAGACATCTCGTTGCGCATGATGTCGAGGCGCCGCCGGAGCCCCTCAACCGCAACCTGCTGGTCGGCGACCAGGGCGCGAACTTCACGCTGATCCTTTTGGACCTGGAGGAAATCGGCACGCGTGGCACAACCCGCCAGCAGTGCCACAGAAAGCAGCGCCACGGCCGCGCGGCGGGGGCGCGTTGTGCAGGCGAATCTATTCGCTGACAACAACGAAGTGATCGCGCCGGTTCTTCGCCCAGCACTCCTCGGTATGCTCACGACAGAGCGGCAGCTCTTCGCCATAGCTGATGGTCGAGAGACGGTCTTGCGTGATTCCGAGCGTGACCAGATAGTCCTTCGCAGCACGGGCGCGTTTCGCACCCAGGGCCAAGTTGTATTCGACCGTCCCACGTTCGTCGCAATGCCCCTCGATTTCAACCTTGGCTCCGGAGTGGTCCTTCATCCAGTTGCCGTTGTCACGCAGGATGCCACGCGCCGTCTCGTCCAAATCGATGGAATCGAACGCGAAGTGGATGTCCTTGAGCGGCCCCTCTTCGCCAGCTCCCAGCGTCCCCGCCTTGTATTGCTCCAGGCTGCCGCCGCCACCCAACCCCTCTTCGCCGACGCCGCTGCCGCCTTCCGTTCCTGCTTGTGCTCCCTTCTTCTTCGCAGAACAGCCAACACCGATGGTAGCCACCAGCAGCCCCGCAACAACCACACCCAGCAGCCGCTTACCCATCACGCCACTCCTCCCGTTCACGCGACTCAGCCTCATTGTTGACTACTCAAGCCAACGCGACCAAGCGGGACTGCTATCATCTCCCCCACCATGAGTCAATTGAACCTGGCTGGAGCCGGTGACGTCGGTGATGAAGAGCTTGCTGTGTCCCGAGCGCGATGAACTGAACACGAGGTAACGTCCATCGGGCGCCCAACTGGGGTCCTCGTTGTTGCGGGCGCCCTGGGTCAGTTGCCGCGGTTCCCCGCCGTCGACTTTCACCGTGTGGACGTTGAACTCTCCTTCGGAGCGGCTGACGTAGGCAATCAGATCTCCCTTTGGCGACCACGCCGGTGAGGTGTTGTAGTCGCCCGAGAAGGTGACACGCCGGGCGGCGCCGCCGTCCGCACTCATCACGTAGATCTGCGGCGACCCGGTGCGGTTCGAGCAGAAGGCGATCTGTTTGCCGTCCGGCGACCAACTGGGCGAGACGTCGATCGCCCAGCTGTCGGTCAACCGGCGCATCACCTTGCCGCTGCGGTCCAAGAGGATGATATCGGCATTGCCGTCGTCCTCCACGGTCACCGCAACCTTCGTCCCATCCGGTGACATCTTCGCGCCCAGATTCAGGCCCGGGCGTTGCGACAGCAATGTCTCGCGGCCACTGATCAGATCGATCAGGAAAACATCGGGGTTGCGCCGCTTGTATGAGGTGTAGAGCAGCGAGCGACTGTCGGGGCTCCACGACGGCGACACGTTGATCGTCTGGTTCTTGGTGATCTGCTGCAAGTCGCCCTCGTCGGGGCTCATCACGTAGATCTCCTTGAACTTGCCGTCGCGCGTCGAGACGAACGCGAAGCGCGAGTCGAACGGACCGCGCTCGCCAGTGAACTGGGCGATGATCTCATCCGCGAACTTGTTGGCCATGCGCCGCAGTTCGCTGACCGAGCCATGGTAGCGCCGCCCGGTCAGTTGGCGGCGCTGGTACACGTCGAACAGCCGCACCTCGAGGGTGAGGTTGTCGCCTTGCACCGTGTAGCCGCCTTTGACCAGCGCCAGCGCACCGAGCACCGACCAGTTGTCGAAGTTGATGGAATCGACCGTGTATCCCGACGACTCCGACTTCTCGATGTAGGCGGAGCGGTCGAGGATTTTGAAGTAGCCCGACAGCGTCAGGTCGCGTCCAACGATGTCGGCGAAGCGTGTTCCGACATCTTCAGCCGCGGGACCGGAGAGGTTCTTGAGCGACGCGACCGCCACTGGGTAGCTGCGCGTGCCCGGCCCGAAGATCGAGCCCTTCATCTGTGCGGCACACACCCCGACGTCAATGAGCAGCGCACCGACACTCACTCCTGCCAGCAACCTCGCTCGTTTCATCCCACCTCCACTCATTGCTGCATCTGCTCCGGGCTGAATGTCAGCTCCACGTCGCTGAACTCCTTTCGATAGGTTTCCGGCGGTGGGGCCAACGGGTTGACTGCACGGACCGCGCGTTCCACCGAGGCATCATAGCTGGCGTCGCCGCTTGCCTGCACGATGCGCACGTTGAGGATCTCACCTTCCTCGGTGATGTTGAAGCGTACCACTGCCTCCAACGACCGGTCCGTTCCCGCCCACGCCCAGGCTTGCTTGATGCGATTCAGCAACTGGTTGTAGTAGAGCAGGTACTCGACACCCTTGATGGTGCCGCCCACGCCCTCGCCGGGCCCAACGGAAATCGGTCCGCCGGCTTGTTCGCCGGCCTTGTTGCCTGTGCCCCCGCCGCGTACACCGCTGCGCTGCTCGACGCGGCGGATGGCGGCGGCGATGCGCTCGTCGCGTTCATGAGCGGCGGCTGCTTCCTTGGCGGCCTTGGCGTCGGCGGCGGCTTTGGCATCGGCAGTGGCTTTGGCATCGGCGGCTGCCTTCGCCTCGGCGGCCTTCTTGGCTGCCGCCGCCTTGGTGTCGACCTGCGGCTTCGGCGGTTCCGCTTTCGCGACGGCCTGCGGCGAGGGTTGTGGCTTCACCTGCGGCGACGGCTGCGGTTTGGCCGCGGTGGGTGCCGGCGGAGGCGACGGCTTCTTCGCTTTCTCCGCCAGCGCCATCTCGTCTTGCTTCGGTTTCTCTTGCGGCTTGGGCGGCTCGACCGGCTTGGCGACCTGTTCGGGCGGCTTTTGCGGTTCCACTTTGGGGGGCTCCGGCTTGGGCGGTTCGGGTTTGGCCTCCACCTTCGGTGGCGGCTTGGGCGGCTCTACCTTCGGGGCTGGCGGTGCGGCTACCAGCGGCGCACCCTCGACGCGTCCTTTGCCACCTTGCACAATGTTGCTGCCACCGACGCGATCCGGGGCGACGAGGTCGACCGAGTACGACACCAGCGGCGGCGGGTGGTGAATGAACCGTTGCGGTATCAGCACGAGCACGCCAATGGCCACAACGTGCAACGCGCCCGAGGCGAGCACCATCCACCACAGGCTCCGGTCCCAGTCACCTTCACTGCCGCTTACTGGAAACTCGCTGGTCACGGGAGGTGTCACGGACGCACCTCACGAGGGCTGCGAACACGGCCGAAAATCGCGCTTCGAGAGCCTCAGCGCGAACGGTCTAGGAAGCGTGAGATTCAGAATTCCAAGCACGCTTCCATTCGCCCTGAGGAGCCGCCTTTTCTTGGCGGCGTCTCGAAGGGCTGTTGCGCCAAAAGTCGACAGCCTCTTCATTATTGCCGAGAGACTCGTCAACTACGCTGGTCGGGCGGCGGCTCCGTCACCATGCCGAGTCGCTCGACACCGGCTCCCTTGATGGTCGAGATGACCCGCATCACGTCACCGTAGCGGACATTTTGGTCGGCCCGCAGGAACACCTCGCGGTCGGGGCGCACTTTCAGAATCGCCTGCAGCTTCGGGCCCAGCTCCGGCACGGTGATCGCCGTATCATTCAAATAGACCTGACCTGCGCGGTTCACGGCCACCACCAGCTGCTGTTCTTCACCGGCCAACGGCGCCGACTTCACCTTCGGCAGGTTGATGTCGACACCCTGTTGCAGGATCGGTGCGGTCACCATGAAGATCACCAACAGCACCAGCATCACGTCCACGAGCGGTGTGACGTTGATATTCGAGATCGCTCCGGCGGACTGCTCGTCGAAAGCCATCGGCCCACTCCTACTTGAGGAAATGACGCTCCGCGATGTTGAGGAATTCAGAGGAGAAGTTTTCCATCTCGGCCGAGAGCACGCGGATCTGACGGGCGAAGTAATTGTACGCCATCACCGCTGGGATGGCGGCGACGAGGCCGGTCGCCGTGGCGATCAGCGCTTCGGCGATGCCCGGCGCCACCGCCTGAATGCTGGAGGAATGGGTGACACTCAGACCGCGGAAGGCGTTCATGATGCCCCAGACCGTACCGAACAAGCCGATGAAGGGCGTGGCACTCGCCGTCGTCGCCAGGAAGGTGAGGGCCCGTTCCAGCCGCGTGATCTCCTGGTTGGAAGCGCGTTTCATGGCGCGTTCGACGTTGGCGACGCCCGCAAGCTCGGTGGTATCGAGCCCCACCTCGCTGCCTGGACTCTGCCGTTTGGTGCGCGTCAGGCGCACGAGTTCCTGATAACCGGCGCGAAACACCTGCGCGACCGGGCTGTGCTTGAAGTCCTGACTGCTCGTGTGGATCGTCGTCAGGTTCTTGGTTTCCCAGAACAGCTCAAGGAAGCGCGCGGACTGGCGGCGCGCCACCCGCACCTGACGCAACTTGTAGAAGATGACACCCCAACTGAACACCGAGAACAGGATCAGCAAGTAGAGCACCAGCTGGACCACCAGTCCGGAGCCGGTGACCATGCTGACCAGCCCTTCCTGCGGCACGCTGCCTTCGGCTTGGGCGTACGCGGCAGGAATGATTTCCACAAACATACATCGTCCCCTCGCCACCCAGTGGCTGGGACGCTAGTATACGGACCCCAGGGAGTCAACGCACGCGGCGCGCATCACCTTGACTGCCCGCGGGCGAAGTGGTTTACGAAATTTTTTCGTCGAGGAGAACGCCATGAGCATCAAGGTAGGAATCAACGGTTTTGGGCGCATCGGCCGCAACGTGCTGCGCGCCTGCATCGCTGAGCGCGACTTTGAGTTCGTCGCCGTCAACGACATCACCGACGCCGCCACCCTGGCGCACTTGCTCAAGTACGACTCCGTGCATGGGCGCTTTGCCCACAGCGTCACCGCGGAGAAGGATTCCCTGGTTGTCGACGGCAAGCGCATCCGCGTGCTCAGCGAACGCGAGCCTTCCAAGCTCCCCTGGAAAGACCTCGGCGTGCAGGTCGTCCTCGAATGCAGCGGGCGATTCACTTCCAAAGACACGGCGGAGGTCCACCTCACCAACGGTGCGAAAAAGGTGATCATCTCGGCGCCCGCCAAGGGCGTCGATCTGACCATCTGCTATGGCGTCAACCACACCGCCTACCAGAGGGACAAGCACCACGTGCTGTCGAACGCGTCCTGCACCACCAATTGCCTGGCGCCCGTCGCCAAGGTGTTGCACGAAAAGTTCGGCATCAAGCGCGGCCTGATGACGACGATACACTCCTACACCAACGACCAGCGCATCCTCGACCTGCCCCACGACGACCTGCGCCGCGCCCGTGCCGCCGCACTGTCGATGATCCCAACGACCACCGGAGCGGCACGCGCGGTCGGCGAAGTGCTGCCCGACCTCAAGGGCAAGCTCGACGGCATGGCGGTGCGTGTGCCCACCTCCAACGTGTCGGTGGTCGATCTCACGGCCGAGCTGGGGAAGAACACCACCGACGCCGAGGTCAACGCGGCGATGAAGGCCGCCGCCGCAGGCCCGCTCAAAGGCGTTCTCGACTACTGCGACGAGCCGCTCGTCTCGGTCGACTTCAACGGCACCTCCTTCTCCTCCATCTTCGACGCGCAATGCACCAAGGTCATGGACGGAAATTTCATCAAGGTGCTGTCGTGGTACGACAACGAATGGGGCTTCTCGAAACGCATGGGCGACGTGACGAAGCTGATCGGCAGCAGCCTCTGATGCACTGTGTTACGGCAACAGCTTCCCTCCCCTGTTGCCACCTCCGGCAACGGGGGAGGGGCAGGGTCGGGGTGTAGCATGCGCATCATCGACCAGATCGAGCTGAACAACAAGCGCACCTTCATCCGCGTCGACTTCAACGTCCCGCTGAAGGACGGCGCAGTCTCCGACGCGACGCGCATCAGCGCGGCGCTGCCGACGCTACGCTACGCCCGTGATCACGGCGCGCGGCTGGTGCTCGCGTCGCATCTCGGCCGCCCCAAGGGGAAGCCAAAGCCGGAGTTCAGCTTGGCGCCGGTCGCCAAGAAGCTGTCGGAGCTGTTCGGTCAGGAGGTAAAGCTGGCGCCGGACTGCGCCGGTGAGGCCGTCGAACGCATGGTCGATGCGCTGCAGGGGGGCCAGGCGCTGCTGCTGGAGAACCTGCGGTTCCATGCTGAGGAGGAGGCCAACGACGACGGCTTCTCGCGCGCCCTGGCGCGGCTGGCCGATGTCTATATCAATGATGCGTTCGGTACGGCACACCGCGCCCACGCGTCGACCGCCGGCATGGTGCCGTATGTGAAGCAGCGCGGCGCCGGCTTCCTGTTGCAAACGGAGTGTGAGTATCTCGGCAAGGTGGTCAGCGCCCCGGCGCGGCCGCTGGTCGCGATCCTGGGCGGCGCCAAGGTCTCCGACAAGGTGGCGGTGATCGACAACCTGGTGACCAAGGTGGACGCGCTGCTCATCGGCGGTGCGATGGCGTACACGTTCCTGAAGGCGAGCGGCGTGGCTGTCGGCAGCTCGCTCGTCGAGACCGACCGGCTCGATACGGCCAAGCAACTCATCAAGCAAGCGCGGCAGCGCGGCATGCAACTGCTGCTGCCGGTGGACCACCGCGTCTCGACGTCGCCGAAGGGCGATGCCCCGGTGCAGACCGTCGCCCAATCCATTCCCGACGGGCTGTTGGGTGTCGATATCGGTCCGGAAACCGAGCGCCGCTTCGCTGGCGAAGTCGCCAAGGCGAAGACCGTCTTCTGGAATGGTCCGATGGGCATCTTCGAGATCCCGGCGTTCAGCCACGGCACGATGGCCATGGTCGACGCGCTGGTGAGCAGTGGTGCGCTGACCATCGTGGGCGGCGGCGACTCGGTCGCCGCGGTGATGCAGTCGGGCAAGGCGGATTGCATCTCGCACATCTCGACGGGCGGTGGTGCGTCGCTCGAGTTCTTGGAAGGTCGTGTGCTTCCCGGCATTGCGGCACTGGAGGACAAGTGAGCCCGCAGCGTCTTCCGTTGATCGCCGGCAACTGGAAGATGCACGGCACGCGCTCGGAGGCGGCCGCACTGGCGGAAGGCATCAAAGCGGCCGTCGGTGGTGTGACAGGCCGTGAGGTGTTGGTGGCGCCGCCATACACTGCGCTGGAGACGGTGGCGCGGGTGCTCAGCGGCAGCAAGGTGCTGCTGGCCGCGCAAGACGTGCATCCCGAGCCCAAGGGAGCGTTCACCGGCGAGGTGTCGGCGCTGATGCTGCATGACGCCGGTTGCACGCACGTCATCATCGGCCACTCGGAGCGCCGGCAGTTCTTTGGCGAGACGGACGAGACGGTGGCGCAGAAGACCGCCGGCGCGCAAGCGCACGGGCTCGTACCGATCGTCTGCATTGGCGAGACGTTGGCGCAGCGCGAGGCGGGCGAAGCGCTGGCGGTGATCGATCGGCAGCTGCGGCGCGGTTTGCTGGGTCGGGATGCGGCTGCTATACGGGCGCTGGTCATTGCATATGAGCCGGTATGGGCCATCGGGACGGGGAAAGTGGCCACGCCCGGGCAAGCCCAGGAGGTGCACGCCTTCATCCGCCGGACGCTGGCGGAGTTGGGCGGCAGGGATGTGGCCGACACGTGCCGCGTCCTGTATGGTGGCAGCGTCAAGCCGGACAACATCGATGAGTTGATGCGCCAGGCAGATATCGACGGCGCGCTCGTCGGTGGAGCGAGTTTGCAGGTCGAGTCGTTCGTACGCATCGCCAAGTTTGTCGCGTGAGGTAGGGTATGTTGATTGTCGTGACGATCATTCACGTCATCGCTTGTCTGTTTCTGATCGGCGTCGTGTTGTTGCAGCAAGGCAAGGGTGCCGACATGGGCGCAGTGTTTGGTGGCAGCAGCTCGACCATTTTCGGCAGCGGCGGTGCCGGCAATTTCCTCACGCGGCTGACCACGATCATGGCGGTGGTTTTCATGCTGACATCGCTGACGTTGACGTACACGGGCGCGCGCCGTGTCAGCTCGACCGTTTTCGACTCGGCGCCGTTGCAGGAGGCGCCGCCACTGGAAGTACCCGCGCAGCCGCAAGCTGGCGGCGCACCGGCCCAGGCCCCGGCGCCCGCGCCGGCGAACGAGCCAGCCGCGGCCGCACCGCAGGCGGCCGCACCGCAGGCGGCGGCACCGCAAGCTGCGGCCCCTCAAGCCGCGGTGCCGGCGCCGCCACAGGGCAGCGCACCGGCAGGCGAACCGGCAAGCGATTGATGCGAGTCACGAACACCCCGTCGGCGGGCTCAGGACAAGCTCAACACGAATCACGACCTGCGAGGATGGCGGAACTGGCAGACGCGCTAGTTTGAGGGGCTAGTGGGGTAAAACCCGTGGGGGTTCAAGTCCCCCTCCTCGCATTTCCCAACCGTTGCAATACCAATGACTTGCCTCCCATCTGTTACCGCACGTCGGCGCCGCGGTAACAGTTGACGGCTGGTCTCGCCGAACAGGGTGGGGTCGGAGACTGCGAACCGTCGCAGCTCGCTGTCCACTTCGCCAGCCATCCACCGTCCATAGTGGCGCCGCAAGGTCTCGTACTGCACCCCGGTCTGCTGCTCCAGCCAGGCGGGCTTCGCGCCCACGTGCAGCGCCGTCGTGACGAACGTGTCTTTGGTGCAGTACAGCCCACGCTGCCGAATACCGAGCGCACGCAGGCAGTCATGCCATCGCTCCAAGAACGCCTTGGGTTCGATCGGACCGCCGTTCAAGTTGGTGAACACCGGCGTCTCCGCCGTCACGTGCAACGGGCGCAGGGCCTGGAGTAACCGCACCGTATCCGGGAACAGCTCCACCGTGCGGCGCGCGCTCCGCGTCTTTGGGCGGTTGTCCTCCCCCATGTGGCGAGAGCGTCGCACGTGGAGTCGCGCCCCGGGAGGGTCAAGATCCCCGTCGCGCAACCCAGCCGCCTCAGAGGGTCTCAGCCCAGACCAGAAGAGCAGATGGACGAAGACGTAGTATGGCAGATGAGGTTGTTTCACGTACCCAGTGGCTGTGCCGGGTGCATGGCAGCGGAAGCAATGGACACGGAACCATTCGATGATCGCGCGCCGCTCCTCGCCCGTGAACGGATCCGCCTCGGGGAAGTCCCACTCCGGCCACTTGAGATGCGGATAGACTGTGGGAGTGACGACGCCGTCCTCAGCGGCATCGCGGAGGAAGGCCCGCCAGCTGCAGGCAACGATGTTCCGCACGTACTTCACCGAAAGCTTGCGGGACAGCAACTCAGCTTGAACGGCGCGGGTGTCGGCCGGCTCAAGGTCGACCAGCAGTAGATGTCCGATGAGCGGCACAACGTAGCCCCGCAAGTGGCGGCGATAGTCGTGGAGCTGCCCCTTGCGGACGACGGGGGCTTGCGTCGCAAGCCACCGCTCAACGTGCTCGCTGATCGTCCTGCTCTTTTGTTTGGGACCCGTCTCTGCCACCCCGCTCGGGATGTGACCGAGAATGGCATCGATCTCTTGCAACGTGCGACCAGTCGCCAGCGCAGCGCCGACAAGATCGGCCAAGCGGCGCACCACTTTGTAGTTCTCCGGCGTATCTGTCTTGCCAGTGGCGCGAGCGATCTGGTGCCGCCGCCCGTCCGGCCCGAGCGACCGGAAACGGAGCCGGAGCCAGCCGTCGTGGCTTTCAACCGAGCAGCCGCTCAAAGTCCGCTGTCGCTTGTTCGACATCGATGATGCCCGTCGTTCGTCGTGGCCGACTTGGCGCCGACTCCGGTTCTTCCACACGGGGTGACTGCTGTTCAACCATCGCCACAATGGCGGACCACTTGAAGACCACCTCCCGCCGCCGGCCGAGCGGTCGAAAGTAGTGGACGCCGAGCTTCAGGACGCTACGCGCCATCTTCTTCCGAATGGCAGGGACACTCCACGGCGTCGCCGCCTCCAGTTGTTCTATCGACATGTACGGGCGCACCGTGCCAAGGGGCATCGCTGCCTCCTCGTGCGCCTTGAGGGCAGGGACAGTGCTCGCAGCCGGGTCAGAGCCGGTCTTGCGTGCCGTGTTCGCTCGCCTCACTGCCAGCCCTCCAGGTTCACCCGATAGGTCGTGGCGCCTCGCTGGAGGCGCGCCTCGAGGGCTGCGGCGAAAGTCGAGAAGGTATCAGTCATGCCGCCCCCCGCGTGTCGGGTGCCCATCGAGCCAGCACCGCGCGCAGACAACCTGCGGATGGTTGGCGTACCACTCGGCAAGCACCGGGTTGTCGATGTGCGGGCAGGTTGCGTTCCGGGGCGGCGGAACGGCATTTTCGATGGTGCGTTCCGCTTCCGTTCCGCTTGGCGTTCCGCTGCGGGTCCGGGAAAGCACACGATCTATCAGCGCTTCGAGTGCTAGCGTTCCGGTGTTCCGTTCCGGGGGTGCTGCGTGCCGTTCCGCGTTCCGCCGCCCTACGGGGCGGAACGGCGGAACGCACGGCGGAATGCTTTCGAGTCATTGCAGAAGTCCCAGCTCGGCAGCTTTCTTCTTGTGCCGATCAACGGTCGCACGTCCGATGCCGAGACGTTCTCGCACCTGCGAAACGGTGCAGCCCTCGTTCAACAACGCGGCCACTTTCCTCGTGACACACTCCTCCATACCGGCCATTGTCCAGGTAAGGCTGCCGTCTGGCGCAGCGACGAGCTCCGCTTTGAAGGGCTCGGCGTCCTTCCCGTGAAAGCCGCGATGCTTGTCGAAAATGGACAACGAACCGCGCACCGTCGCTCGTTTTCTGATCGTCCGGCGTCTTCAGGTGGAACGTCGTGTCTAGGTGATCTTCTCGCCGGCTAATTCCGCGTTGACTACGGTTCTTGCCGTCGTGGTGTACGAGGACAACCGAACGGCCACTTGCTCGGAGTCCCAGCAGCCAGCCGAGCAGCGGCAACCAGGGTGCGTCATCATTGTCCTCGCAGCGCACTAGGCTCGACAGGTTGTCCAAAAACAGTAACTCGCGGTCCGCGATGATCTGGTCGAGCCATTCCCGCCCCGCCGTTGTGCTGAGGTCGGGAATGCCGCGCGGTTGCAGATCCGGCGTCACGATACGAAAGACGCCCGGTTCAGGTCGCAAGCCCATTCCTTTTGCGAGCTGTGCCAGCCGGGTTTGCATATCTACGCCCGACATTTCGCCGTCCACGTACAGGACGCGCCACGGTCGCGATACGCTCCAGTGGAAGCACCCCGCCCCGGCGGCCGCAGCGAGCCCCAGCGTCAAAGTGAAGTAAGTTTTTCCGACGCCGCGCCAGGCGTGGACCATCGCGAGCCCCTGGCGTTGGAGAACCGGCTGGAAGATGTGATCACGCCGCGGAAACTCCACGGCAAGAAACTCGCCAAGATCGGGCGCATAGGGGGGCTGCGGCAGTAGTCCGGCGTCAGCGTGGTCCTTGCCCCCACGTAGGCCGAGCCATTCGCACAGCCGGGGGACGACCGCCTCACCATCGCGCAGCAGCTCCGCGAGCGTCGGCCCGCCGGTGGTCGGGCCGGTCTCAGCGTAGGTGTCGCGGACGGCGCGCACGCGGTCCCGCCACTGCCCGTCACCCCCGACCCGGGCCACCGCCTCGACGAGGCGCTCCGCCTCGTGCCGTGTCATTCCGCCGCGCAGCAGCAGGCCCGCCAGCGCGAGACTTATATCGTGGCGCGATCCATCCGCCCAGCGCCGTGCGAGCATCGCAGCGGATGCGATCCAGTCACGTGCGCGCGCCAGTGTCTCAGCGCTTGCCCTGGCCGGCTCGCCGGTTCGCTCCCAATGGATCAGCTCGCCTGTGTCCTCGTGCAGGCTCGGCGGCACAACGGTCTGTCCGCCGCTGGAGCGTGTCTCCACCAGCGTCGTGCCGTCCGGGTCACGCCTGCGTACGGTCTCGGTGCCCGGTGCGTCGTACCACCAGTGTGAGGCTCGCGACGATGCCCGGCCGTGTACCATATCAGTCTCCGGCAGCCGATAGGGCGCCGCGGCGATCGCCTCTGGCACGTCGAGGTCTACGTCGACCAGTCCGCCGCTCCGCTCGCCGGTCAGGAGCCCGAGGTTGCCGTCGGGGTCGACGTCGTCTGCGGTAAAGCCGCCCCGCTGCCAGCCGTCGCGCACTGGGCCCTTGCGGCGCGCAGGCACAGGCACGACCGCCCATCCGCGGCGGATGTACTCCCGCGCCGCGTCGCGTGCGTCGGGTCGTTGGGGCCGCTTGGCTACACCCGCGCTGTGCATCCGGCACCCCCAGAACCCGTGTGCTCATGAGTGATAAAGCACAAGACATGATCATACAGGCAATACATTGTGAGTTATCTAGTCATCATCATCTGGTCGTCATGCCGAGATACTCGGCCGTTCACTCGACACTATCGTTACAAGAACGCACCACATCTTGCGAACCCCATGTCCAGACGGTCGATGTGCCGCGCTTAATTTGCTTTCGAGCCGCCCTAAGGAGCAGCGAAGGAAGGGGAAATGAGCGAGAAAGGGAACCGATAAAGTCTCGGTGGACCCCTAAAAGTTCGGCCAGTCGCAGGCTTCCAATTCGGCTAAAAGCCCTGTGCTGGCAGGGGCTTACCGGTCTTGGCGCCACCTGCAACCAACCGGATCGAAGTCGTCCATTGAGCGTTCTTGCGCTCGACTTATGTCTTTCATCGAGTGGTTCTAGGAGTTTGGTTCGGCTCTGCCGATGTGTGACAGTCGACGAGATCTCGCCGAAGGGAACCGCCGCCGGCCTCCACTATCCGGAAGCTACTAAGAGTGTGGTGAACAGGTAGACGCCGTACAGCTCGCCGAGGCCGGCTGTGCCCCTCCCGTTCGCCCGCATCCACGCCGTGCGGCTCGGTGGCCGAGGGGGTCCAGGTCGGTCGCGCAAAGCGGAAGGGTTCCGCCGGAAGAGGAAGGGAGTCGCCCTTTCCTTGACACGCGGCGATCTTTCGGTGTTCCAGTACACTCACAATGCCCAAACCAACTACCAACGACAGAAGCAAAGCCACCGCTGCCAACGTCGGCTATGAAGCGCAGCTCTGGCAGATGGCCGACGCGCTGCGCGGTAGCATGGACGCTGCCGAGTACAAGCACGTCGTCCTCGGCCTGATCTTCCTCAAGTACATCTCCGACGCCTTCGAGGAGCAGCACGCGAAGCTCGAGGCGGAGAAGGCGCAGGGGGCCGATCCCGAGGACCCGGACGAGTACCGCGCCCTGAGCATCTTTTGGGTGCCGCCCGAGGCGCGCTGGTCGCACCTCAAGGCGCGAGCGAAGCAGGCTACTATCGGCCAACTTGTCGACGACGCGATGGCCGGCATCGAGCGCGACAACCCCGCTCTCAAGGGCGTGCTGCCTGATCAGTACGGCCGGACCGGACTCGATAAGCAGCGGCTCGGCCAGCTCATAGACATGATCAGCAACATCAAAGTCGGTGACGAAGCGAGCCGTGCCAAGGACGTGCTCGGCCGGGTCTACGAGTACTTCCTCTCGCAATTCGCCAGTGCCGAGGGCAAGAAGGGCGGGGAGTTCTACACGCCGCGCTGCGTGGTCAAGCTGCTGGTCGAGATGATCGAACCCTACCGGGGCCGGGTGTACGACCCGTGCTGCGGCTCCTCGGGCATGTTCGTGCAGTCGGTGGAGTTCATCCGCGC
>DATKMS010000213.1:0-3450 GCA_035541735.1 Candidatus Margulisiibacteriota bacterium
CAAGCGCCGTGCATCGCGCAGCGCGGCGTCCGCGGTGACCGTGATGTAACTGTTGATGCGTGGGTCGAGACGCTCGATGCGGCTGAGGAAGGCGTGCGCCAGCTCAACGGCACTGACCTGGCGGCGCGCCAGCAGCGCCAGCAGCTCTGTTGCCGAGTGCTGCTCGGGTGCGTCGCTCATGTATCCGACCCGATCACGGTGGGCGCTGCGACGCCAACCGGCTCCAGCTCGCCGAAGTCCGTCTGCTCCAGCGCGTCGAAGCTGTGCAGCAGCCATTCCAGCAGCTCCCGCGGAAGGCGCTCGTTGTTCACCTCGACCAAAATGCGCATCCGCGGGTCGGTACCGGGTTCCATGACGGAGGTTTATCGCAACCTGGCGGCGGTGCGTCAACACGGCGCCTTGCCGCGCCCGATACTTCTGATAGAGCGTCCGTATGGCAGCGGAGCGGTGCATGGAGTCGGTCAACCCGGCAACCGCCGACCGGCTCGCGACATTCGCAGCCGCCACTGAGCAGCAGATCGAGCAGGTGCTCGAGGCAGCGCACCGCACGTTTCGCACGTGGCGCAGCACACCGTTCGCTCAGCGCGCCACGCTGCTGCAGCAAGCCGCTGTCTATCTGCGGCGGCACAGGGACCGTCTCGCGGCCCTCATCACGGCAGAGATGGGCAAACCGATCGTCGAAGCCGAGGCCGAGATCGAGAAGTGCGCCTGGAACTGCGACTTCTTCGCGGAGAACGCCGAGCGTTTCCTGGCCGACGAGCCGCATCCCGCAAACGCCAGTGAGAGCTATGTGCAGTTTCCCCCGCTCGGCGTCGTCCTGGCAATCATGCCATGGAACTTTCCCTTCTGGCAGGTCTTTCGCTTCGCGGCGCCGGCGCTCATGGCCGGTAATACAGTGATCCTCAAACACGCGTCGAACGTCCCGCAGTGCGCGTTGGCGATCGAGGGAGTGTTTGGCGCCGCGGGGCTTCCCGCCGGCGCCTTCCGCTCGCTGCTGATTGGCGGGACGACGGCGGCCCGGCTGATCGACGACCCGCGCGTCGTGGCGGTGACGCTCACCGGCAGCGATGCCGCTGGCCGCAGCGTTGCGGCCGCCGCTGGTGGTGCCGTCAAGAAGACCGTCTTGGAGCTCGGCGGTTCCGATCCCTTCATCGTGTTGGAGGATGCCGACCTGCCTGCCGCCGTCGAAACGGGTGTCCGAGCGCGCTACCAGAATACCGGCCAGAGTTGCATTGCGGCCAAACGCTTCATCGTTGACCAACAGATCTTCAAGCAGTTTGAAGAACGCTTCGCCGATGCAGTGCGCGCGTTACGAGTTGGTGACCCGATGGAGCGCGCGACGCAGATCGGCCCGCTCGCGCGTGACGACCTGCGGGACACAGTGGAGCAGCAGGTGCGTCAGTCGGTACAGGAGGGGGCGCGCATCCTGGCTGGTGGCACGCGTCGAACCGGGCGCGGCTATTTCTTCGAGCCCACCGTGCTGAGCGACGTGCGCCCCGACATGCCGGCGTCGTGCGAAGAAGTGTTCGGTCCGGTCGCCGCGCTGATTTCCGTTCGCGGCGTGGATGAAGCGATTGCCACGGCGAACGCCTCGCCCTACGGACTCGGGGCAAACCTGTGGACCGCGGATGTCACGCGCGCGCGGCGCCTCGCACGCGACATCGAGGCCGGGCAGGTGTTCATCAACGGCATGGTATCGTCCGATCCGCGACTGCCATTCGGCGGCGTCAAGGCATCCGGCTACGGTCGCGAGTTGTCGGCCTACGGCATCCGCGAGTTCGTCAACGTACAGACCGTGTGGATCGGGCCGCGAAGATAGTCGGGAGTCGAGAGTCGTGAGTTCAGAGTCAGCAAGCAACCGTACGGTTCGCCTCGACGCGTCATCGGCGGAATGTCTCGTCTTCACCTACAAGGAGGGTTTGCTCTCCGCGGTCGCGCACGACCTGAAGATCCGGGTCACCAAGTTCGTGATCGACGTCGACGCAGCCACGCGTGCGATCTCCGCCAGCTTCGACGCTGCATCGCTCCGCGTCGTCTGCGCCATGCGCGACGGCAAGGAATCTCCCGGCAACCTGACGGTGGCAAACAAGCGCGAGATTGAAGGCAACATCGTCCGCGATGTGCTCGATGCGCGCCGCTATCCGGAGATCCGTTTCGTCTCGAGCGCTGTGGAGGAGAAAGCCGGTGCCTACCTCGTAAAGGGCAGGTTGGCGCTCCACGGACATGAACGCCAGTTGCGCGTGCAGGTGCGTAAGGCTGCTGATCACTACATCGCCGAGGCGCGCATCCATCAACCGGACTTTGGTATCCGGCCCTACACGGCGCTGTTCGGAACGTTGAAGGTGCAGGCCGATGTCGCCGTCCGCGTCGTCGTGCCAGCGCAGGCGTGAGGGGGCTCAGCGGCCATTCCGCCTTGTCGAGTGCGGTGCCGAGGAAACGCGAGGTTCCCGCGCTTCAACGCAGCGGCGACCACGTCGCTGGGCGCAAGAGCTTGCTCTCCCAGCGGTCGCGGTACTTCAGGCCTTCCTGCATCCAGTCGCCCGGACGCGATGGGCGCTCGCCCGAGGTCAGCAGGTGGGAGAACGGCTCCCAGTTGAGGATCTTCTGCAGCAGGACGACCTCGTGGAAGCGGCCGGTGCCGGGCGCCACCGTCCAGCACGCCTCCACGGAGATCATCTTCGACTCGCGCGTCGCCGGGTAGAAGATGCCGCCGAGAGCCGCCACGTACTCGTCGAGCTTGCCGGTGTATGGCCAGCCGGTATCGTGCAGGTACAGCGATACCGGACCCGCCGCCGCGGGTTCAGGCACCGAACTGAAGTCGATCGCTTGCAGCGGCGACCACGACGTGGGCAGCAGGAGCTTGCTGGTGACCTCACGGCGGTGCTGCCATGCGGTGGCATACCACTCGCGCCAGGCCGTATCCTCGTGCATGCGCGCCACCAGCTCGCCCCACGCATGCCAGCCGCGCACCGCGGTGATCGAGATCGCCTGGTAACTGGGTCCGGTGCCGTGTGTGTGGTGCCAGAACCACAAGAGCCGAGCGGCGCCGTTGCGCTCGATGAGGGGCAACCACTGTTCGCGCAACGCGTGCTCGAACGCTTCCATCTTGCCGCCAACGATCTCATGCGTTTCGTGCAGATACAGCATGTGGAGCCTCCTCCGTCGATGCACGCCGTGATGGTGTGCGTGCACGCATAGCACAAGTGCCGGCCGAAACCAGAGAGCCTGCCCGTGTGCGAGCCATTGACACAGACCGGCTTCGCCGAAAGAATCTCCCTTCGACGCACGCCATTGCGAGGGGGGCGGTGGCAAAGACGTAAAGACGAGGTAGCTATGGGTGAGAGTTCGTTGGCGCCGACACTGCTGCTGGCAATGCCGCAGATGATGGATCCAAATTTCGCGCGCTCGGTGGTGCTGCTGTGCAAGCACGAAGCGGAGGGCGCAATGGGG
>DATKMS010000214.1:0-6371 GCA_035541735.1 Candidatus Margulisiibacteriota bacterium
CTCGGCTTCGAAGCCGTAACGGCAGGCCAGGTCGTTGTAGAAGTTCTTGCCGCGCGCGCCCATGCCGCCGATGTACAGGGCGAGGAACGGCTTGATGAAACTCAGGCAGGCGCCGACATCATCGCCGAGCATGACCGTCACCGCCGGCGCCACGTCGAAGTTGTGCAGGCCCTTGCCATTGCCGGCTTTCTTGAAGCCGGCGTTCAGTGCGTCCTTGTACACGTTGGTTCGATACGGTGAAAACCAGATCGGCATCCAGCCGTCGGCGATCTCCGCCGCCTGCTCGACGCTCTTTGGGCCGATCGAGGCGAGATAGATTGGGATCTGCCGGCCGTGCAGGATGCTCTTCAGCGGCTTGCCCAGACCGCTGGCGCCGGGGCCGCGGTAGGGAATCTGGTAGTGCTCGCCCTGATGTTCGAGCGGCTTCTCGCGCGACCAGATCTGGCGGACGATCTCGACGTACTCGCGCGTGCGCACCAGTGGCTTGCCGTAGGGGACGCCGTGCCAGCCTTCGACGACCTGCGGCCCGGACACGCCGAGCCCGAGCAGGAAACGCCCGCCGGAGAGCTGGTCGAGGGTGGTGGCGGTCATCGCGGTCATCGCCGGTGTGCGCGCCGGCATCTGCATGATCGCGGTGCCGACGTGGATCTTCTGCGTCTGTCCGGCGATCCACGCCACCGGCGTTACGGCGTCCGACCCGTACGCCTCCGCCGCCCACACGGAATGGAAGCCGAGCTTGTCGGCTTCCTTCACCAGTTCCATGTTGATCGACATCCGCGCGCCGGAGTAGCCGGCGTTGAGACCGAAGCGCATTGGGAGTTCCTCCTGCGGGTGTCCTATGCTGGTGCCGCTGCGTGGTCAACCGGGCAGTCGCCAATGGGCAATGGCATTTCAAATCGAATCGCACGACGCTGGAAGGCCGCCTCCCTGGCCCTCTCCGTTCGCGGACGTGCTCACAGGAGGAGGGACAAGAGGTCAGCATCGCGTCAACGCGAGCGCGCCTTCCAGTGTCGGAATTCCGGGTCGTCCGCCCAGCTTTTCACACTTGAGGGCTGCGGCCGCCGCGGCGAAGCGCAACGTGTCTTCCGTCGACCACCCTTGCAGCAGTCCGTAGATGCTGCCGGCGTGGAAGATATCGCCCGCACCCGTGCTGTCGACGACGGGAACGCGAAAGGCTGGGACGTAGTGGAACTCGCCGCGTACGTAGGCGAGGGCCCCACCGGGCCCCAAGGTCACCCCAACGAACCACGGCCCCCGCTGCGCGGCGGCGCGCAGTGCGCCGCGCACATCGGAGATGCCAGTGAGCCGCGCCGGGAACTCCGTGCCGACGATCAACACGTCAGTGAGCTGCAGCAGGCTGTCGATGCCGGGTGTCGGGTTGTCCGTGTCCAGGACGGTAAGGACGCCCTCGTCTTTCGCGTGCTGCGCGGCAGTGATCGCCGTCGGCAGGTCGACCGCGTCCATCAACAAGACGCGCCCCTGCACCACGTCGTCGGGCGGAATTTCATGCGGCTGGAGCACCAATTCTTCGACGCGTTCCCACAGCACCGAGCGTTCGCCGGAGATCTCGTCGATCAAGATGACGGAGACCTGCTGCCGCGTGTGCGCACGCACGACGGTAGCGGCGAGATCCACGCCCTCGGTTTCCAACGCGCCGCGTGACAGCACGCCACCCGCGTCGTCGCCGAAGCCGCCGATATAAGCAGTGCGCAGTCCCCAACGTTGGAGTGCCACCAACGCGGTCGGGACCTGGCCTCCGGGCTGCACATCGTAGGTCACCAGCTGTTGCTTGGAGTCGAGGCGCGGGTGGCGCTTGACGACACACAGATGATCGACGCTGCTCAGGCCGAAGCCGACGACGTCGAAGCGCCGGGCCGGCGGGAACGGATACGTCACTCCGGCCGCTCCGCAGCATGACCGGCCGCCGCGGCATCGACGCTACCGACAACCGGGATTGTCAGCGTCGGGTGCCGGGTGCTGTTCGTGCGGACCGTTACCGTATCCTTGAAGCGTCCAGGGGGTGCGTCGGGCTTGATCGTGATGCGCAGGCGCGCGCCCGCCGGCGTGGTGCGCAGGCTCGCATCGACGACCTTGCCGCTCCCTTCGACGCTGCCGACCGCGACCCCTGGGCGTGCCAGCAGCCGCACTTCATTCTGTGCCACTTGGTTGCGTTGCAGGTGTCCCACATACAGCGCCGGTGGATCGGCTGCGAGATCGGCCTCGACGTCGCCGGTAAGGCTCAACGTGGTGACCGGTTGTCCCGGATCATTGGAATACACGGTGATGGTGCGCGTCTTGCGTCCGACCTCGCGTGAGGTGTCGAGACTCACGGTGATGGTTCCGTCGTCACCCGGATGGAGGACGCGACTCGACGGCGCCGTTACGGTGCAAGCGCAAGAAGCCCTTACGTTATCGATGGTGAGGTCGAGGCCTCCGGCGTTGCGGAACACATAGGCGTGTGTGACTGGCGATCCCTGTGCGGTACGACCGAAGTCGTGCGTGGTTTCTTCGAACGAGATCTTCGGCGGCACCGGTGGCGGCTCAGAGGGACTGCAGCTGCCGAGGACGACGATGCTAGCCATCACGATGCCAAGCAGGGTGCCAAGCCCCGCACTGGTGGAGGGCGCCCGGCGCCGGGGAATGAATTCCCCGGCTGAGTTCCTGAAAAGTCCCCTGAAGGGGACTCCGATCACTATGTTTGTAGTCGGCTTCAGCCGACTTGCGTGGACTGAGCCGGGGAATTCATTCCCCGGTGGAGGCGGTCGCCGGCTCGCTACACGAGGTCGCGCTGCCAGCCCAGGCTGATTGTGCTTTCTCACGGTAAGAGAGCGATGATGCGTGCCGGGCCGCCAGTACCGCCGGTGATCTTCATGGGAAGTGCGATCACAGTCGCGCCCTTCGCGGGCAACCGGTCGAGGTTGGCGATGTTCTCAAAGCCCGGCTTGTCCGCGCCGTTGATGATGCGATGGACGAGAAAATCGGTGGACGGACCGTAGTCGATGCTCGCAGTGTCGACGCCGATGGCGGCGATGTCGCGCTGGGTGACGAGAAACTCGGCCGCCTCCTTCGAGAAGCCGGGAAAGTGGAGATTCGCGGTGTCACCCTTCTTGTCCGTTCCCATGTACCGCAGCTTGTTCCCCCAGTGTTGACCCCAGCCGCTGTACATGATGACGACGGCGCCGGCGGGAATGCGCCCGTTGCTCGACTCCCACTGTTGCAGGTCGTCGACGCTGAGCCGGTAGTCGCGGTTGGCTGCCGCCTTCTGGCGAACGTCGACGATCACCGCCGGGCCGATACACGACGCCAGTGGCACTTGCTCATTGGTTCGCCTGCCCTGGGCAAAGTGGATGGGAGCGTCCATGTGCGTGCCGCCGTGTTCGGCCATGCACAGGTTGTTCGCCGCGTACCAGTAGCCCTGGTCTGTCGGACCATAGTGCACCCGTTCGAGGGTGAAAGACTCCGCCGTCGGCCAGTAGATGGTGTCGGGACCGAAGGCGTACGACAGGTCGACGACCTTGTGGACGTCGATCACAGTCGGCGGCTGTGAGTGCATGCTGCCACAGCCTGCGGCCAGCGACAGCACACCGATCCAGAGTGCCGGCAGCAGCGATCGGGCCCGCATGCCGTCGTGTCTATGGAACAGGATCGGACGAGTCAACTGGAATGGAGGAGCCTAGCAGCCGTGGGGGGCTCCCCCTTGCGTCTTCACGACCGGATAAAGTGCTCGGGTGTCCGGCACGGAAGGATGCGGGCGATGCTGCGGAAGTGAGTGTCGTACGCAACGATGGCTTCGCATCCATGTACCGAAGCCGCGATGGCGTGCGGCAGGTCGCTCGCATCACGCAGGGCGGCGAATCGTGCTGCGTGGCGGCGTCGTTCAATGCGCGAGACAAGGGGGAGAAGCTGTAGGGGAATCGAAAGGATTTGGAGCAGTGCCTGCCGGCCAAAGACAGCCCCGGTCGCGAAGTCGGGAGCGTTCTCGATCGCGAACACATGCACTTCGTGCAGCGCATAGAACGAGGTGGCTCCTGACAGTGCGCCCGAGATGATCTGAGCGAAGAAATGCGCCGTCGCTCGGTAACGTTCCGGTTCGACGGCCTGCGTGAGGGTGTAGACGAGCAAGACCGAGGTGTCGATGTAGAGCACCTATCGCGTCCCGGTTCGCTTCAGCGCCGGCGTCTTCCGCGGCGCTTCGATATCCTCCGCGTTTGCCAGAATGCGTCGGAGGCTTTCCTTGCGTGCGCGGTGCAACAGCTGCGAAATGGACTTCCCGCGAAGGTACTTGCCGAAATGCTTCGGTTCCATCCAACACATCGTCCCCGAGTGTAGCGCACAAGTCAATCGGCGACAGTCGCGAGCTCAAATTCCTGTCACGCCAAACAGTTGATACCACGCTCTCACCCTCTCACTCTTTCACGCCCGCGCAGCCACACCTTGACGGCTCCGTCCGCACCACTCGCATCCGGCAGGCGTTGGTAGCGTTCCACCCACTCCGCCCCGGCGCGTTCCAACCAGCGCGGAATGACCTCGCGCAGCACGCCGCGCCCGCCGGGGCTGCCGTGTCCCTTGCCGTAGACGATGCGCACGACCGGTTCACCGAGGGCGGCAGCGTGCCGCACGAAACCCTCGGTTTCCGCCAATGCGTCGCGCACGCTGAGGCCGTGCAGGTCGAGTGTCGGCGTGATACCGAGGAACTCGCGAAGGATGCGCCGCAGGCGCTGCAGCCCCATGATGCAGACCGCCGCCTCAGCGGCTGATGGCTTCGGCGTGGTAGCGATCGATCTCGGGGCGGTTCTCGAAGGTCGCCGAGAAGCTGGCGGTTGATCCAGGTGCGATCAGCTGCGTCGAGGGAACCGGATTGACGCTTGCGACGACTGCACCGCCCTTGTCGAGGGCCTCGACGTGGACATGGACGCTGCTGGTCGTGCGCGTCCCCCGATTCACCAAAGTTCCCGTCACCGTCACTGCCTTGTGATCCGCGCTTGGGGCTTCGTGGAAGTCGATGATCGCCACGTCGAGCCTCTCGGGCGGTGCGATCGTTTCCTCAGACAGCGCGGGGGTTGGTGGCGCAGCCGGCGGCGTCACCGGTGCCGGAGGCACGCAGGAGATCAAGAAACTGGCCACGACGATCCAGCACGGCAGGGACCTGGCGATGCAGCTTTGCTTGATGTTTCGCGTGGTGTGGTGCACGTCTTGCCTCTCAACTCCAGTGCACTCCTCGCGCAGCACGGTTGCTGGGTCAAGCCGTACGGCAAGTAGGGCGGAAGCCAGACCTGGAGAGGCGCCGCCTGCCTCGTGCACTTGAAGCGCCGTGGCCATGTTGGTACCTCGTGGCAGATGCACACCGAGCTTGCTCCTGTCGAGAGATCGCTGACCTTTGATGACCTGGCCGAACGGGTGCTTGCCGGCGGCGCGGTAGAACGGCAAGAGGCCGCGGCAGTGCTTCGGGCACCTGACGACGACCTGGTGGCCGTCCTGCACGCGGCGTTCCGCGTACGTGAGCATCATCACGGACGGCGCGTGAAGCTCTGCCTGCTGCGCAACGCACGCAGCGGGCTGTGCCCGGAGGACTGCCACTATTGTTCGCAGTCGGCCATCTCCGATGCGGCGATTCCGCGCTACCGCCTGGATTCCGTGCCCGAGCTGTTGGCCGGAGCGCGGCGTGCGGTGGCGGCCGGAGCGCGTCGCTACTGCATGGTCACCAGCGGCCGGGGTCCGAGCGCCAACGATATCGCCCGCTTTACCGGCGCGGCGCGCGCGATCAAAGCAGAGTTCCCGCACCTCGAGCTGTGCGTGTCGCTCGGTCTCATGGGCGAGACGGACGCGCGCGAGCTGAAAGCTGCCGGGGTCGGCTGGGTAAACCACAACCTCAATACCAGCCAGCGCTTCCACCCGGCCATCTGTACAACCCACTCGTATGAAGATCGTATCAATACCGTGCGCAGCGTTCAGGCCGCCGGGTTGCACACCTGCTGCGGCGGCATCATCGGCATGGGCGAAACGGACGACGACATCATCGACCTGGCGTTTGCCCTGCGCGAGCTGCACGTCGACTCGCTACCGCTCAACTTCCTGATCCCCATCGACGGCACGCCGTTCAGCGACCAGCGCGAGCTCACCCCCGGGCGCTGTCTGCGCGCCCTGTGCCTGATGCGTCTCACCAATCCGGAGAGCGAGATTCGCGTCGCCGGTGGGCGGGAGGGCAACCTGGGTTGGTTTCAGGCGTTGGCGCTGTACCCGGCGAACTCCATCTTCGTCGACGGCTACCTCACCACACCGGGGCAAGCGTCCAGCGACGCGCATCGGATGATCGCTGAGATGGGATTCGAGATTGAAGTGATGGAGTGATTGCGGATTGGCGGAAGCGCTTC
>DATKMS010000215.1:0-6363 GCA_035541735.1 Candidatus Margulisiibacteriota bacterium
TTGCCGGCCGCCTTCAACGATGCTCGTGGTCATGCGGCTCATTTCGATGGGACGTGTCCTCAAGCTCGCGGTGCGAATGATCGTGCTCGCCGGCGTGACCTTCGTGTGGATGCGCGACGTTGACGCCGACATGCTCATCGGCGTGCGCGTGCCCGTGTTCATGGCCATGACTGTGGTCGTGCTCGTGCGGATGACTGTGCACCACGCTGCCGTGCCGGTGTTCATGTTCGTGCACGTGCTTGTGAACGTGCTCGTGCGAATGCGAATGCGGCTCGACGGGCGTGTACTTCGTGGTCATGACGAACTCCTGTTACCACTCCAGTGGGGATAGCCTAGCAGACGTCACCACCGGTGACGCCCTGGCTCGGCGGCGGCGATCGCGCCGGAACGCTGTGACTTAAGCTATGCCGCGCCGCGGCTCCTAGCCGCAACCGTGCGTGTCGACGCGCCGGCAAGCCGGCGACCCACGATATAGCTCACGAGAACAATAGCGACGACGGCCGCGCCGAGCAGAATTTCGCGACCGTCCGCCCAACGGGCAAAGGCGGGCGCCGCTAGGCGGCCGGCACCAATCCCCGCAACGAGCAGGCTGACGCTGCCGACGGCGAGTCCCATCACCCGCGATGCCACCCGCGCGAGTGTGTCGGCCCGCGCGATCAGCCGCGAGATCCACAGTCCGTTGGCACCGTCCGTGACGAGCATCCCGAGCAGGAAGAGCCCGGCGAGGGCCAGTGCCTCCTGAAGCCCTCCAAAATGCACCGCCGTTGCGGCGAAGAGAGCCGCCTGGCTGACCGTGTCGAACGAGAGCGCGAACGCGGCACCGATGGCCATGACGACCCACGGGCTGCGCGGCTCGGCCAACCGGCCGAGCAGGCGCCCCTTGACGCCCACGGGCGCTACGACCTCGTGAGGCGCGGCCGCAAAGACCGCTCGAATGTTCAGGAGACCCAGCAGCGTCAGGACCGCGATCGATATCCACGCTCCGCTGGCCTCGAGCCACGCGGGGGTCTCCCAGCGTTCGCTGGCCGAGCCCACGATCGCAGCGATCGCGATCACGACCGCGCCGTGACCCAGGGAGAACAGCACGCCACAGTACGGCGAGAATGCGGAACCGGCCCGGCGACTGACGCGCGTCAGCCCGTCAATGGTCGCGAGATGGTCTGCGTCAAAGCCATGTTTGACGCCGAACAGGAACACGACGGCGGCCAGTGAGGCCCAGTTAGCCGGCAGTGCGTCCATGGAGTCGGCACCCTGACCGATGCCCACCACCCGCGACGGGCAATGCCAGGTCGCGGCCGCAAGTGGACGATACGTATGTGTAAGAACCTTTTCAAATTTATCATACCGCCGGAAGCTTTCAAGGCGGGGGACCTCAATGGCGACGGTTTCGGCCCGGCGCAGCACGCCGACGGCGGCACTCGTGGCATCGATCACCGCGATCCTGACGGCCTCTCATCCTGCGCAGGGCAACGACGTCGGGCCGACCTCATTCCTCGACACGATCACGGTCGTTGCCAGGGGTGTCAGCAACATGCCGGCGGCCTCCGTGGGCGACATCTCGCAGGACGAGATCGCCAGCCAGCCGCTCCTGAGACCGGGGGCAGTGCTCGAAAACGTCCCGGGACTCATCGTCACGCAGCACTCTGGAGAGGGGAAGGCCAACCAGTACTTCCTGAGGGCCTTCAACCTCGATCACGGCACGGATCTCGCGTCCGAGCTCGACGACATGCCGCTCAACCTCCCGACCCATGCGCACGGGCAGGGATACACGGACCTCAACTTCCTAATCCCGGAACTCGTCGCAGACCTGCACTATAAGAAGGGCCCGTACTACGCCGACGAGGGCGACTTCGCGACCGCGGGCGCGGTCCGGATGGGCCTCGCCAGCGAAGCGAAGCCTTCAGTGACACTGGGCATTGGCGAGGACGGCTTCCGGCGGGCGCTGCTGCTGGGGTCGACTTCACTCGCATCCGGAACCCTGCTCGCGGCGGGCGACGTCTACCACAACGACGGGCCGTTTCAGGTTCCGGATGACTATCGTCGACTGAACGGCCTGCTGCGCTACCACTCCGGCACCGAGCAGAGCTACTGGACGCTGACCGGCATGGCGTACTCAGGTCGCTGGACGTCGACGGATCAGGTTCCGGAGCGCGCGATCGACGCCGGGATCATCGATCGCTTTGGCAGCCTTAACCCGACGGATGGCGGCGAGACGACGCGGATGAGCCTGTCGTTCAACCGCGTGAACCGCACGGACGATGCCCAGAGCCAGCTCTCCGCCTACGTCATCCGCTACAAGCTCGACCTCTACTCGACGTTCACGTACTACCTCAAGGATCCCGTCTACGGCGACCAGATGCTGCAGCACGACGACCGGGTCGTGTACGGGCTCAAGGGTTCGAAAACCTGGTACACGCACCTCGGTGGATTGCCGGTCTCGAACCTCGTTGGCCTGCAGGTCCGGGTCGATGACATCCGCGACGTCGGCATCTTCCCGACCTACCAGCGCCGCATTCTGGGTACCGAGCAGGACGCTGGCGTCACTGAGGCCACCGGTGCGCTCTACTTCGAATCGAGCATCGCCTGGCAGCCATGGCTGCGGACGGCGCTCGGTCTTCGCGGTGACGTATTCGAGTTCCGGGTCCGCGACAAGATGACGAACCCGGACGGAAGCTGCGACATCAATAGCGACCCGCTCGGCTGCAATGCCGGCAATCGCCGGGCCTCCATCCTGAGCCCCAAGCTCGGCGTGGTCCTCGGCCCGTGGGCGAAGACCACCTTCTTCCTCAACGTCGCCGACGGCTACCACAGCAACGACGCGCGCGGCGTCACGCGCAGCGGCGAGAGCCCGGACAACCCTCCGGTCACGCCACTCACGCGGGCGCGGAGCGCCGAGATTGGCCTTACGACTGCGCCGGTCCGGAACTGGCAGCTGTCGCTCGACCTCTTCCAGCTCAAGCTCAAGTCCGAGCTCGTCTTCGAGGGCGATGCCGGCTCCACGGCACCGAGCGGGTCGACGACGCGCACCGGAATCGAGCTCGGCAATACGTTCCGGCTGACGCGGTGGCTCACGGGCGATCTGAACGCCGCCTTCTCGAAGGGCCGGTTCGATCAAGACGTTCCGCCCGATGATCTCGGCTGTGGCGACGCCGCAGCTTCCCATCAGTGCGTGCAAACTCCCGCCATCACCGGACGGTACATCCCGAACAGCCCGACCAACGTGATTGACGCGGGCCTGACCGCGAATGGCAGCTCGCCGTGGTTCGGAGCGATCCGGGCACGACACTTCGGCGAGTCACCGCTCGTCGAGGACAACAGCGCCAGGTCACCTGCGTACACCACGGTCGATCTGCAGCTCGGGTACCGCGGCTCCGATCACTGGCTGGTTGCGCTCGACATGTTCAACGTCTTCAACGTCCGCTGGAACGACATCGTCTACTACTACGCGTCTCGGCTTGCGACCGAGCCGTCACCGCAGGCGGACTACGTCGCGCATCCTGGCGTCCCGAGAACGATCCGGCTCAAGTTCCGCTACCAGCTCTGAGTGACCGTCTGAGTTGCGCCTATTGGTAGCAATTTGCCGCTTAATCGAGTCATTGACGAATTTAGGCGAAGAATCTCGTAGCCGCGAGATCGCCCGCAGCGCTATTCAGAGCGCGGACGGCGTGCCACCCTATATCCTCATCAGATGGCCAATTGCCTGCAATTGCAGCCAGATCAGTGCGACGACCAATGGTGCGCTACATTATCTCTGTGACTTTGCCCGACACGAGCAGCCCATAGTCACGCGCCTGCACGTGTGCGCAGCGTTTCAAACACTGATGCAATTAAGGCAGAAGAGCGTCCTCAGAAGCGCTATGCGCAGATGGCGGCCGCGGCTGTCGAAGCTCGTCCTAAGCAGCTGATTTCTCAGTCCTTCCGCAGCCTCCGCTACGTGACGCAACTAGCTCGAAAATTGACGGAATAAAGCAAGATTCACACGCGTGCGCCGGCGCTACACAATGGTGCCCATGGATATCATCGCGCTGCTCCGCTGTGAGATTCACGAGTGCCTGTCAAGATTCCTCCAAAATTGACTGAATAGAGCAGAATTCAGAACAAGGGATTCCGATTGACGCGCGTCCGGCACAGCGCCGGCTCACTGCGGCGCCAAGGATTGCAACGGAACTCGTATGCTGCAGATTTTGACTTGCAGCGAACGCACTTCGACAACAACGACGTGATCCGACCCTCAGGGGAGCGAACCTGGTGAAAGCTCATATACGAGCGCTGGTACTAGTAGCGGCCGCAATGCCAGGTCTTGCACTGGCGGCCTCCGCACCCACGGACGATACGAGCGATGGGCGCATCATTAGCGAAGCACCGTGGCCGTCATTGCCCGAATGGGATCAGCTGGACGAGTTCACTCGGGGCTACTTTTCTCGGCCAGTGTATGAGCGCGCACGCGCGCAAAATGCGTTCGACATCCGAGACATACGCTATTGGAGCGACGGTCTGAATATTCGCGGAATGCTGATTCGACCCAGGAATCCAGGTCCGCAGAAGTGGCCGGCAGTCATCTTCAACCGCGGCGGAACGGGGGACTACGGCCGGATCGGGAACTATGGAGTGCCGTGCAAACAGGAGAACGACTCCTGCATCTACCTCGTGGATCTGCTGATGCTCGCCGAACGAGGGTTCGTCGTCATCGCCTCGGACTATCGGTTTCACGGTCCGACGGGCAAGCGCGATGAGTGGGGTGGTCAAGACGTCGATGACGTCCTGAATCTCGTCCCGGCGCTAAATCGCATGGATTTCGTCGACCCCGCACGGCTCTACATGTTGGGCCAGTCGCGCGGCGGAACCATGACCTACATTGCGCTGAGGCGTGGAGCACCGGTCAAGGCCGCGGCAGTCATTGCGGGCCCCACTCTACTCAGTGCCGATACGCGAACCTTCATACATGGGGACTGGTTCCTCAAGGGGAACGAGTGGTTTGATGGGGCGCCGAAAGTCTGGACGGGCTACGAGAGTCGGGCTGATGAGTACTACCGCGAGCGCTCGGCCGCGCTGTGGCCGGAGCAGATCAATGTACCGGTGCTCATTTTGCACAGCCGGACGGATAGACTCGTTCCCGTGACGCAGGCGCTGCGCATGGCTGAAGCCATGCAGTCGCGAGACAAGATCTACTCTCTGGTCATTTACGACTCTGACGGGCATGCGTTACCCAAGCATGCTGAAGACCGTACGAAACGGATTGCCGACTGGTTCGATGAGTATGGGGCCCACGGCGATGGTAGGTAATTGTGCGCAGGAAGCGGCACCAACCCGCGCGTTGGCCTCCCGTGCACGCGAAGTCAAAAGGCCCGAATTGCGGCGGCAAATGCTTGATGCACTGGCGACCGTGCCTCGCCCTGAGCGGCCCAATTCAGTCGCGAGAAACATCGCTGGAATCAATCTTCAACAAGCCGATTCCGTACATATTGCATCGAATGCATGGGGAGGCCGACACCGTTGTGCAACGACCACGTGATGACCGCGACGTGACGTTGCGTCGGCAGCTTCACAAAGCCGCTCAGGGGGCGAGCCAATGAAAGTCCGGTCTGGACAGCGAATCGTTCGATGGCGGCTGGAATGGGCGACGGAGAGCGAGGTCGCGGGTTGGGCGGTCGGGACGCCTGGGCAAGCTGGCCTCGAGCGGGATGCAGTTCGCCGCTCGGCAGTGGCTGTCGTTCCGCAGCAGGACGGCGCTGACCGTGATGCCTCGGTCGCTGGGCGCACGAACGTCGTGGCGCCTGATCTCGGTAAGGGGCGCGTGATCGCAGTAGCGCTTGCGCGGGCTCGAGAGACCGGCCACGCGGTTGCCTTTGCCAGACTCGTTGAAGACGGCGACGCCTCGTGATTCCACCTGTCGAGCGTAGCGTCTTCCGGCAGTCACATTGATTGTCTACGCGACGCTGAGGCAGAGCGGACCGTCATTGCCCGCCGATGACCTGGACGAGTCAATCTTCCGTGGCGCACACGCTGCCGACGTGCGGCAGCTGAAGAGAGCCGTCACAGCTCGTGAAGAGCGGACGCAAGATTGGCATCATCGATTACTCTAGAAGGCGTCGAAGAAATCGAACACCAGCTTCGAAGCCCATCCCAGACCATAGTCGTGCCCCATCGCCGCACGGCAATCGAGAACGGCCGGCCACTGTCCCCGGCCGGGATCGCACGAGGTGCGGCACTCCACCGACGCAACATGCGAATCCACGCGGTGCTCGTCCGAGACGCATCGATCGGCCGCGGACCAGACCCGGGTGATGGCGGTCGCGCTCGTATAGTGAAAGCGATCGCTGTCGTTGCTGGTCGTCGTCGGGGAAGGATCATCCCAGGCGCCCG
>DATKMS010000216.1:0-30102 GCA_035541735.1 Candidatus Margulisiibacteriota bacterium
GAAGAACAGCCCGTTCCAAGTGACGCTCGGTCCCAACTTCACGCTGACCATTGGCACCTTCCAAGGACAGACGAACGGACAGACGGAACAAGGCTTCTTCGAGTTCCAGGCCGGACAACCCGACCCGCAGACCGGGATCGCAACCATCGACGTCACCAACTCGTCCGAGTTCCTGTTTGCCGATGCCCGGTCCGTCCCCGGCGCCAACATCGTGCTGTGCCTCAAGCCCGTCCTGCCGGCACCGAACGCAGGCCTGATCGCGTGCAATGGTGGCCTGCCGGGGATCACCACCGCCCAGAACCATCGCCTCGGCCAAGTCGGTGTGGGTGGCTTCACGCCGGAGGACTGCGCCCGCATGGACGGCAGCATCGAGAGTCCCAACCAGATCTGCGCCATCGGGCTGATCGGTCAACCGTGCCGGACGAATGCTGACTGCGACAGCACCAGCGGCGCTGGCGATGGGGTGTGTGGCCTCGATATGTCGCACTGCACGGCAGGGAACACCGGCGAAGACTGCCGCGCCGATGCCGACTGTGACACCACGCCGGGCGCGGAGGACGGCGTCTGCGGTACCACCAAACCACACCCCGGGGTGTGCAATGGGCCGCTGGTGGGCAGCCAGGGTCCCATCGACAGCGATCCGGGCGCGGTGGTCATCGCACCGAACACCGTGCCCGCGCTCAGCGGCCTGCCGGTGCGCCTGTCGATTCAGTCGACGCTCCCGTGCGTTGATCCGGGCCCTGGGGCCGCCATCACGTTCGCTCTGACCAGCGGCATGGCTACGTCGAAGATCGACCACTTCAGCAACGGCGACGAAACTGTGTCGCCGCCCCCGAACAAGGGCCAGAACTTCTCCTGCACCGACTGGCAGAATCCGAATGGCCCCGGCAAGCTGGTGCTCAACGCTCCGGCCCTCGATCAGAACCCAGGGGGTGGCGACATCATCACGGGGTTCGTCTTCAGCGCGCAGTGATCGCGGCAACTCAGCAGGTGTGTAGCCACAAATCAGTCTGAGGAACCGCCCCCTTTGAGGTCTCTGGTCATGCTCCAGCAGCAGCGTATGCAGTGTGTTTATGCGGTATTGCTCATCGCCTTGTGCGCGACAGTCAGCCTCGCGCAACCCACCCCAGCGCTGCCCGGCGATGCCAACTGCGACGGGCAAGTCGACCAAGAGGATGTCGATACGGTGCTGGCCATCGTATTCGGTCAACCCAATGACTGTGACGGCGCGGATGTGAACGGCGACGGCCGCGTCAGCGTCGCCGATGCAACTGCCGTGTTGCTCTTCCTCACCCTCCCCCCGCAATCTCCCACACCTACTGCGACACCGACGTCTCCTGGTGCGTCGGAGACTTCTACTCCTTCACCGACCGTGAGCCCGACTCAAACGGCCGGCAAGACGCCGACTCCCGGCGCTAATGACTGCTGCCAGCTGGGACCGTTCTGCGGTCCGCCGAGCGGCGGCGTGTGTCCTGCCGGCGGCGTGCCGGTGTTCAACGCAAGCTGCTCGGGAGCGACGGGCCTTTGTGTCACTTTCACGGTGGGACCGACGGGCACCGCCACCGCCACGCCCAGTGGCGGCAGTGCGACGCCGACGAACACCCCGACCAATACTGCAACTCCGACGCGAACCGGCTCCCTCAGCCCGACCAGCTCCGCCACGCCGACTACGCGGCCGACACGAACATTCACCGGGACGATCACCCCGACCTTTTCGCCGACGATCCTCGGCACGCTCACGCCGACCCGCACGCGGCCGCCGACGCGAACTGCAACGGCGACGGCAACCGCCACTATCACCCGCACCCCCTCGAACACCCGAACCGCGACCTTCACGCGAACGACCACCCCGACGGCGACAGTAACACGCACGCCGACCATCACGCCTACCGCCACCATTACACGCACGGCGACAGTGACGCGGACGTCGACCAATACTGCGACGATGACACCGACGCGGATCCCGACGGCGACGCGGACGGTCACGCGCACCCCAACCAACACCCCAACCGCAACGAGCACCCGCACTGCCACCAATACGCGCGCCCCCACGAACACCTGGACACCGACGCCAACGCGCACCGCGACGCTGACGCGCACGGTCACACCGACCCGGACAGTGACGCGTACGCCGACCCCGACGTTGCCAATCTCCGCGGGACCGCAGATCACGTTCTTCGGCCTGGCAACCGCCTCCAATGTCGTCCTGCCGCCGTCGGGCAGCGACGATCTCGGCAACCCGGTCTACGATCGGCCCAGTGGCGCCGGGTTTTTCCTGGTCGTCGAAGTCAAGCCCGGGAGCAGCGGCAGACCGCCGGGGAGCGTCACCTCGAACGGCGATGACAAGACGCCGCCGGATCTGCAAATCGAGGCCACCCACGACCTCGGCAACGGCAGTGACCGGATCTGCGACGTGGGACCGGAACCGAATCAGCCGCTGGGCGGTGTGCCGGGAATCGACCCGCCGAGCTTCGACTTCTCTTCAACGCAGGTGGTCGCGGCGCTCAACGACTTCGGCTGCCGCTTCGACGTGCACACCAATCAGTTTCCGTGCACCTTCGACAGCCAGGGAAATCCGTCCTTCGTACATCCCCTCATCTCCACCTTGCAGTACTGTACCGTCAGCGTGCTCAGCGACGCGCTGCAGTTCCCGCGTGGCAATACGTTGGTCAGCGTGCAGGTGCGCGACGACCGCGGCAACATCGGCTTCCCGCAACACCTGGTGATCCAAGTGCCGTGAGCCATCCGCGCGCGGCGCGGCTAGCAACGCGCGCGCTCATCCGGCATACCATCACCCAGGCGCGTGACGCGCACGCGCCGGAGAAGGAGATCTTCCATGCAATGGACAGCCTGGATCGGCTTGGCACTCGGCGTCGTGATGGCCGCTACCCCCAAGCCCGGGCGACCACCGGTCATCCTGGAGATCGGCCCCGTCGTTCCCACCCCCGTTCCCACAGCCAAGCACGCCACGCGCAAACGGCTGATTACCGTCATCACCGTGCGCAACAGTCCGAATGGTGAAAGCGTCATCTCCTTCGAAGCCACCGACATCGCCGACGAGGGCGAAGAGCGCGTTCGTACACTCGCGTCCAAGAACTACGCGCTGGCCGAGGCCGATGAAAAGCCCGAATTGAACGAACTGCGGGAACGTATCCTGCAACAGATCCGCGAACTGGAACGCGACATGTTGAAGTGGGCCGACAAGGCTGGGCCGCCGAAGGAACACGCCCCGCTGTCGCCGCAAGCCCACCCGTGAGCCGGCGCCCCAGCAGCTTCACTGGAACAGCGCCAGGAACGCCGGGAGATCGGCAGCAGTCACCTGACTGTCAGTGTTGACGTCCGCCTCCGGCGGCGGCGCGTCCATGAACAGCGCGTCGATCAACGACGGCAGGTCATTTTCGTCGACGACGCCATCGCCATTCGTGTCACCGAGCAGGATCGGGATTGTCGGGCTGGGTGTGGGCGTCGGGCTCGTCGGCACCGTCGGCGTGGCCGTGCGTGTCGGTGTGAACGTACGCGTTGGCGTCGCCGTGCCCGTCTGGGTGACTGTCGGTCCCGGAGTTTGCGCAGAGCCGCTGTAGAAGCGGCTGTAGCGCAGCAGGTTGCGCGCCGCGGCGCCTTGTGAGGCCGGCTTGCCGTCCCAGCAATAGGCCAACGTCGACACGATCACGCGGCCATCACCGTATTGGTACTCCGCCAAGCTCGCGTCATCGCTGTTGGCGAGGAGCACCGCCGCATTGCCGGGCAGATTGGTCAACGTGCCGTAGTCGGTGGGCTGCCAGTTGTCAAAGTCGCTGCTACCGAGCGCCTCGCCACCGTAGCCGGCGCCGGTGAAGTACGCATGCGACGGCCTCAGGATCTGCTCCCTGACGTGCTGCGCCGCACTGGAGAACCCGACGCCGCCGGGCGCGATGTTGGCTTGATCGCCGAGGCTGCCGGCGGCGTTGATCACGGCAACCCCTCCCAGACTCACGAACTGGGCGATGACGCCGTCCGGCGCCACCATCTGTTGGAGCTGCTGGTAGTCGTCCGAACCCAGGTCGGGCGCGACGTAGAGGACTTGATACAGGTCGCGCAGCGCGGCCGGATCTTTGCGCGCCAGGTCGCGGAATGAATCCGTGCCGGCGGAGAACATCAACGGCGGGTCGAATGCCAAGTTGAAGATGCAGTTGAACTGATTGCTGCCACTCACGAACAGGAAGGGGATGTTGGGCAGCGGCGTCGGCGTGGGCGTCGGTTGCGTCGGCGTCACGGTCACCGTGGGGGTAATCGTCGGCGTCACGGTCACGGTCGGTGTCGGAGATGGCATCGCGGTGGCGGACAGCGTGGGCGTCGGCGTCACCGTGCCGGTCGGGGTCGTCGTCGCGCTGGGCACAGCCGTCGGCGTGGCGGTCGGCAGCGGCGTGAGTGTCGGTGAAGACGACGGCGTGGGTGTCGCGGACGGCGTATTGGTCGCCGTCGGCGGCGGGGTGCGCGTCACGGTCGGTGTCACCGTCGCCGTTGCCGTCGGGGACGGCGACGCACTTGGGTTCGGCGTGGCGGTATCCGTCGGCAAGGCGGTGGCGGTGAACGACGGCGTCGGTGATGGCCGCGGCGTGAAGGTCTGAGTTGCCGGCGGGGCGGCACTCGGCGACGGCGTCGGCGAGACGGTCGGCGTCGCCGTCGCTACACTCGTTGGAGTCAGCGTGCTCGTTGGCGTCGGCGTGGTGGTGGGCGGTACCCAGCAGACTTCAACGTACACCGCCGTCGTGCGCAGCTCCTCGCCGGTGGTCACGTCGTGCCGCACCCCGGCTTGCAACGTGTTGATGTCCGCCCAGGTCCACGCCACCAACGTCGTCGGATTGAGCGCGTACGCGGTCGTAGAATCCGCGTAGGTGGTGGGTGGTGCGAACGCGCCTCCGGCGTAGGTCGTCAGGCCGATCTTCAGCGCCGTCCTCGCCGCGCTCCCCCCCAGTCCAGCCACCGTATTGCGACTCACGATGTGTACGACGACCGACGCGATCGGTTCGGGCCGCGGGTCGACATCGTCGAGCGCATATATGTCGGTGCGGCCGCCTTGGCCCAAGTTCGTCCCGCTGAACACGTACGACACATCGCCATCGATGGACCGCGCGCATTGCCAGTTGTCACCGCAGCCGTGCGCAAGATTCTGCGCCTGCAAGCTGCCCAACCCGTTCGGGCCGATCGCCAGGCAGTTGGGTCCCGAGGTCGGAAATGGCAGCGGCGTGTTGGTAACCGTTGGCGTCGCTGAGGGCGTGGCCGGGGTCGCGGTGACGGTTGTGGTTGGTGTCGGGGTGTCGGAAGACGTCGGCGTATCCGTTGGTGTTGGCGTCGGCGTATCCGTCGATGTGGCTGACGGTGTTGCCGTTGCAGTCGACGTCGACGTGCTCGTCGGCACGGTGGTCGGTGTCAGAGTCGCCGTAGGCGTGAATGTCGGCGTGGCCGTGCGGGTGAAGGTTGGCGTTGCGGTGCGGGTGAACGTTGTGGTCGGCGTGATTGATGGTGTCGGCGTGTTGGTAGCCGTCGGTGTCACCGTCGGCGTTGCCGTGAATGTCGGTGTCGGAGTGAAGGCGGTGCACTGACCGGTGGACCCGTTGCAGCTCGCATTGAAAACCGGGACGCAGCCGCCGAGACAAGTCCCGCTAGCTCCCGACCCGCACGCCAGAACTCCGGAGAAGTTGCACTGACAGCAGTCATTTGCGCCCGGAGTCGGTGTTGGAGTTGGAGTCTGCGTCGGAGTGGGTGTCCGTGTCCTCGTCGGGGTGTTCGTGGCAGTTGGCGTCGGGGTTGTGGTTGGTGTCAGCGTCGGCGTATTGGTTGGAGAAGACGTCGCGGTCGGCGTCGGGGTACGAGTTGGCGTCGGGGTGCTTGTGGCCGTCGGCGTGTATGGAACGCACTGTCCGATCAGCCCCGAGCAACTCGCGCCGAAGACAGGTACACCCCCCTGACAACTGCCATTGATCACGGGACCGCAGGAGAACAGGCCAGTCTGACAACAATCGTTAGGCCCCGGCGTCTGCGTCGCGGTCGGTGTCGCGGTGTTGGTGAGTGTGGGCGTGTTGGTTGCCGTGTCTGTGGGTGTCGGCGTCAGCGTTGCACACGTCCCAGGAACCCCCAAGCAAATTGCGCTCTGAACGAGCGCACATTGGCTCGGACAGTCCCCACCCTGCGGCCGGTCGACACACACGGGAAGCTGCTGCTCGGTACCGCATTGGCAGCAGTCCTGTTGCGCGAGGGCGGGCCGCAGCGCAAACAACATTGCTGCGCAGTACACCACCACGCACCGGAGACCCCAGCCTCCCAAACCGCGGAACGTAGCTTGTCGAGTGAGGCGTGCTGCTTCGGGAGTGAATCCCACGTGTGTGGACCTTCGGTCGGGGCCGGTTCGTTGACTTGCAGTAGACCCTCTGATACCTACTCGCCACCCGCGGCGCAAGTCAAAAGTGAATGAAAATCCCGTCAGTGAAAGGATTTCACGACGTCCTGCCCGGCGAGTCTGCGCGCTGGTCGTGGATCGAACAAGAGGCGCGTGGGTTGTGTGCCCGCTACGGGTTCGCCGAGATCCGCATCCCGATCGTCGAGCGCACCGAGCTGTTCAGTCGCTCCATCGGTGACACCACCGACATCGTCGAAAAAGAGATGTACACCTTCGAGGACCGGGACGGCTCCTCGCTGACCCTGCGTCCCGAGGGCACCGCCTCGATCGTGCGCGCCTACGTCGAGCATGCCATGCAGCAGAAGGAGCCGGTGTCGAAGCTGTGCTACTTCGGTCCGATGTTCCGTCGCGAGCGCCCGCAGAAGGGCCGCCTGCGCCAGTTCTCGCAGATCGGCGTGGAAGTCATCGGCCGCGATGACGCGGCGATCGACGCCGAGGTGCTGCTGCTCCTGCACGACCTGCTCACCGTGCTGCACGTTCGCCGCCCGCAGATCGAGCTGAACTCGTTGGGCGACGCCACCTGTCGGCCGGCGTATCGCGACGCGCTGCTCGCCTTCGGCCGCGCGCATCTCAGCGCGCTGTGCGAGAATTGCAGCCGCCGGCTCGAGCGCAACCCGCTGCGCCTGCTCGACTGCAAGAGCCCCGAGTGCCACGCTGCCACCGCCGCCGCGCCGCTGATGATCGAGCACCTCTGTGGCCCGTGCCGCGCGCACTTCGACGCGGTGTGTGCCGTGCTGCGCCGGGAAGGGGTCGCCTATCGTCTCAACCCGCGCATGGTGCGTGGGCTCGACTACTACGTGCGCACCGCCTTCGAGGTGGTTGCCGAGGGCCTCGGCGCGCAGAACGCCGTCGGCGGCGGCGGCCGCTACGACGGTCTGGTCAAAGCGCTCGGCGGGCCGGACATTCCCGGCGTCGGCTTCGCGCTCGGCGTCGAGCGCCTGATCCTGTCGATGGCCGCACACGCATCGGGAAGCCCGTCCGCGCCGGAAGTCTTCATCGCGCCGCTCGGCGCCGCGGCGGAGAGCGAAGCGATGCACCTGGCACACCGCTGGCGCCGCGACGGCGTGCGCCTCGAGATGACCAGCGGCGGCAAGAGCCTGAAGAGCCAGATGCGCCTGGCCGACAAGATGGGTGCCGCGTACGTCCTCATCCTCGGCGAGGAAGAGCTGGCCGCCAGCGCGCTGACGGTGCGCGACATGACCGCGAAGCGCGACTGGGCCCGCGCCGTCGCCCTCTCGTCCTCCGGCAACGCGCTGCGCGAGGCCTTGGTGCAGCTGGCGCAGCAATCCGTGGAGCAACGCGCGTGAGTTCCGCAACCCTCGGCGACTGGAAGCGCAGCAGCTACTGCGGCGATCTGCGTGCCACCCATGCCGGCGAGCCGGTCACGGTCATGGGCTGGGTCCACACCCGGCGCGACCACGGCGGCCTCATCTTCGTCGACCTGCGCGACCGCAGCGGCATCGTCCAGGTCGTCTTCAACCCCGAGCATGGCGAGGCGGCCTTCGCACTGGCGGGCGAGCTGCGCAGCGAGTTCGTCATCGCCGTGCGCGGCCGCGTCGCACCCCGGCCTGCGGAGACGCTGAATCCCAACCTGGCCACCGGTGAAATCGAAGTGATCGCCACCGAGGCGAAGCTTCTCAGCCGCGCCCGCAGCACCCCCTTCCCCATCGACGCCAGCGCCACCGTCACCGAAAGCACGCGGCTCAAATACCGCTATCTCGACCTGCGCCGTCCGGAGATGCAGCACAATCTCATCTTCCGCCATCGCCTTACCAAGGTCGTACGCGACTACCTCGATGCGCAGGGATTCATTGAGGTTGAAACCCCCGTGCTGACGCGCAGCACGCCGGAAGGGGCACGCGACTACCTGGTGCCCAGCCGGGTCAACCCCGGCAACTTCTACGCACTGCCGCAGTCGCCGCAGCTGTTCAAGCAGCTGCTGATGGTGGCGGGCTTCGACCGCTACTTCCAGATCGTCCGCTGCTTCCGCGACGAGGACCTGCGCGCCGACCGCCAGCCGGAGTTCACGCAGATCGACCTGGAAATGTCGTTCGTGCAACCCGACGACGTCATGGCGATCACCGCGGGTATGCTCACTGCGGCGTGCGCGCTGCGCGGCATCGAGGTGCCGCACCCGATTCCGCGCCTCACCTACGACGAGGCCATCCGCCGCTTCGGCATCGATCGCCCCGACATGCGCTTCGCCCTCGAACTGGCGGAGGTCTCCGACATCGTCGGCAAGAGCGAGTTCAAAGTCTTCCGCGCCGCCGTGGAGAACGGCGGCATCGTCAAGGTCTTGCGCCTGCCCGATGGTGAGCGCCTGTCACGCAAGGATCTCGACAACCTGCCTGACGCCGTCGCACCATACGGCGCCAAGGGCGTGGCCTGGGTGCGCATCACCGACGTCGGCTGGCAGTCACCGATCGCCAAGTTCCTGACCGATGCGGAGCGCGGTGCGATCCAGCAGGCGTGCGGCGCGGGCGTCGGCGACCTGCTGATGTTCGTCGCCGACACGCCAAAGGTGGTCAACGACGCCCTGGCGAACCTGCGGCTGAAGCTGGCGGACCAGCTCGGTGTGATCCCGAGCGACCGCTACGCTTTCGTGTGGGTCACTGACTTTCCGCTCGTCGAGTATTCGCCAGAAGACAAACGCCACGTCGCCGTGCACCATCCGTTCACATCACCGCACGAAGAAGATCTGGAGCGGCTCGAGTCCGAACCGCTGCAGGTGCGGGCACTGGCATACGACGTGGTCCTCAACGGCACCGAGCTGGGCGGCGGCAGTGTCCGTATCCACCGGCCGGAGATCCAGTCGCGTGTCTTTGCATTGCTTGGCATCAGCGAAACCGAGGCGCGCAACAAGTTCGGCTTTCTGCTCGACGCGCTGGCCTATGGTGCTCCACCACACGGCGGCATCGCCTTCGGTCTCGATCGGCTCGCCATGCTGCTGTGCGGCGGCAGCTCCATCCGCGACGTGATCGCCTTCCCGAAGACGCAGCGGGCGGTCTGCCTGATGACCGATGCGCCCAGCCCGGTCGAGGCGCGCCAGCTGCGCGAGCTGGGCTTGAAGCTCGATGTGTAGAGACCGCACGACGCGCCTGGCGCCTGGCTTGTCGTTCGCCGCGTTCGGCGTGGTGCTGCTGGCCGGGTGCAGCTTGCTCGGCCGCGGCCCCGCCATCGAAGAGCACATCGATCTCATCGCGGTGATGCCGATCGAACGCGAAGAGCCGGCCAGCGCCGTCCCAGCGACTGGGCCGCCGCGGCTCCAGGCCGGCGCCGAGCGCGTCGTCACCGCGGAAATTTACAGTGTCCTGGCCAGCTCCTCCATCTGGCGCTTCGTCCCAGACATCACGGTCACGCAAGCGCTCGCCAAGCTTGACGTGAAAGGCCCCCTGCAGGTGCGGGCGCAGGCGCTCGGCAAGGCCGTCAGCGCCGACGGCGTATTGTACGGGACGGTCTCACGCTACCGGGAACGCGTCGGCACCGAGTTCGGCGCGACGGAGCCGGCGAGCGTGGCGTTCACGCTGTCACTGCTGTCGGTATCAAACGGCAAGGTGTTGTGGACGCGCACCTTCGACGAGACCCAGCAGTCGCTGTCCTCCAACCTGCTGAACTGGTGGCAGTTCTGGGAAGGTGGCCCGCGCTGGTTCACCGCTGAACAGTTCACGCACCTCGGCGTCGAGCGGCTGCTCAACAATCTCGCCGGCCAGCTCGGGCTGGATTGAGGGATGTGACGCGTATCTTGTAAAGCGTGCAGGTTGGCGCGCAGCAGCGAGCGCGAACGTCCTCTCTACACGCTACACGCTGCACCTGCCGGCGGCTCGGGCTGCACCGGCAGCCACACACGGAACGTCGAGCCCCTCCCCACACTGCTCTCCACGACAATCCGCCCGCCGAGCAGGTCGAGGAGGCGGCTCACGATGTACAGCCCCAAGCCGACGCCGCGGTGCACACGCGTCGGCGAGCCGTCGAGTTGCCGAAACGGTTCGAAGATGACAGACAGCGCCGCCTCTGGAATCCCGATACCGCTGTCGGTGACCGACAGTTCCACGCCGCGGTCGCGCGCCTGCGCCGCCACAGTGATGTCTCCCCTCTCGGTGAACTTCACCGCGTTCACGATGAGGTTCTTCAACACCACCTTGAGCTTCACCGCATCGGTCTGCAGCGTCGGCACATCCGCAGCCACGTGCCATGCGAAGCGCACGCCCGGTTTCTGTTGGATCTCCCGCGTCTCGGCGTCGAGCACGGCAAACAGCTCCCGTACGCACACCGCGTGGAGTTCGAGCGGCATGCGGCCCGCTTCGAGACGGCTGAGGTCGAGCGTGTCGTTGATGAGGTCGAGCAACTCGCGCGCGTTGAGGCCCATGCGTCCGAGGGTTTCACGTTGCTCCGCAGTGACGTTGCCAAAGCCGCCGTCGAGCAACAGATCGTTGTAGCCGATGATGACGCTCAACGGTGTGCGCAGTTCGTGTGACATGGTGGCGACGAACTCCGACTTCACGCGATTGGCGCGATCGAGTTCCTCGACCAAGCGGGCGTTCTCGAGGGCGAGCGAGCCGAGTTGCGCCAGGCCGCGGGCGATGCGTTCCTGCCGCAGGCTGAAGGGCTCCCTCCGGCCCCGGTAGGCGGCGGTCAGCAGGCCGAATACCTCACCGCCACGGCGCAGGGCCGCGTGCAGCGTGCGCGTGACGCCGTACTGGGCGGCCACCGCACTGGGCAACTGGGCACGGACCTTCGCGGCGTCCACCTGCACGATCTCGTCACGTTCGAGACGCGTCAACAGGCCCGCGAGCATCGATCGCGGACTGTGCAGGAACCGAAACGCCTCCCATTCCTCTGCGCTCAGCCCGTCCGCCGAAACGGGAACATACAGCTGGTCGTCCGGCTGCCAGCGGAACACATGGCTCAGATCGCACTCCAGGACTTCGGTGGTGAGCTTGCACAGGCGATCGAGCACGACCGGTGTGTCGAGTGCGGAGATCAGCTCGCGGCCGACGCGTGCCAGCGCCGCCGAGACGTGCATCTCATCCGCCAGCGCCGCCTCGGCGCGTCGGCGCTCGGTGATGTCCTCGGCGAAGACAATGACGCCGACGATGTTGCCGTGCTCGTCGCGGTACGGGATCTTATCGGCTTGGACCCAACGCTTCTCACCCGACGCTGTTTGCAGCGGTTCGATGATACCGCGCTTTGCCACTCCGGAGGTGATGACCTCGGTGTCGTCGCGGTAGTACTTCGCGGCCTCGTCGGGGTAGAGGTCGTACGTCGACTTGCCTTCAATAGCGTCCGCGGGCAGTCCGGCGGACTCAGCGGCCGGGCGATTGACCCGGATGATGCGGTTGGCGGCATCCTTGTACCAGATGAGCGCCGGCACCGAATCGAAGATCACCTGCTGCTCGGCCTGTTGCTTGCGCAGGCGCGCCTCGCTTTCGCGGACGGACTCCAGCAAGGCACGGGTACGGGCTTCCGAGGCAGCCAGGCTGACGGAGTGCTGAAACAGTCGCTCGCGGGCGCGGTCGGCACTGGCGGCGCCGGCGGCCGAGAACAGTGCGGCGATCAGCGGCCCGAGGAGTTGATGCAACGAGGCCGCCGGATCCGTCGCCCGTCCGCTCAGGAGGACGACCGACCAGTACAGCGACAAGGTGATCCCGGCGGACAGGCACTGCAGCCGCGCGCCCCATGGGAAAAACAGCGCGGTCGCGACCATCTTCAATGAGAAAAACAGGGCGGAGCCGGACGTAGTGGTCGTGGGCTGCAAGAGCATATGCGCCAGTGCGCCGGTGAAAGCCATGTCGAAGGTCAGCGCCACCCACTCCGGAAACTGACGAAATGGGCCGCGCGCCAGCCACACCGCAACGACGGGGATGGTCAACTCCGTCAGGTACTCCGGCAACGTGTCCCTGAACCCGGCGGGGCTGCGGACCGCCTCCGCAAGCGCGTACAGCAAGGTGACGGAAAAGATGACCACGCCCGCCGCCGGCAGGCTAGAGGCGGTCAAGCGCCGCCGATGGACGGCATACGCCGCGGAATCGGGAGCATTATTCCTGTTCAATGTCCGCCACATAGTCGAGAGTGCGGCAGTCGAAACCATACCGGGGGGAAGGAAGCAAATTTCGGAGCGCGGCGGGGTGGCCGTCGAGAAGGCCGCTCGCGGGGCCTGGTTCCTACTCGACCCCGGCACGCATGCGCCAGTACTCAATGGCGTGCCACAGGGCGCGGGCGGCCCGCCGCGGCGACACAAAGGTGAGCACGCCACGCCGCCGCAGGTCGTCGCGCAGGCCTGCCGCGTCCACCGGCCGGTGGGCAGCATCGGCGACGACGGCAAACGGCTTCGACGAACGTTGCGCAAAGGACGCCAGCGCTTCCGTCATCGCCCCGGCCAGCTCCGGGTGCTCGGCGTAGCGGTCAATCGACAATGCCGCGCCAAGGTCGAGAGCGATGATGTCGATCCCCGCATCCTCGTCGAGGATATCAAGCAGGCGCACCAGGTTGTCGGCGCGGAATCCCATGGCGATCGTGCTGCCGGCATCGAGCGGGTTGCGCAGGCTGCCACCGACGACCTGAAAGAATTCGCGCAACCGGCTGTACGAGGCGTCGCTCAACAGCGGCACCTCCAGACCCGCATGCGTGAATGCGTCGGTCATTACCACCGACGGACCACCGGTCATCGCAACCAGCCCGGCGCGGACGCCGGTCGCTGACTTGCCGGCGAGCAACGTGCGCGTGACGTCCAACAAGGCGTCTTGCGAGTCGACACCGATGGCGCCCGCTTGCCGTACCATGCCCTGCCACACGGCCGCCGGGGTCGCCAGCGCGGCGGTGTGTGAGAAGATGGCGCGCTGTCCCGCCTCGCTGACGCCACCCTTCCAGAGAATGACCGGCTTGATGGCCGTCGTCTGGCGCAGCACATTGAAGAAGCGGCGGCCGTCGCGCACGCCCTCGATGTACATGCCGATCACCGTAGTGCCGGGATCATCGTGCAGGTACTCGAGGAAAGCGGAGGCATCGGCGACCACGCCGTTGCCAAAGCTGACTACCTTGCTGATGCCGATGCCCTCACCCGGAGCCCGCAGGCAGAAGGTGATCGTGTGGGTTCCGCTTTGGCCGATGAACCCAACGGGACCCGCGGCCGCCTCGCCGACGGGCTGATTCGGAAAGTTGCACATGCCGATGCGGAGGTTGGCGATGCCCATGCAATTCGGCCCGATCAGCACCAACCCGGCGGCGCGTGCCTGCGCGGCAAGCTCCTGCTCGAGACGCACGCCGTCGGGATCGCCGCTCTCCGAGAAGCCGGCCGTGAACAAGGTCACCGCGCCGACCTGCTTGCGCACACAGTCGGCGAGCACCCGCGGCGCGACCGCACGCGGCACCGCGACCACGACGTAGTCAATCGGCTCGCGAACGTCGAGCAGGCTGCGCACGTTGCTCACTCCCATGGCTTCGATCGCCGGGATCTCGTTCGGATCGATCTGCACGGAGTAGAGCTTGCCGGCGAACCGCTGGAACGCGCGCAACCAGAGGAAGCCGTTCATCTGCTTGTCGCCGACGACCGCCACGACGCGGGGGTTGAAGGCGCGATCGAATTGCGCGCGCGAGAAGATCACGCTTCGACCCCGATCAGGGCGCGCGCATCGACCGCGAGGACACCGTCGGGGTATGCCAACACCGGATTCAGATCCAGCTCTCGCAGCTCCGGATGCTGGGTCACCAACTCGGAAACGCGCAGCAGCAGATCCTCGACGGCGTGCAGGTTGACCCCTGGCCGCCCGCGCACACCGTGCAGCAGCGCAAAGCCCTGCAGCTCAGTCAACATCTGGCGGGCGTCGCGCGGCTGCAAGGGGACGAGCCGGAACGTCACGTCGTGTAGCACCGCGACCAGGACGCCACCGAGTCCGCACATGATGACATGGCCGAACTGCGCATCGACGCTGACGCCGACGATCACTTCAACGCCGCCCGCCGGCGCCATCGGCTGCACCGACACCCCGTCGAGGCGTGCGGCGGGCTGGCGCGTACGCACCGTGCGCATGACCTCGTCGAACACCGCCGCCGCTGCCGCGGGTGACGGCACGCCCAGGCGCACACCATCGACGTCGGACTTGTGCACGATATCGGGAGAGACGATCTTCAGCGCTACCGGGCAACCCAGGCGCTCGGCCAAGGTTGCCGCCTCTGTCGCCGTGCGCGCCAGCTCGGTGTGCGTCACCGTCACGCCGGCCGCAGCCAGCAGCGCCTTGGCCTCCATCTCGTTCAAGGTCTGTGTCGTCACGCGGGCCTGATAGCAGAGTAAAACGTGAAACGTAAACGTAAGGCCACCCGCCGGGCCGGCCGCCCGCCTTTACGTTTTCCGTTTTCCGTTTTACGCTTCCGCCAATGGCACCCGCGTACTCTCAACGCGACCTGCGCCTGCGCCTCACCGCCGGCCTGGTGTCGCTCGTGGTCGGCAGCGGCCTGCTGGCAGCCAAGTACATGGCGTACGTGCTCACTGGCTCGACCGCCATCCTGTCGGATGCCATGGAGAGCATCGTCAACGTCGTCGCCGCGGCGTTCGCCATCGGCGGCTTGCTCTTCGCCGGCCGGCCCGCCGATCGCAGTCACCCGTACGGCCACGGCAAGATCGAGTTCTTCTCCGCTGCGTTCGAAGGCGGGATGATCGCGTTTGCCGCGGTGATGATCGTCTATCAGGCGGGAGTGAGCCTGCTGCACGGGGTCGAGGTGCGACAGCTCGACCTGGGCCTGACGATTACCGCCGCGGCCGGGGTCGCCAACCTGGCCCTCGGGGGGTTTCTGGTGCGCACGGGCCGGCACGCGAATTCGCTCACGCTGATGGCAGATGGGCAGCACGTGCTCTCTGATTTCTGGACCAGCCTCGGGGTTGTCGTCGGCTTGCTGCTCGTGCGGGTAACCGGTGTGCTGTGGCTCGATCCCCTGGTCGCCGCCATCGTCGGCGTCAATCTGGCCTGGACCGGCCTGCGGCTCGTGCGGCACGCGGCCGGTGGCCTGCTCGACGAAGAGGACACCGAGCTCCTGCGCAAGCTGCTCACGGCTCTGAACGCCAGCGTCGTACCCGGGATCATTCGCGTCCACAACCTGCGCGCCATTCGCTCCGGCCGCTTCAGCCACATCGACGCGCATCTGGTGGTCCCGGAGTTCTGGTCGGTAGAGGCCGCACACGATGCCGCCGACGCCTTCGAGCGGCAGGTGATCGCGTCGGGTGGTATCGAAGGGGAGATCGTCTTTCACACGGACCCCTGTCGCCGCTTATACTGCGCGCGCTGCGACATACCCGCCTGTCCGATCCGCGTCGAGCCGTTCCAGTCGCGTCCGGCGCTCACGGTTGAAGAGATCGTGCAGCCGGACTTCGTTCCGCAGGCCGCGGCGTCGTAAAATTGGAGTCGGCGTGCCCTCACGTCGTGCTGTGTCGCTCGCCACAGTGCACTGCTTGGGCATTGGCTCGACCAGCGCAACGCAAGGCTCCAGCCCATTTGCTGGAACAGCAGGAGCAGCCACGGATGCCCTTGCCAGACCTGATGCGTTCAAGCGGGCCCCTACATTGCGTGCATGCCTTTCGATCCCGAGCCATCGCGGGTGGAGGTCCGTGCGGGGCTCTCCGTCACGGCAAGACGTCGATACCGCCGGCAAGCCGATGTGGTGTCTCACGCTCCAGCGCGGATAATCGGGAACTCACTCCCGATCATCTAGATTGTCGGAACCACGTTGCCGAGGGCGGGAGAACCGGCGGTTTTTCACGCAGCACGCAGCGCCACCCCGCCGCGGGCGGCGGTTTCTGTGCCCCCGTCGATGAGCACCGCGCCGTTCACGATCACGTACTCCACACCCGTGGCACGCTGAATCAGCCGGGCCGCCCCGCCGGGAAGGTCGGCAACCAGCTCGGTGCGTTGCAGGCCGACCGTCGACGGATCGAAGAGCACGAGATCGGCTGCGAATCCGGGGCGGATCTCGCCGCGGCTATCGAGGCCGTAGAGCCGTGCCGGTGCGCTGGTGAGCAACCGTACCGCCTCTTCAAGCGACAGCGCCTGCAGCTCCCGCACCCAGTGGCCGAGCAGATGGCTCGTGAATCCTTGATCGGACAACGTATCCACGTGCGCGCCGGCGTCGGAGAGCGCCAGGATTCCCGCCGGATGGCGGATGAGCTCGCCGACGATGCGCTCGTCGGTGTTGAGGATCGGAATGCCGAACTGGCAGCGCAGGTCGCTCTCCAGCGAGAGGTCCAGCATCGCGTCCACCGGATCGCCACCGCGTGCTACTGCGATCTCCGCCAGCGACACATCGGTCCACAACCTGTGTGCGGCCACCGGCGAGTAGCGCAGAAAGAACTGCTCCCACGACGGCGCCAGCGCAGCCACCCACGAACCCGCGCGCGACATGGCGCGCAGCTCGTCACGGAACGCGGGGCCGGCGAACAGCGCGCGGCGCTCCGCTGCCGGCTTGTGGAAGATGGTGCGCCAGAAGGGATTGTTCTCAGTCGCGATGGTGCTGGTACCGAAGCTGATGCGGATCTCGAGTGGGCGGCAGCCGACTTGTGGCACGACATGGGCCCCGCCCGCTTGCGCAGCCCGCGCCTCTTCGATCAGACGCAGCGCGCCCTCGGGATCGAACGGACTGTGCTGCAACGGCGCCCAGGTCACCGGCCGGCGGCTGGCCTTGGCAACCTCGATGTAGAAACGCTGGTCCTCCGATTTGCCGTCGGTTCCGCCGATCGTGTGCCGCGGCGCAATCTCGGTGATGCCGCGCCCGAACTCGCCCAACACGCTCGCCAGCGCGCGGATTTCATCACGCGGCGCGACACGGCTGGGCACCGGGGTGCCGTCGCCGAAGAAATGCGTCGGCGACTCGGAGGTGGAAAAGCCGCATGCCCCGGCGCGCAGCGCGTCGCGCACCACGTCCTGCATGCGTCGCAACTCGTCCTCGGTCGCAGCCCGCTCGGTGGCCGCGGCGCCCATGACGTAGTAGCGAATCGCCGCGTGGCCGACGAAGACCGCGACGTTGAGGCCCGGCCGCCAGCGCTCCAGGGTGTCCAGATACTCGGGAAAGGTCTCCCATTCCCAGTGAATCCCGGCGCGCAACGCTTCAGTTGGCATGCCTTCCACGTACAGCAGCATTTCCATCAACAACTCGCGGTCGGTGGGACGGCAGGGGGCAATGCTGAAGCCGCAGTTCCCCATGACCACAGTGGTGACGCCGTGCCAGCACGAGGGTGTCAGGGCCCGATCCCATGATACCTGGCAGTCGTAGTGCGTGTGCAGGTCGATGAACCCGGGGGCCAGGGTAAGCCCGCCGCCATCGATCGTCCGCCGCGCCCCACCTCCCACTTTGCCCACCTCGACAATGCGTCCGTCGCGCAGCGCGACATCACCGCGCCGTCGCGGCGTGCCCGTGCCGTCACAGATATCCGCCCCACGGATGATCACATCGTGCATGGCTCACTCCTCGCTGCTTTTGATCGCTCGCAGGTTAGCGCAGCAACGCATGTCGTGCGAGATGGCGCGCGAAACTGCCGCCATCCGGTTGCAGTGCGCCCATCGTTCTTGTACTGCGCCGGCATCGACTTCGACGCGGAGGTTCGAAATGGAAGAGGCGAACGATCTCGTCGTCCTGCACCCCGCCATTGCGGTGACCGGACGCATCATGTTCACCCTCATCTTCTTCTTGTCGGGCATCACGCACTTCACCCGCCTGAACGACTATGTCGCGTTGATGCCTGCGGCGATTCCGTTTCGCACCTTCTGGGTGCTGATCTCCGCGGTGGTCGAGCTGGTCGGCGCCACGTTGATCGTCGCCAACAAGTATCCGCGTCTCGGCGCCTGGCTCATCGCAATCTTTCTCGTACCGGTGACAATCACGGTCCACGGCACATGGATGATCAGCGCGCCGGACGCGCAGATGCGCGCGATGCAGACGTCGTTCTTCTTGAAGGGGGTGACGATGACGGGGGCGGCGCTTCTGATCACGCAGCTGGGCGTGAAGCGCTAGCCGTGCCTACTCGGCGACCGTCATCGTCCCTCACCCCGACTCGGTGACCGCCAGCGGCTGGCCGTACACGTCGACGAATGCCATTCCCGCCAGCGGTCGCCGGCGGAGCCGCTTGGGAAAAGGTCTGGCCGGGTAGCCAAGGGCGATCACCGCGGCGGTGACGATGTCGTCAGGGATGTGCAGCAACTGCTTCATTTGCGGTTCGACCATGCACAGCAGCGTCGTGAGCGCGCTGCCCAGTCCCTCGTCTCGCGCCTTGAGCAGCACGTTCTGCACGGCAGGGTACACCGACGCGCCGCCCACGATGCTCAAGCGACCGAGCCCTTGATCGGTCGGCAGCACGTCCGCCAGCCGGGCACAGACGACGAGCAGCACCGGCACCTCATCGAGGTGCTGCGCGAAGTGATCGGCATTGGCGAGCAGACGCGCCCGCGCTGCATCGTGCGGCGCCGCTTCCTTGATGCGCGCCACGTAGCTCGTCCAGATCGGCAGGTACCATTCCTTCAACGTCCGCTTCTTCTCGACGTCGCGCACGGCAATGAAGCGCACCGGTTGCCGGTTGCCGCCGCTCGGGGCAAACCGCGCCGCGTCGAGGACCCGCGCGAGGACATCTGTCGGAAGGGGGTCGGGACGGTAGAAGCGACACGTCCCGGTGGTTTCGATCACTTCTTGTAGGGTCATAGCAGCCTCAGTCGTCCATCCTGAAGTTGGCCTGCATGAAGTCTCCTGCAGTGATCACTCGCCGGCAGCGAGACGACGCAACAGACGGTTGTCGAGCGCCAGGGGGACGGGATCGTGCACGACGAACTCGTTCCAAGCGTCCGGATAGATCACCACATTGAAGGCCCGGGCCACCGTCGCCGCCGGCACGATCGCACCGGGCCGGCGCTCGGCGCGCAGGCGCTCGGCGACTCGGCGACATGCCTCATAGTCATCCGGGGCGGTGAGGGCCGAGAACGTCACACCCAAACGCGCCAGCGTTCGCGGCAGCCGCAGGTCGACCAGCGGGGCCTCCACCTCGACCTCGAAGAGCACGTGAGTGGCGAGCGCCTCAGGCGCCGCGTAGCCAGCGACGATCTCGAGTGCACAGCCACCCGGACAATCCGCCAAATACACGGCGCGCACTCCGGCAGCGTTGTAGCGGCCGGGAAAGCGCGCGGCGCCCTCGCCGTTGAACGCTGTGGGGGCGTGGGCGCGCCGCACGCTGCGCCACAGCGTCAGGCTCACGCCGGCACGCCGTGCTCGATACGGCCGAGGACCAGCTTCACCTGTTCCCAGCCGAGCGACGTGTCGAGCAGCGAAAGGGGTGTCTTCCCGGCCAGCGCGGGGTTCGCACGGGTCAACCACTGCTGCGCCGCGCGCGTCGAGCCCAGCACCTCGGCCGCGCGCACCAGGACGTCGTGCGTGCGTGCAATCTTGTCGGCAATCACCGCCGGCACCACCGGCGCGTTCTTCAGCCGGTGCATGGTCCGTTCGGGAATCGCCAGCGCCTCCGCGACCGTCCGCAGCGGCAGCCCGAGCGCCGCGAGCAGCCCCGCCAGGGGCGCCTGCCGCCCGAGGCTGCGCCCTTCTCGAACGCGCGCAATCGGCTGAGCATGTGCCATACGGCAGAGAGACTACGCCATTTGGCAGATGGGGGCAAGCCCCCACGCGCCGCATCAGGCGCGCGTTCCCGGCTGCACCAGCGCGTCGATCCGCGCCAGGTGTTCATCCGGAATGGTCACGGGGAGGGCTTCGAAGCCGGCGTCGAGATGGCGCATGAGGCGCGGGCCGACGATCGCCGCCGTCACCGCCGGATGCCGCAGCGTCCACGCGGTTGCGTAGGCGGCCAGCGACACACCGAGTTGCGCAGCCATCGTCACGAGTTCCTCCACGACCTCCAGCCGGCGCTGGCCGCGCGCGCTGTTGAGATCGAAGTTGTCGCGCACGAACAGGCCGAATTCGGTCTCGTTGGCGGCGCGCGAGTCAGGCGGCGGCGCCTGGCCGCGGCGGTAGCGGCCGGCCAGCCAGCCGCCTTCGAGCGGGCTCCACACGATGGCCCCAAACCCGAAACGCTCGCACACCGGGAAGACGTCCCGCTCGACGTCGCGCGAGAAGATCGAATACGGCGGCTGCGTGCAAATGAAGCGTTCAAGGCCGCGCCGCTCGCTGAGCCACAAGGATTCGACCATGCGCCAGCCGCTGAACTGCAGATCAACCGGGTCGGAGGCGTGTCCGGTGGAGACGCCGAGATACCGAATCTTGCCCTGACGCACCAGGTCGGAGAGTGCACTCAAGCTCTCTTCCAGCGGCGTGTCGCGGTCGTTGCGATGCAACTGGTAGAGATCGATCCAGTCGGTGCCCAGACGCCGCAGGCTTTCCTCGACTTGCAGGAAGATGTGCCGGCGGGAGGTGCCGCGGTCGAGCGCACCGCCGGCGCCGGGCATGAAGACCTTGGTCGCAATCACCAGCGCGTCACGCCGTCCACGCACCGCTTTGCCGACGATCTCCTCCGACTCACCCCAGCAATAGCGGTTGGCCGTATCGATGAAGTTGATGCCTTCGTCAAGCGCCCGATGCACGATGCGCACGCAGTCGTCGTGGTCGGTGTTGCCCCAGCGGCCAAACATCATCGTGCCGAGACAGAGCCGCGACACCTTGAGTCCAGTGTTCCCCAAACGTCGATAGTCCATAGCGCTCTCTCTACCCCGATGTCAGAGCATGGCCAAGCGGGCAAGTGTCCAGTGCGCCCAAGAGGAAGCGCTATTTCCCGAACAGCCGGTCAAGCAGTTTGCCCCCCTTCGTCTCCCCACCATTCAGCGCCTTGCCCAGGGTTTCCTTCAGCACATTCCTGGTACTGGCCTCGATCAGCTTGGTCACGTCCGGGCGCGCCTCGAGGTTGGGCGGCCGACCCTCGACGCTGACCGGAATGCTGAGCGTGCCGTCGTCGTTGAGCACCGGCCGCAGCTCCTTGGCTCCTCCGATCATCACCTGCGACAGCTCGGGGTTGAGAGTCACCGTGGCCGCTAGGTTGACCTCAGACGCGAACGAGACCCGGCCGCTTGCCGCCAGCGTCAACGGTTCGCTCTCCATCCTGAGATTGCGCGTCTCTGCCCATCCCGAGTGGACGGTGAAATCGCCGCTGAGCGATTCGATTTCGGTGTCCTTGGACGAGAAGTATCTCTTGAAGCGCGGCTCGTCGGCCACGCCGCCCGCGAGCAGTGGGACACGCTTCGCCGCCGTCAGCACGGCGGCAGCGAGGTTGAATCCCTTGAGCACGCCGTGCTTCATACCGAAACCCGCCGTGCCGTCCAGCGAGCGCGCGATGTCCCCCATTCCCTGCCCGCGTACGTTCAACGCCAGCTTCGAAATGACTCCTTCCATTTGCAACCGCGTCCGCGGATCTGCGAGCGCGATCAGCTCGGCAACCGAGAAGCCGGAGCCGTCGACGCGCGCCGCGAAGCGATGCGGCGGCGCGAGCGCACCTTCGACCGTTCCGGACATCGAACCTGAAAGCGCCGTGAGTGTGAACGGGGCGACGCGCACCGTATCGCCCTCGACGGCAGCGGAGAAGCTGAGCATCGCCGGCTTGTCCTGAAGCATGAACGAGAGGTGATTCGTTGCCACGCTTTGCTTGTTTTGATTGCCGCTCACCAGGAGCACACCGGCCATCTTCGTCAGCGCCAGCGTACCGTGTTGCACGGCAACGTCCCGCAATTCGATCGTGCCCGAGGCGGAGTATGCAGCGGCTGCAAACGTCGCCTTCAGATCCGGCTTCACCGTCCCGCCCAGCTTGACGTCGGAGAGGGCTGGCGCCAGCGGCGCCGCGAGCTGCATCACCTCATCCAGCTTGATGCCGTCCGATGCGATGGTGATGTCGCCGGAAGCGGAATTCAGGTTCGCGGCGCCTCCAAGTGTCACGGCACCGCCGGGGAAGTCGACTTTCAAGTCGCCAAGCCCAATGTCACCGGTTGCCAGGTTGAACGACTGGCCCGTCCCGCTCGCCGAGACGCGGCCAGCCTTCGGCAGATCGGCACGCAGCGCGAGACTCGACACCATCTCTGTGTCTCCTGCTGCCGACAGCGCGGTGGTCAGGTTGATGTGTTGCACCGACTGCTCGGTGCCGTCGGCGGCACGCAATGTAAACGTCGCGTCGCGGATCTCGAACCTGCGGAGGTCGATGCTCAGCCCCGAGCGGACGGGCGAGGCCGCCGGCGCGGCCGCTGGCCCGGCGGCAGCCGGCCGCCGTGGCGGCGCCGCCGGATGAGGTCGGGGGAATCCCTCGACGAACATCCCCTCCTTCGTCCTAACGACGGTCATCACCGGTGCCTCGAGGCTGACGGTTTCGATGACCAGGCGGCGCGCCAACAGAGGCAGCAGCTTCACATGCAGCACCAATCGCTTGAGAGACAGCGCCTCCGTGCTCCCCGGTTGCGAAACGCGCGCCTCGCCCACGTGGACCTTGATGGATGGAAAGACCGACACAGACAGGGCACCCAGAGAAACAGAAGCATGCAAGGCGTGGCTCGCGGTCCGTTCGATGTCGGGCTTGAAGCGCTCGACGAGCGAGTTCGCACTGTAGGCGGCGATCGCCAGGAGCGCTCCCGCCAGGCCGGCCGCAACGCCCAGAATCCATAGCAGCTTCTTCATGGCGCCCTCCGGCGCAGGGCGACCGCACAGAGCGGGTGGCGCGGGAACTCAGTAGCCGCGAGCCACGACGCCCCGTGTCACGGTGACGTGAGCACCGTGATTTTGCGCACCGGAATCCAGTGGTCGAGGATTGATTCCAGATAGCCGTCCTTCTTCCAATGCTGAAGTTCAGCGTTCAGGTTATCCCGCAGCGTCGGATCGTCCTGCCGTACGGCCCAGGCCAGGTGTTCGTCGGTCAGCGGCGTGTAGCGTCCCGTCAGGTCGGGGTACTGATCACGCAGCTGGCCGCGGATGCGCCAGATGGCCGGTGCGTCGTAGATGAAGAAATCGATCTGCTTGGCGCGCAAAGCCTCGATCCCGGCGTCGAGCGTCGGGTAGCCCTTGAGCTTCGCCTTGGTCAGGTTCTGGCGTGCGTACAGCTCGCCGGTGCTGTTGGTCTGGAAGCCAACGCGCGACGTCGGCAGATCCATGGACCCCGGCTTGCGCAGTTTCTCGTAGTCCTTCCTGCGGATCAGCGCCATCTGGCCGGCGCGCACGTACCAGTCCGTGAAGCTGACGAGCTTGCTGCGTTCTTCGGTGACTGACATGCCGGACATGATGACATCGATGCGGCCGGCACGCAGCGCCGGGATGAGGTCATCCCACGGCAGCTCGACGAGCACAAACTTCTGTCCAAGGTCGAGCGACAGTTGATGCGCGAAGTCCACCTCGATGCCCTTGAGCTGGCCGTTTTCCTTGAAGGCCAGCGGCGGATAGATCGGCGCGATGCCGACGCGAATCTCGGCTGGTGGTGCTTGCACCGGCGGCGCGCTGGGATGCGTTGTGCGGCTGCAGCCGCCGGCTGCGGCGAGCGACGATAGCAGGACCGCGATTGCAACCAGGTTGCGCCCGCTCTCCGGATTTTCTGATCCACTTCTCCTCATCACCTTCCCTCCTCGTTCGGCGACTGGGACGCCGGCCGCACGTGATTCCCGATGCCACGGTGTCGGTGTCCACTGCGTCGGGATAGACTCTTCGCACTCCCACGGACGCACCGCAAGCGCGCGCTACGGCGCCGCAGAGGCACTGACCGGGCCCAGCTCGACGCGCACGACGGGGGGCTCGCTGGCTGGTGCATCGGCAGGCGCGGATTGCCGCGCGATGCGATTGGCTTCGATGCCGTGCTGACTGCGCAAGGCCTCCTCGACACGCGCCAGGCGCGCTTCTGCCAGTGCTTGCAAACGCTCAGGCGGGATCGGCGGCCGTTCATCGAGCCAATGATCGAGCATCTTCGTGTCTTCGGAATCGAGCGACCCTTCCTGGTCGCGGGCGCGCGCCTCCAACGCCTTCTCGACACGGTTGCGGGCGCCACGATCGGGCAAATCCTTGAGCTTGGCGAACATCCCCTGGCCCGCCCACTCCGCGCGCAACGCCTGTTCACGCAGCCAGCGCACGTCGGCAGGCGTGACACTCGTGTCGAGCGTCACGCCGATCCCGGGACGACTGGCCAGCAACGCAGCGACCTGCCCTACCTCTTCGGCACCGTTGGCGGCGAATTCGGCGCGCCCCGTCAGGAAGGGAATAGTCGGCGGTGCCACCGCCTCGATCTTCTCGCCGCTGCCGAATGCTGCCCCGACGATCTTCAGCGGCGAGGTGAGGGCTCCCAGGATGGCCCGCTGCAGCGCACTGCGGATCACCGTGCCGATTCCAATCTTCGTCCCCTCTTGATCCACACTGATCGGGATGTCGAGCCCGATATTGCCCTCCGTGTCACGCATCAAGGCCAGGGCCATCGGCAGGGAGATGCCGAAGTTCTGCTTGAACAGCGACTCGCCGCCACCGCCGCGTACGTCGAGGTTGTGCAAGGTGAGATAGTTGTCCGCATAGTAGTTTTCGCCGGCTGACGACACCTTGCTGATGATCGAGGCCTTGCCCGCACCGATGCTGTAGGCGGAGAAAGCCGTCGCGTAGGGGTTGAAGGGAACCAGCCCCAGTTTGTCGACATAAACTTGCAACCAGCGGCTGTCTGAGCCGATGGCCCCGTACACGTCGATCCTGCCCTTCTCGGCTCCCGTGGCGGAGAAGCGCAGGTTTCCGATTGTCAGATCGGGCCAGCGCAGCTTGGCCACGTCGAGGTTGATCGCAGAGAAGCCGCCCTCAAAGAAGGGCTTCACGGTGCGATCGATTGCCGCGACGTTCCCGTCCGCCAGCCGGAACGAATCGACGGCGACGGCGACGCGCAGCGGCGCTGGCGCGGCGGCCGGCGCGGCGGCGGGAGTTGCCGCGAGCGGCGCAGCCGCTTTGGCAGGCGTCTGCGCACCGGAGAAGTTCGGGACTGCAAGACCATCGGCGCTGCGTGTGACGCGCACACTGGGTGCGGTCAGGCGAACGTCGCCGAGTGTCACGTGCATTGGTTTTTTGGCGGGCCCGGGAACTGCGCCTGGGCTGAGAATGCCAGGCAGGGCAATCTCCTTGAAGGGTAGTTCAAACGCACGCATGCCCGCCGAGAACGCCTTCGCATCAGCGCCCGCAATGCGCAGGTCAGCCAACGCCAGCCGCCCACCAACTTGGACATCGCCGCTCGGGGCAATGGCCGCTGGAATCTCGCCGTGTACAGGAACGGCGCCGCGGGCGAGCAAATCGGTGATGCCGAGGTCCAACGTGTGCAAGCCGAGGGTGTAGCCCTGGGGGCCTGGTGCAGCGACGTTCACGTCGGCCACAGACAGCTTGGCGCGCGCGTGCACGTCTCCGGGTGCCAGCGCAGCGGACCCACCCCCTGCCGGAGGAACGGCTGCCGCAGACAACACCCCAGGAACCTGCAGTTCGTCGACGGCGAAGTCGATGGCGTGAACACCAACCGTCGTATCAGCCCGGGCAGCGCGCAGATCAGCCAATTGCAGCCGCCCCGTGAACTGGACGTCGCCGCTCTGTGGAGCAGTTGGCGGATTCCCGCGCACGGGAACGGCGCCGCGAGCGAGCAGGTCGGTGATGCCGAGGTCGAGCGCATGCAGGCCGACGGTGTACCCCTGAGGGCCCGTAACAGCGACGTTCACATCGGCCACCGACAGCTTACCGCGTGCGTGCACGTCGCCGGCTGCCAGCGCAGCAGAGCCGCCGCCTATCGCAGGGACATCGGATGCGGCAGGCAACACACCAGGAACCTGCAGTTCGTCGAAGGCCAAGTCGATCGCGTGGGCCCCAACCGTCGCTCCGGGCGGCGACGGCGGCGTCAGTTGTACATCGACGAGCGACAGCTTGCCTTGGACGCGCACGTCGCTGGCAGCCAACGCATTGCCGTCCTTGGTGGCCGCCAAGCCTGCTTCCACAGTGAGGTCGGATCCAAGTCGGGCAGTCTTCAGCAGATCCTTCCAGGGCGCGTCCGCCGCGGCGCCCAGCTCGGGGAGCGACAGGTCGGCAATCTTCAGGGCGCCGCCGAAGCCCGGAGGCGCAACGCGCACGCCGCCGTCGACGTGCACGCTGCCTTGCCCGGCAGTCAGGGCCAAGGCGATATGCGCCGGCTGTTCGGCTTGATCGGCAAGGTCGGTCAAGTCAAGACCAACGCCAATGTCGTAGGGCGCTGCAGCGCCGAGCAGGCGCACGCGGGTGTCTCCGATGTGCACTGAGGACACCGACCAGCGCCAGGGTGGTGCATTCTCTGCGGGCACAGCGGCTGCAGCCCCGCCCGGCGGCACCGTCGCTGCCTCCGCTGCTGGAGGCGCGGCATTCTGTTGGTCGGGCGCGGAGTCGCTGCCGGCTACGGCCGCGGTGAGGAGTGGAAGCAGGATGCCACCCGATGGCCGCACCAAGAGCGTGGCCCCGTTCAAGTCAACGCCGCTCACGGCAGCGCGCTGCTCACGCAAGTCGACGGGATCGATTTTCACCGTCAGGTTTTTCCAGGCGAGCGCCGGCTCTTCCAGGTTCGCCACACGCACCGCAAAATCGTTGATAGTGGCAGAGCCGCGCACGGCGTTCTGGGTGCCGGTGTCAAAGTTGTACGTGATGTCCGCGTCGAGCCCGCCCTCCAGCGCGCTCCAGCCGACCTTGGGAATGTAGAGCCTGGCGCGACGCACCGGGAGGCTCCGCGCCTTGAGATATGCCTCTAACTGATTCTCCGTCGCCGAACGCTGAGTCAGGGTTGCCTCCAGCTGCAACGAGCCCTGGTCGACGTCTACCGTCACGCTGGCCTTCGACGGCTGGCCGTATTGTCCCGGGATGAGGTAGACGTGGGTGACCGCGATGGTCGGGATGGTCAGCTCGATCGGCTCACTGTCCTTCACTTTGAGGTCGCGGAAGCGTACGCCACCGTCGCGCAAGACCAAGTGATCGAGGCCGACACCCCAGCCGGAGCCCGTCGGCGCAGTCTGCGCCGGCGTCGGCGGCGGTGGTGCTTCTTCACTACTGGCGGGGACAAGTGCCATCAGATTGAGTTTCCCGTCGGGGAGGCGTTCGAGCGCGATGCGCGGCGAGTCCAGTTCAACCTCGCGCAGGATGACCGCCTTCTTGAAGAGCGGCAGCCAGCGCACGGAAACCGCGAAGCGTTTCCAGGCGATCAGCGGCGGCTCGGAAGGCCCGGCTGCAGCCTGCGCGGCCTGACTCTCAGCTGCGGCCCCCGGGGTCGCGGCTGGGGTGGCAGCACCGGAGGCGGCGCCGCCATCCGCCGACGGGCTCGCCGCGTGCACGGCGACATCCTTCAGCACGACTCCGAGCTTGTACAACGCGAGGTCCACGTCGCCGACCTCGACACGTGCATGCACCGCTTTGGACGCTTGCGAGGCAATGACGGAGCGCAGTATGGCCGGGAGCAGTACACGCACCGCAATGAGAATCAGCAGCGCGATGATCCAACGGCGCCAGCGTCTGAGGCCCGCTGGCCATGACAGACGACGATTCATCGTTTTGGTCGGACGGTCACCTTCTCCGAACCATGGCAGAGAATCGACTAGAGTCAATGCACGGTTCGCCGCGCCCACATGGCGCATCGACGTTGCGACAGCGCGGTGACTTCCACTAGAATCCGCTGCGTTCGTTTGCATGACGAGGAGGCTACATGGCGAACTTCGTGCGCGTGGCAACGACATCTGAGATTCCTGCGGGGCAGGGCAAGACCGTCGAGGTGGAAGGCAAGCAGATTGCGCTGTTCAACGTCGACGGGACGTTCTACGCCATCGACAACACCTGCAAGCATCGCGGCGGCCCACTCGGCGAAGGTGAGCTGGATGGAACGAACGTCATCTGCCCCTGGCACGGCTGGACCTACAACGTCACCAGCGGCGAATGCCTCGACGAACCGGGCTGCCACGTCGACAAGTACGACGTGCGGATCGATGGTACCGACGTGCTAGTGGGCGTCTGAGGCCGTGAACCGACGTCGCGAAGTGATCGGACGGTTGTTGTTCGTCGGCATACCTCGCCCGACGCTGGATGATGCGACACGCCGTATCCTGGAAGACCTTCACGTCGGCGGTGTAATCCTGTTTCGCCGCAACGTCGGGACGCCTGCCGAGATCGCATCACTGACCACAGATCTGCACGCGCTGCCGTCGCAACCGCTCGTCGCCATTGACCACGAGGGCGGCCGGGTGCTCCGGCTCGGCGAACCGTTCACCCAGTTCCCCCCGGCCGCGGCAGTGGGACGTACGCAGAACCCCGATCTCGCCTACCGCGTTGGACGCGCAATGGGGAACGAGCTGGCCAGCGTCGGCATCGATCTCAACTTTGCTCCGGTGCTCGACGTCAACTCGAACCCGGCGAACCCGGTCATCGGCGACCGCGCATTGGGCAGCGACCCGGAGCTGGTGAGCAAGATGGGGATCGCACTGGTGCTTGGCTTGCACGACGGCGGCGTCCTGTCCTGCGGCAAGCATTTCCCGGGTCACGGTGACACCGAGCAAGATTCGCATCTGGAGCTGCCTGTTGTCCGGCGCTCGCGCGCCGAGCTGGAGCGCACGGAACTGGTCCCCTTCCGTGCCGCCATCGCAGCGGGGGTGCCGATGCTGATGAGCGCGCACGTGCTCTACCCGGCGCTTGATCCCGATCATCCCGCAACCTTGTCACGCAAGATCCTCACCGACCTGTTGCGGGGCGAGCTGCGCTTCGACGGCGTCGTCGCCAGCGACGACCTGGCGATGCGGGCGATCACCGGCCAACAGTCGATCGCCGACGCAGCCGTGTCGGCCCTGCGGGCGGGCGCCGATGCATTGCTGGTCTGCCAGGAGCTCGAGCGCGCCGGCGAAGCGTTTGCGGCGATCGAAGCGGCAGTAGCAAACGGCTCGGTGGACACGACCACCGTCACTGCCGCAGCGACGCGCATCCAACGGCTGCGTGCACGGCGTAGAGACGGATCTCCCGTCGAGTGCCGCTTACCCAACGAGCAGCATCGGGCGTTAGTCGACGAGTTGCGGGCGAGCTGACCCGCAACGGCTCAGGGCTTCGTCCGCGTCGATCTCGTGCAAACCCCACCCCATGCTTCGACGCGCTCAGCATGAGCGGATCCCCTCCCCGATTTCATTGTTGTTTGCCGCTCACCCTGAGCTTGTCGAAGGGTGCCGAGACCCTTCTTCAGCACCCTGTTATAACGGGCATGGGCGCTGCGAGGCGCTGCCCGATGTGCCCCGCCAGTCGCACTCGCTGCGCTGTGCGGACGGACTTGGGCGCGCACGGTCCACCGACGTGCGCCGCCGGCCCGAGGACACGGTGCTGCACCGGGTCGTCCGCGAGCACCTTGAGACTTTCCTGGCCGAGGCGCGTCTGCGCGGGGGCGGTGAGGGCCTGCCTCGCTTCGTTGAGCGCGAACTGCGTGAGTTCCTGACCTGCGGCGTCCTGGCGGAGGGGTTCGCGCGCTTCCGCTGCACCGACTGCCAGCGCGAGATTCTCGTCGCGTTTTCGTGCAAGGGCCGCGGCTTCTGCCCGTCGGGTTGCGGCCGGCGCATGGCCGAGCTGGCCGCGCACCTGGTGGACGGCGTGCTCGGCGGCCTGCCCGTGCGCCAGTGGGTGCTGACGTTGCCGTACCGCCTGCGCTACGCGCTCGCCTGGGATCACCGTCTCTGCCGTGCTGTGCTGGCCGTGTT
>DATKMS010000217.1:0-35750 GCA_035541735.1 Candidatus Margulisiibacteriota bacterium
GCACGCGCTCGACGTACGCGGATCTGACGCCGGTGGTGCTGCACCACGCCCCGATCGACCGTGGCATGATCGGCGGTCTGGAACGGCGCCTGCTGTTCGGCAGCGATGCACCCAGCGTCGCGCTGCGCATCGAAGACAGCATCGCGCACGTTCGCGAACTCGGCCTCGCCCCCGCGGACGAAGCAGCGATCCTCGGTAGCACGGCGGAGGCCCTGCTGGCGGGAGCGCAGGCGTGACCGCGACTGCATGCCCGCGACGTAGCGACGCGGCAGCATGCGTGCTATCTCGCTGCACAGCGGGAGGATGACATGAGCCGACTATGTGAAGGACGCGTGGTGATCATCACCGGAGCCGGCCGCGGCATCGGCCGCGAGCATGCGCTGATGCTCGCCAGGCACGGCGCCAAGGTCGTGGTCAATGACCTCGGCGGTGAACGCGACGGCACCGGCGCCTCGCTCGGACCGGCCGGCGAGGTCGTGCGCGAGATCAAGGCCGCCGGCGGCGAGGCGATCGCCAACGGTGACGACGTCAGCGATTGGAGCGGCGCCGAGCGCATGATCCAACAGGCGGTCACGACCTTCGGCCGCCTCGACGTGCTGGTGAACAACGCCGGCATCCTGCGCGATCGCATGTTGGTGAACATGACCGAGACGGAGTGGGACGCGGTGATCAAGGTGCATCTGAAGGGTACGTTCGCACCGGCGCACTTCGCTGCCGCCTATTGGCGTGATCAAGCGAAGGCGGGGAAACCCGTCGACGCGCGTATCATCAACACGACGTCGGTGTCCGGGATCTATGGCAATCCAGGGCAAACCAACTACGGAGCCGCGAAGGCCGGGATCGCCGCATTCACGATCATCGCCGCCCGCGAGCTGGGCCGCTACGGCATCACGGTGAATGCGGTGGCGCCGGGCGCGCTCACGCGCATGACAGAGGATCTTCTCATGGGGCGCAGCGGCGAGGAGGACAAGGCGGCCATGCATCCCCGCTGGATCGCGCCGATCATCACGTGGCTCGCCAGCGCCGAGTCTGCAAAGGTCACAGGCCGTGTCTTCGAAGCCAACGGGCACCTTCTGGCGGTTGCCGAGGGCTGGCATCGCGGCCCGACAGCGAAGCCGGCCGAGGACCCGACGGCCATTGGCTCTGTGGTTGCGGAGCTCCTGCGTCAGGCTCGCAAGAATGCCGGCATGGACGGCAAGGATCTGGATTGACGCAGCGCCGGCGGAGCATCGCATGTCGAACCGTTTGGGAATCGTTCCCTTCTGGAAGAACTACGATCGCAAAGCCGTGCTGCGCGCCGCACGCGTGGCGGAGGATCTCGGCTACGACTCGATCTGGATTCCCGAGGCGTGGGCGTACGAGCAGTTCCAGCTGCTCACCGAGATCGCGCTGGCCACCAAGCGCCTCAAGCTGGCAACCGGCATTGCGAACGTCTTCAGCCGTTCGCCGGGGCTGCTCGCCATGAGCGCAGCGACGCTCGACGAGATCTCCGAGGGGCGCGTCATTCTCGGGCTGGGGACGAGCGGCAAGACCGTGGTCGAGAACTTCCACGGCGTGCCGTACGCGAAACCGCTGACACGCTTGCGCGAAACGGTCGGCATCCTGCGCGCCCTGTGGCGCGGCGACCGCCTGTCACCGGAGATGAGCACGCTGTTCGACGCGCGACATTTCAAGCTCGAAATGCAGCCGCTGCGCCCGGACATCCCCATCTACATCGCCTCGCTGCAGGAACGTGCGGTGCGTGAGATCGGGCGTATCGCCGACGGCTGGGTGCCGACCTTCTGGCCGTACAAGCATCTGCGCGACGGCATGGCGTGGATCGAGGCCGGTGCAGGCGAGGCGGGCAGGGACCCGGCGCGCATCGATGTGGCGCCGTTCATGGCAGTGGTGCCGATGGACGACGCGGCGACAGCGCGCTCGCTGATCAAACCACTGGTGTCGTTCTACATCGGCGGCATGGGCACTTACTACCACGCGCTCTTCTGCCGCTACGGGTTCAAGGAGAACGCCGACCAGGTGCGCCAGTTGTACAATACCGGCGAGCGGCGCCAGGCCGCTGCGGCAGTGAGCGATGACCTCATCGATGCCATCGCCATCTGCGGCCCGGCGGCATACTGTCGCGACAAGCTCGCCGAGTGGCGACGGCACGGGATGGGAATGGCGCTGCTCAACCTCCCTACAGGCGTCCCACCCGAGGTGACGGAGCAGGTCCTGTGCGATCTTGCGCCGAGCTGATGGCAGGCATCAGACCGACAGACAACAGACGTCGGTCGGCTGCATCTGGTTCACAGATAGTAGAGAAACAAGCGCTGAAAGCCCTGCCGCTGGAACCCAAGCGGTGCCTGCTTCCAGAAGTGCGGCTCCCCATACGCGGGATGTTGGCACATACATCGTTGGCAGTGCGATGACAGGCCGGTGACCACAGACGAGATGGGCACGGCAGTTGCCTCTTGACTCTCGGAAGCGCTTCCCAACCGCGTGAAGCCTCGGGGGCGTAGCTGCGCGGAGTTGCCGCTGGGACACACAACCCTGTCAGTGGTACAGCGCATGCTCTCCCTTCTCTCCTCCAACGGAGGGCCGGTTATGGACCATGCCCACCACATCTATGCGGTTCGACGCGGGCCTCCGCAGGGCGCGGAACTTCGTACCCCGAGCCTAGCGGCTGCGGAGTCTGTCCTCCGAGCCAGCATCCTTCGCATCGAGAAAGTCCACGGGAGAAACCGAGTCAAACCGCCGCACCACCCGACCAGTTGGTTGGACGGCGTGTGCAGCAGTTCCACGCCCGAGAAAGGAAGGCAGCCGTGACACGTTCACACGAGTGGTTATGCCCGCGATGCGCGGCACCGTGGTGGAGTCAGCACCTACGCCGGGGTGCGGCTTCTGCCATCCTGTGTGTCGCCGTCTTCGTCGGCAGCGCGCCAACGGTCGTGCGGGCCGGTGGTGTGGTCGGCACGGGCACGCCGGATAGCTGCACGCCAGCGGCGCTGAATGCGGCGCTTGGCGGTGGCGGGTTGGTGACGTTCAACTGTGGCGGCCTCGCCACGATTACCGTGACCGCCACCGGGGCGATTAACGCCGACACCACCGTTGATGGCGGCGGTGCGATCACGATCAGCGGTGGGAACAGCGTGGGCATCTTCGTGGTGAACAGTGGCGTCAACTTCACCGTCCAGAACCTGACCATCGCCAACGGCAATAGCGCGAGCCACAAAGGCGGCGGCATCGACAACGAGGGCAGCACGCTGACGGTCACCAACAGCACCTTCTCCACCAACAGCGCCGGCCTCGGCGGCGGCGGTATCTACAACCACAGCGGCACGGTGACGGTCACCAACAGCACCTTCTCCGGCAATAGCGCGGCCAGCACCACCGGTGGCGGCGGCGGCATCGGCAACAGCGGCACGCTGACGGTCAGCAACAGCACGTTCTCCGGCAATAGCGCGGACTACGACGGCGGCGGCATCGGCAACAGCGGCACGCTGGCGGTCACCAACAGCACGTTCTCCGGCAATAGCGCGAGCCACGGCGGCGGTGGCATCGGCAACAGCGGCACGCTGGCGGTCACCAACAGCACGTTCTCCGGCAATAGCGCGAGCCACAACGGCGGCGGCATCGCCAGCATCGGTACGGTCACCGTCACCAACAGCACGTTCTCCAGCAATAGCGCGGGCTACGACGGCGGCGGCATCGCCAGCGGTACGGGCACCGTCACCAACAGCACGTTCTCCGGCAATAGCGCGAGCCACAACGGCGGCGGCATCACCAGCATCGGCAGGCTGACGGTCACCAACACTATCGTCGCCAATAGCACCACGGGCGGCAATTGCGCCGGCAGCGTCACTGATGGCGGCCACAACATCGACGACGGTACGACGTGCGGCTTGGCGGGAACGTCTCTCAGCACTACGAACCCCATGCTCGATTCGGCGGGACTGGCCAACAACGGCGGGCCGACGCAAACCATCGCGCTCCAAGCGGGTAGCCCGGCGATCAATGCCGGGGACGAATCGGTCTGTGCGGCACCACCCGTGAGCAACCTCGACCAGCGTGGCTACGTGCGCCCCGGCACCGGTCACGGGCAGTGCTCGATTGGTGCCTATGAGGCCAACGCCACTCCGCCCGAGGTGTGCATCGGCGACTGCGGCGGCACAGCGACCGTGGCCATCAACGATCTCGTCACGCTGGTCAACATCGCTCTTGGCACTGCTCAACCATCGGCGTGCCCAGGTGGCGTTCCGAGTGGCACCGAGGTCACGGTGGCGGTGATCATCCAGGCGGTGAACAACGCGCTGAGCGGCTGCGGGGTGGGCTGAGCGCAGGCGCGACGCCGGTCCACGCCGGGGCGTGCGCGGGCGGACGGCGACAAGACGCAGGGCATGCTCTGAGACGCCGATGCCAGCATCGGCGCGAAGATCATTCTCCGTAGTGGTGCGCTCAAGCCATCGGTCACGCGCCGCCGGCGGCAGTATCACGGGCATCCTGTTGTCTGTTCGCCCCGCGGGCGCAAGCAGCCTGCTGTGCAGCCGTGTGGGCTACTTGTCCCAGCCCAGACCGAAGCGGCTCTGCAGCTTTTCCAGGTCGTCCCTGAACAACTGTTTGAGGAAGGAGCGGTATTTCTCGGGCACCTCCGAGGTGGCTGTCGGGTTCACCGCCTCGCGGACTCTTTGATCGATGTAGCGCCGATCGCTGGTTACGCCCAAGAACGACATCACCCGCAGCAGCAGCGCCTCGGGTTGTGATGCGATGTCGTCGAAGACGCCGCCGAACAGATGGCCGTCTTTGAGGTGAGCCGCCCAGTTGTCGTAATTGTCGACGTAGCGTCCGCACTGGCGCTGATACGGATCGGTAAAGAACGCCCTGAACTCCTCGTCCGAAACGTCCTGCAACCGCCGGTTGCGGTTGCGTGCCAGATCCTTCTTGGCGTGCGACCAGGCGCGATCGATCGGGTTGCGGATCATGAGAATGACTTTGATGTCGGGGTTGAGCGCGGTGATCTCGCGGACAACGTCAGGGTCCAAGGCGGCATAGCTGGCGGTCGCTTCACCGCGGACGCGCGGGCGGTACGGCTGGCGATACTTCCACAGACTGACGGCGGTCTTCAGTGCGTAGCGCCAGGGCGGATCGTGGAAGAAGCGCAGGTACCACGCCAGGTCGTTCGACTGGAACTTTGGACTGCCGGGCGTTTTCAGCCGGCTGAAGAAGAACAGCTCCTTCGGTTCCGACAGGAAGATCTCGGGATGATAGCGTAGGTGCGCGTGCAGCCACGTGGTACCGGTACGCTGTGGTCCGGCGATCAGAAAGTCGGGAAACCGCTCGAGGCTGAGCGTTGCCTCGGACACCTTGACGTAACGCAGTTGGTCGGCAACGTTGCCGGCGCAACGGGGAGTCATGCGGCAACCCGGTCACACGAAGCAGCAAAGCCAACGTCTTGGTTCATACTTGCTCTATAGCCGAAGCCGCGGGTGCGCAGAAAGGTCGGTGCGCTTGACGAGCACTGCCTCGCGCCGATAGGGACGAGGAAGGCATGGGCGGAGGGGATTCAGACATCGACGCGGGCCGACGGCGTGCTGAGTTGCAGGCGTGGCTGGCAGCGAACGCTCCCGGCGATCCCGGCTTCATGCTGCCGCAGAGCATGCTGGCCGTCGCTACACGCGAGCAGTTCGACTTCCTGCGCGCTTGGCAACGCCGTGTCTACGATGCCGGCTACGTCGGTGTCGAGTGGCCGCGCGAGTATGGTGGCCGTGGCCTGCCGGCGGGCACGCAGCGCATCATCGACCAGGAGCTGGCGCGCGCCGGCGTGCCGTTCATGGTCAACGCCATCGGTCTGTCATGGGCCGGACCGGTGATCCTGCGTTTCGGCAGCGAGGCGCAGAAGCGCCGGTTCCTTCCGCCCCTGCTGCGCGCCGATGAGATCTGGTGCCAAGGGTTCAGCGAGCCGGAAGCGGGCAGCGACCTGGCGTCGCTGCGCACGCGCGCCCGGCGCGACGGCGACGACTACGTCATCGACGGCCACAAGGTGTGGACGACGCTCGCCCATTTCGCCGACTACATGATCCTGCTGGCCCGTACAGATCCGCAGGCGGAGAAACATGCCGGGATCTCGTACTTCCTGATGCCGATGAAAGTTCCGGGCGTGACCGTGCAGCCCTTGATCAAGATGACCGGCGAGGGCGGCTTCAATCAGGAGATTCTCAGCAACGTGCGCATCCCGCGCGATGCGTTGCTCGGACAGGAAGGGCAGGGGTGGGAGATCGCCGTCGCGACGTTGAGCTTCGAACGTGGTGCGTCCGAAGGGTCGGCAGGCAGCAGCGCCGGCGTCGAGGACGCGGTCGGCAGTCTGATTGCCATGGCGCGTAACCTGCGGCGCGACGGAAACCCTGTGCTCCATGACCCCGTTGTGCGTGACCGGCTCGCTGCTTTGGCGATCGAGGAATGTGCAATCAAGTGGTCCGTGCCGCGCTCACGCATTGCCGGCCTGACACACGACCGCCCACTGGCGTTGCCGTTGATGCGCAAGCTCGTCTCGTCGGAGTTCAACCAACGCCTCTCGGACTTTGCCTGCGAGCTGCAGGGCTACGCGGGGGCGCTGTGGCTGGAGGACCCCGCAGCCATCGACAACGCCGAATGGCAGCGGACATTCCTCAACTCCTTTGGCGTCACCATCGGCGGCGGCACGAGCGAGATCCTGCGGAACATCCTTGGCGAGCGCGTGCTGGGTCTGCCGAAGAGCCGGTGATGGCCACGCTGCACTACGACGAAGAGCACGTGTTGCTGCGGGAGCAGGCGCGCCGCTGGTTCGCAGAGCGTTCGCCCATCGCGGCGGTGCGGCGCCTCAGCGACGATTCCCGCGGTGACGATCCGCAGCTCTGGAGGGAGTTGGCGCAGCTCGGCTGGTTGGGGCTTGTCGTGCCCGAAGCGCATGGCGGATCTGGGCTGGGCTTCACACACCTTGCTGTCCTCCTCGAGGAAGCCGGGCGGCAGCTGCTGCCGTCGCCACTCTTGCCGACCGCGCTGGCCGCGCTGGTGATCGAACGCGGCGGGTCGGATGCACAGCGCGCACGGCTGCTGCCACGCATGGCGGCTGGCGAACTCCTCGTCAGTCTGGCGCAGGTGGAGCCCGACGGGGGCTGGCAGGCACAGGACACACGCACCGTGCGCGCCCAAGGCCGTCTCTCTGGCGAGAAGCACCACGTCTGGGCGGCCCCGACCGCCGCCCTGTTCATTGTTCCGTTCCGTCAGGATGGCACCGTTCGGCTGGCGGTGGTTGATGCGAGGGCGGAGGGAGTCACCGTCGTTCCGGAGCACGGCCTCGACCGCACGCGCCGCAGTGGACGTCTCGTCATGCAGAACGTTGCGGTTGCAGACGATGCGATCTTCCCGATCGCTGCCGAAGACGTCTTTGCGCACCTCTTGCCGCGTGCTTGTGCGGCGTTGGCAGCGGAGATGGCCGGTGGTGCCGATGCGCTGCTGGCGATGACCGCCGCGTATGCGGCGACGCGCGTGCAGTTCGGGCGTCCGATCGGCAGCTTCCAGGCGATCAAGCACCCACTGGTCAACGTGTTGATCGCCCTTGAGCATGGGCGCTCGCTCGTCTATGCGGCAGCCACGGCTCTCGATGCCGAGGCGCCCGACGCCGAGTTGCTGGCGCGCATGGCGAAGGCGCAGCTGAGCGAGACGTACATGTTTGCCGCAGCGCGGGCTGTGCAATCGCACGGTGGGTTTGGGTTCACCGTCGACTGCGACGTACACTTCTACTTCAAGCGCGCCTACAGCTCGCGTCCGGCGTTCGGCGACGCCATGCACCACCGCCGCTGGATCGCGGATCGCCTGATCGCACCGGCCCCATGAACCAACATTCCCAACTTGCTTCATCGCCGAAGGCGGCAAAGATTCGAGAGGACTGGAGCGCAACACCTGTGCTGCGGAGGATCCAATGACAAAACGGACACTGGTTGTAGTCGCCGTCATATGCGCACTGCTGTTCAACGCCGTGCGGCCGTCGCCAGCGCGCGCGGCCAACACCGCGGTGCTCATCCTCGGGTCGATCGTCGCCTTTGTGGGCTTTGTCGTCGTCGGCACACTGTTGACGACGCATCGGCAGGGCGCTGCTACCCTGCAGGAGATGTCAGGCGAGGGTCCAGAGCAGCAGGTGCGGGGGCGCGGCGGCATGGTGCGGTGGGGTGCACACTGCCGTCCCACCTCCGAGGGCCAACCGCTGCTGTGCTGGTAGCGGAGCGCCGCTAAACGCGGATCAGACGCACGCGCCGATTGCTGAAGACCAGCACCAGGGCGCCGGCCATGATGAGGGCATTGAGGACGTAAGGGCCGGTCCGGGCAACCGCATAGAGCGTCGTGCCGAGCATGGGCCCGAAGACGTTGCCAATGACCGCGACGCCGCCCAGCATGCCGGCAACCGAACCTTGCTCGTTGGGTTCGACGGAGAGTGACGCTGCGGCGGCGGAACCGGGCCGCACCAAACCGAGGCCAAGGCCGAGACAGGTCAGGCCTACCAGGTACATGGCGAAAGCACCTCCCACGATGAACAAGATGAAAGCGCCCAGCATCAGGAAGGTACCGACGCGCATCATCCAGCGTGCGGTTGGACGGAAACGCTGGACGACGACGAGCTGTGCGAACAAGCCAGATACCGCCAGCGTGACGAAGCCGATTCCGGAGTACTGCACGGTCTGCTGTGCGGTGAGCTGCAGCGTGTCCTGCAGGAAGAATGCGAGCGTGATGACCGTCGTGGCGCGCACGGCTTGCAGCGCCGTGCTGACCAGGAGGTAGGGCCGGATGCGCCGATCGCTGACGCGCATCTTCAGCGACCGCGCCGCGTCATGAGTCAGTGGCGGTCCTTCCTCGGGCAGGAACCGCCAGATGGTCAACGCGCTCACCACCGCCAACGCCGCGGCGAGATAGATCGGTGCGAGCAGACCGATCGGCGCCAGTGCGGCGCCCACCCCTGGGCCCACCGTCTCCCCCAGACCCATCGCTGCACTGACCAGGGCCACGCCGGCGGTGCGTTCGGCGCGACTGGTGCGGTCGGCGATGTAGGCCTGCGACGCCGGGCCGGTACCGGAGCCGATGAGTGCGAAGACCGAGCGTGAGGCGATCAACAGCGGATAGACGATGACCGGCGGCAGCAGGCCGAGGGTGCCGATCCTGATCACGGTGGCGAGCAGCGTCATCGACAACGCATAGCCCAATAAACCAATCAGCATTACGGTGCGGCGGCCGCTGACGTCGCTGCGCCGCCCCCACATCGGACTGACGAACACCCAAATCGACGCCGAGGTGGCGAAGATGGTCGAGACCTGAAACGGGGAAATACCGATGGCGCGCGCTGCCGGCGGCAGGATGGAAAACAGCATCGACTGTCCGATGCCGATGCACACGAGGCAGCCGAAGAGCAGCGCGAAGCTGCGCCGAATTGTGGATGGTGAATGCTGAATGGTGAATTCCCCGCCCCTAGCCGCCCCAGCGCAGGCCTGGGCCGCGTCCGTCATTCAGCATTCAACATTCAGCGCTCACCACCATTCGATCATTGGGCCTTCGGCCCGGTGGGTACGTCCTTGAAGGCCAACCCCTTGTCGACACGGATCTCCGGCGGCAGGCCGAGGACGCGCTCGGCGATGATGTTGCGCAGAATCTCATCGGTCCCGCCCGCCAGTCGCAAACCCGGTGTACCGAGATACATCTGCTGCCACACGCCCTCCTCCGGCGCGGCCTGGCGATCGATCAGCGCGCCGGCAGGGCCCTGCAGGTCGACGGCAAAGCTGGCCATCTCCTGGCGCAAGGGTGCCCCAACCAACTTGCCAATGGAGCTTTCGGGGCCTGGCGTCTGACCGCGCGACAGCGCTGTCTGGGTGCGGTAGGCGGTGTATTGCAGTCCCTTGCCGCGGATGTAAAGGCGCGCCAGCTGTTGCCGAACCGCGCTATCCTCGAACGCGGGACGGCCATGGAGGTTGGTGGTCCTGGCGAGGTGGAGGAGATCACGGAAATCAGGCCCGCCCGCGCCGCCGCCGGCGATGGAGTGGCGCTCGTTCATCAGCGTGGTGAGCGCACCGCGCCAGCCGTCGTTGACGGCGCCAACGCGGTTCTTGTCAGGTACGCGCACGTCGGTGAAGAAGACCTCGTTGAACGCGGATGTGCCGTTGATCTGCTTGATCGGCCGGATCTCGATACCCGGGGACTGCATGTCGACGATGAAATAGGTGATCCCCTTGTGCTTCTCCGCGTTCGGATCGGTGCGCGTGACGATCATGCCCCACTTGCAGTACTGCGCACCGGTGGTCCAGATCTTCTGGCCGTTGATGACCCAGTCGTCGCCGTCGCGCACAGCGCTGGTGCGCAGGCCGGCGAGGTCGGAACCGGCGCTCGGTTCGCTGAACAGCTGACACCAGATCTCCGCGCCGCGCAGCATCGGGCGGATGTAGCGCTGCTTCTGCTCCTCGGTGCCGTGCACCATGATCGTCGGCCCCAGCATGCCCTGGCCGATACCGAAGATGTTGGGTGGCGTCTTGTAGCGCCCTTCTTCCTGATTCCAAATGACGCTCTGGATCGCCGTTGCGCCGCGGCCGCCGTACTCCTTTGGCCAGGTAATACAGGCCCAGCCGGCGTCCGCTTTCTTTGCCTGCCACTCCTGCGCCCGCTTGATGGCGCCAGGGTCGGTGCGTCCTTCGAGCCCCGGATTCCGCTCACCTGGCTTCAAGCGTTCCGCATTGGCGTCAAGCCAGGCCCGCACCTGAGCGCGAAATACAGCTTCTTCAGGCGTATCATTGAAGTCCATTGGTTACCCCCATCACCGGTCCCTCGTCCCCGGTTGCTGGTTACTTGTCACTGGTCACTTGTGTTACTTGTCACCGGTCACTGCTCTTCCGCCGCCAGGCGTTGGACGAGTTGCTCGCGCCACTGGTGCGCGCTTCCCAACAGGGCACCGAGATACTTGGCGCGGCGGTAGAACAGGTGGCAATCGAACTCCCACGTATAACCGACGCCACCGTGCAGCTGGATCATCTCCTGGCTCGCCAGCGCGAAGGCGTCGCTGGCGCTGGCGCGGGCGCCACACGCCGCCACCGGCAGCTCCGGGCTATCGGTGCTCAACGCCCACGCACCGTAGTAGGCGTTCGAACGTGCCAGCTCGATCTCGACGTAAAGGTCGGCGAGCCGATGCTTGATGGCCTGAAAAGAGGCGATCGGGCGGCCAAAGGCGTAACGGCTCAGACAATACTCACGGGTGATCTCGAAGGCGCGCGTGGCGCCGCCGAGTTGTTCGAAAGCGAGGAGGACCGCAGCGCGATCCATGATCTTCTGCACCGTCGCGGCGCCACTGGCGGCGTCGCCGAGTAGCTCGGCCGGCGTGGCGTCGAAGCGCAGCTCTGCCAGTGAGCGGCTCGGATCGATCGAGCGCAACGGCTTGCGTGTCACGCCGCGCGCGCTGAGGTCGACAAGCGCCAGCACAGTGTCTGCTCCCTGTCTGGCGGTGACCACTGCGCAGTGAGCCGTATCACCGTCGGCTACCGGCCACTTGATCCCGGTGAGCGTGCCGTTCGTGAAGGCCGCGGTGATGCTGCCGAGATCGGCCTCGCCGGCCTGCTCGGTGTGCGCGAAGGTTCCGATCCGTGCACCCGCAGCCAGCTGGGGCAGGTAGGCTTGCTTCTGGGCAGGTGAGCCGGCGAGCAGAATTGCCTCGGTCGCGAAGTAAACGCTCGACGCGAACGGAATCGGCGCCAGGGCGTGCCCGATCTCCTCGGCGATGGCTGCCAGCTCCAAATGGCCGAACCCTGCGCCGCCGTACTCTTCGGGGATCGCCGTGCCGAGCCAGCCCAGTTCCGCCACGCTCTTCCACAGCGTGTCGGAGTACGGTGCATCCGATTCGAGCACGGCGCGGCAGAGGCTCAGCGGCGCGTGCTCGGAAAGAAAATCGTGCGCAGTCTTGCGCAACAACTTTTGATCGTCCGAAAAATCGAAGTTCATACGGCTCCTGCTGTGAGGTCGACGCCGACGACGCCAGCCAGATCATTAGCGAGTGGGCCGGCGCTATGTCAACGAAGGCGCCGCGCGCTTGCGCTCACCGGCGTCCTGTGAGAGTGCTGCACCGGCTGCGGGGGGAGTAATCAGTGACCAGTGGCAGAAAACGCAGTGCCTGGTTTTGAAAGTCAGAGGTGGAAGCCCGCCGACCCCGGGGAGTGGGCGCGCGACCTCGGGATCGCGCGCGAGGCGGTGGAGCTGTACCTGGCAAGCGACGTCATCGATCTGCACCTCGATTCGTTCATCTGGAACCGCGCCTTCCGCTACGACCTGCGCAGGCGGCATGGGACAGGGTTGTTCGCCGGGCGCTTCTATAGCCAGGTGGACTTTCCACGCGTGAGGGCTGCCGGACTGACCGGTGCCACGTGGGCGATCACGACCAATCCGTGGCGCAGAGGGACGCGGCGGCCCGAGGTGTTCTTGGAGAACCTGCGCCGGTTGCAGGGAATCTTCGACAGCGTGCCCGCCGACTTTTGCGTGGTCCGCAATGTTGCGGAGTATCAGCAGGCAAAGGCTGAGCACAGGCACGCTGCGTTTCTGGGCATCCAGGGTGGCAACGCCCTCGATCGTGACCCCGAGGCGCTCGATTTGATTCCCGAGAACCTGGTGTTGCGCGTCACGCTCGTGCACCTCACGTCGTCGCGTCTCGGCGTGACCAGTGCTCCAACGGGTGCGCGACACGGCGAGGGGCTGTCACGCTTCGGCCGTGACTACGTGCGGCGGCTGAATGCCAAGAAGATTTTCGTCGATCTGGCGCACATCAACCGGCCCGGCTTCTTCGACGCGATGGAGGTCCACGACCGGACGCAACCGCTGCTGGTGACCCACACCGGCATCGCCGCCGTGCAGCCGCACTGGCGCAACCTCGACGACCAACAGTTGCGCGCCGTCGCCGATACGGGTGGAACGATCGGCGTGATGTACCACTCGGGGTTTCTCGGTGACCCATGGTGGGGTGGTCGCGCCGAAAGCGTGCTGCGGCACGTGGCGCATATCGTCGACACGGTGGGTGAAGATCACGCGGCGCTCGGCAGCGACTGGGACGGCGCGATCTGTCCGCCGCGCGACCTGGTGACGCCGCTGCAGCTCCCGCGGTTGGTCGATCTTATGCTCCGCCGTGGGTGGCAGCCGCAACGCATTCAGAAGATCCTCGGCGGAAACTTCCTACGCGTGGTGGAAGCGCTCAGGGGATGAGGTGCGCGTGTTCGTGCTCGAAGGGGTTTCCTATCCTCTTCCGAGCACGAACACGAGTGACGACAGGAGACGCTCATGAAAATTCCGCAACACGGTCTGTCGCGCGAGCAGATCTTCACCACCCTGGAGGCCTATCGGGCCAACGACATGCCGTGGCGTGAGGGCCGCACGTGGGCGTATGTCTACGATCCCGGGCGGGCTGCGGAAGAGGTGATCAAGCAGGCGTACATGATGTACCTGACCGAAAACGCCCTCGATCCCACCGTATTCCCCAGCTTGCTGCGCATGGAGAACGAGCTGGTCGCCATGGCCGCTTCGCACCTGCATGGTGACGCGAACGTCGTTGGCAACTTTACCAGCGGCGGTACCGAGAGCATCATTCTGGCGGTGAAGACGGCGCGTGATTACGCCCGCGCCAAGCGGCCGCAGATCACCGCGCCTGAGATCGTGATGCCGGCAACGGCACACGCCGCGTTCCAGAAGGCGGCGCAGTATCTGTGCCTCGAGCCCGTCTTGGTGCCGGTGGACCCGTTGAGCTTCAAGGCCGACGTCGAGGCCATGCGTCGCGCCATCACGCCGAACACCATCCTGCTCGTCGGCTCGGCGGTGTCGTACGCGCACGGCGTGGTCGATCCGATTGGCGAGCTGGGACAGCTGGCCCTCGAGCACGATCTGTTGCTGCACGTCGACGGGTGCATGGGCGGGTTCCTGCTGCCCTACTTCCGCCGCCTGGGCGCGCCGGTGCCCGACTTCGATTTCTCCGTTCCCGGCGTCACGTCGGTGTCGATGGACTTCCATAAGTATGCGTTTGCGGCCAAGGGGGCATCGGTGGTGTTGTACCGCACCAAGGAGTTGCGCAAATACCAGATCTTCACATGCGCCAACTGGAGCGGCTACACCATGATCAACCCGACGGTGCAGAGCAGCAAATCGGGCGGCCCGCTGGCAGCCGCGTGGGCAGTGCTTCATTTCATCGGCGACGACGGCTACCTGGAGATCGCCCGCCAGGTGCTCGATGCGACGCGGCGCATCGCCGATGGCATCGAGCGCATTGCGGGCCTGCGCCTGCTCGGGCGGCCGGAGATGAACCTGGTGGCGTTTACCGCGGACAACGCGAGTGTCTTCCACATCATCGACGAGATGAAAGAACGCGGCTGGTACATCCAGCCGCAGCTGGGTTTTCAAAACTCCAAGGAGAACGTCCATCTGTCCGTCAACCCGGCGAGCGTGCAGTGGGTGGACGCGTTGCTGGCCGACCTGCGGACGTGCGTGGAGAAAGCCAAGGCGCTGAAGTCGAGCGATCTGGCGGCAACCATTGGAGCGACGTTTGGTGCACTGGACTCGGCGGCGTTGAACGACGAGACGCTCGGCCAGATGCTCGGCGTGGCGGGTGTCCAGGGTGGAGCGTTGCCCGCGCGCATGGCGGAGATCAACGAGATATTGAATGCCTTGCCGCCGGCGCTCCGCGAGCGGGTCCTGACTGCTTTTCTGAACCAGTTGATGCAACACAAGGAGGGGGGCTGACGCGATGAGCACCGGCGTCGTTGAAGTCATCGGCATCGACCACATCTATCTGGCCGTCCGTGACCTGCGGCGTTCCGAAGAATTCTACGATCGCGTCATGGGCGTACTCGGCTATCGCAAGGCCGGCTCGGTGATCGGCGGCGATCCACACGTCCATTACTTCAACCGCCAGTTCGGCTTCTCGCTGCGGCCGGCGCGCGCCGGTACACCGGACCACAACCCCTACGCGCCAGGTCTGCACCACTTCTGCTTCCGCGTCGTCGATGAGCGGGCGGTCGAGCGTGCCGCCCAGGCGCTGGAAGTGGCCGGCGTGGAGGTGTCTGCGCCGCGCTACTATCCGGAGTATGCGCCCGACTACTATGCCACGTTCTTCGACGATCCCGACGGCGTGCGCCTCGAGGTCACCAACTTCCGGGAGAACCGCCGCCAGCGCATGTACGACTGGGAGTCCCCGCCGGGTGGTTAGTTTGGGTGCGCCCCGCCCTGGGTCGCGAACGCCCGGCGGATCTCCTCAACGCGCCGGCGATTGACGCCGAGATCCGAATATCCCGTGCGCGATGCCGAACGGATCTGCACGACGCGACCTTCCAGTTGCAGATCGACGTCGTCGACGAAGCGGAAGATGCGGCTGCGGAACTCAGCGTGCAGCGCCGTGTTGCTCGCCGCCACGATGCGCGTCCGTGGCATCGACTCGATGATGCGGCGCAGATCGTCCATCGCGTGGGTGGGATCGCCGATGATGCGTAGAGGGTCGACATGGTGCTCGGGATCGGTGGCCAGACTGGCGACGCAATTCGGTGACGGCGGGCATGGCGCCAAGAGGCCTGCGCCTGGCGGCGCGGGCGCCGCTGGTGGCGGCACACGTGAGGTGCAACTCGGGGTCATCAGGAGCAAAAGACAAGAAAACCCGACGCAGAACCAGACGCCGACGCCGTCGAGGCGGCGTTGTCCAAAGGTGCCGCAGGTCACTTGCGGGTCAGCTGACCGGCTCTGGGCGGCACATTGTAGCCTCGGTCGTCGAACGGTGAGAGCTTCTCCAGCCACATTTCTTCGAGTACCCGCAGGTCGTCGGTCGGGTCGTAGTCGGGCCGGTCTGGCGGCTCGAGAGTGTCGAGGATTTCAAACTCGAAGGCTTCCGAACCAAGATCATTCCACTCCTTCTGCAGGGCGCGATTGGAGTGGCTGCCCATCTTGAGTTGCACGCGCTGCCGGTTGACTATCGCAGGGAGATCGACGCTCGTGCCGACCAGGGACTTGCCATTTACCGTGTTTCTTACTCTGTACACGCCCATGGGTCGCGGGGTTTCCTTGTACTCGCGAATGCGCGCTTTCCGGTCCATGAGCCCGTTTGCCTGCTCCGGGTTGGAGTTGCAAGCTCGTCGGCAACACCGCTGTATACATCGATCCTGTAGTCTTTGCGCCGCGAACGTGCCAGCATCGAGGCGCTGCAGGCAGAACGGAGGGGCATGAACAGCAGCCGGACGACGTTGCGGGTGTTTGCGGTCTTGATCGCCGTGCGCGCGCTGACCGACGTCCTCAAGCCGCTGGGCGCGGGCTCCGGGTTCGTGTTCTTCGGCAGATTCCTCACCGGCATGGCATGCTACATCCTGGCGCCCGTCGTCGGCGTCTTGATGCTCGTCTACGCTTATGGCCTGTGGCAGCTGCGGCGCTTTGCGTTGCCGATGGGCGTCGCCTACGGGGCCCTCGTCACGATCAATCTGGCCGTCTTCCCGATCCTGCAGGGACTGCCGGCGCGGTTCAACGTCTGGGCGTACGTCGCGTTTGCGGTCATTGGTCTCGCCGTCTCGTGGGGCGCCGTGTGGCTCTTGCTGCAGCGGCGCGAGCAACTTGCCTAGCAGCGAAGGGAATGCGCACCTGCGTATGAAGGTCTCGCTCTTCTACCTGCCATCGATCGGCAGCCGCGCCGCGATCGAAAGAGGCTGCGCCGGCCTGCGCGGTGACCTCTACACACGCATGCTGGCCGAGCTGGGCGAGCAGGCGCGCCTGGCGGACGACCTCGGCTACGACTCGATCAGCTTCACCGAGCACCACTTCCACGTCGAAGGCTTCGAGCTGTCCAACAACCCGGTGCTGCTGGACCTCTTCGTCGGGATGCAGACGCGGCGCATCCGTGTCGGTCAGCTCGGCATCGTACTACCCGCGCAGAACCCGATTCGTGTGGCCGAAGACATCGCCATGCTCGACCACATGACCGGCGGGCGTGCCAACGCGGGTTTTGCACGCGGTTACCAGCGGCGCTGGGTGGACATCATGGCGCAGCAGACGCACGGCATCCACGGCGCGCTGCCGCACGAGCACGATGCCATCGACGCCGCGAACCGCGCCGCGTTCGAGGAAGGCTTCCGCATCGTCAAGGAGGCGTGGACCAACGACCTGCTCTCCGTCGACGGGCGCTACTGGCGTGTCCCCGCCGGGGAGACGCCATGGAGTCTCGAGGCGACGGCGCGCTACGGCGCCGGCGTGCACGATGGCATCGTGCAGCAAGTGGCGGTGGTTCCAAAGCCGCTGCAGAAGCCGCACCCGCCGCTGTTTCAGCCGTTCGCCTCGTCGGAGCGCAGCATCCGTTGGTGCGCGCAGGAGAACGTCACCGCTATCCTGCCGCCGTTACACCCCAAACTGGAACGGCGCCTGTTCGAGCTGTATGCCGAGGTATCCGGGCGGCGGGTCGGCGAGGGCATCGGGGTGCTGCGCGACGTCGTCATTGCTGACACCGACGCGGAGGCGATGGCCCTGTGGAACGACAGCGGCGCCTTCTGCGGCGCGGCATGGTTCGAGCCGTTCGGTTTCTCGAAGGGCCTGGCGGACCCGGATACGGGCGTCGCCCCCGACTTGATGGCGGACAGCCTGCTCCTCGTCGGCTCGGTGGATACCGTGACACGCCAAATCGAGGCGCTGCTGCGGCGGCTGCCGGCGCAGTGGATCTTTGCGTGGACTTACAACGGACTGATTCCGCACGCCACGCTCATGCGGTCGATCGAGACATTCTGGACGAAGGTACTGTCGCGCTTCCAGTGATTTGCGGCACAGGTCTCGTTCCCCCGGTGGCGTGAACGGCGTCAAACAGCCCGCGCGCGACTTCCGTCCAGTCGGTGCGGCAGTCGCGGCGCGGTTGCCGTGTTCACTCCACGGGCGGGACCTCGACAGGCGCTGGCTTGTCCGCAGGTGGCACCACAGGCGGCACCGCAGGTTGATTGCCGCCACCGACACCCGGGACGGCAACGTCGGGCTCGCGGATGATTTCGAACTCCGTGTCCTCCGAGCAGAAGCGTTGTTGGTTGATCCAGTTGCCATTCTCACATCGCTGCACGAAGCCGCGCATGCAGACCATCTTGCCGCTCTCGTATACTTTGCCGCCCGCGGTGCACGGATTGTCCTGCGCCAGACTGCTACCGGCCATGCCCGCCACAACGAGCACTCCCACGACTGCCGTCAGACTCTTCATGCACCGCATGGTACAAGAAAAATGAGGCCGATGGCAGCGGCGAGTGGAGGGGAGTGACCAGGGCTAACAACGAGTAACCAGGGACCAGTAGCCAGTGACCAGTAACCAGGGACCGGTAACCAGGGACCAGCCGTGCGGGTCCCATGGTTCGCCTCGAGTGCGGGCGCTGGCGCTATCTGGCAGGGGCGCCAGCTACCTCAACTGGGCCGCCAGGGCAGCTTCTCGGGGATCATCAAACGGCTGGCGGCGATCCACCACTTGTCGCGCTCCTGGAGGAAGATACTGGAGAGCCGGCCCTTGCGCGGCGGCAGTTCCTTCCCATCCGGGGCCACGACGCCGGTCACCTCGTACGTTCCGTCCACTAGGGCGACGTTCGCGGTGATGAACCACACGGAGTCGATGGTGAGCGCGAGCTTCGTGTTCTTCATCACCGAGGAGTGCTCCATGGCAAGGAGCTTCTCGACGTCGCCACGGCCCTTGGCGACATTGCCGTCGGGCTCGACGTCATCGCCGTCCTCCACCCACATCGCGGCCATCGCCTTGGTGTCGTGCTTGTTCCAAGCAGCGACGAACTGGTCGTAGAGCTTGCGGATGGCCTCCTCGTTCGCCACATCCGACTTCAAGCGGCCGGCATCACTCTTTGCAGCCGGGGTCTGCGCCACGGCGGTTGCCGCCACAGACGCTAGCGCCACAACGATCAGAAGTTGTCTCATCGGTCTCCTCCCTCGTCTCGACGTTGAGTTGCCGATTCACTCTGATGGCACTGTGCTCTCTAAGCCGTCGCTCGCTTGGCGTCAACCGCCAACGGAGCCGCCAACCGGACCCGCCAATGGACAGAGAGCCGCATCTGTGGTTCTCCTCGGTGACGATGGTCACGGTGGTCAGCTATACGATCTACCACTCGCCGAACGCGTATCTCGGTGTGCTGCTGGCGGAACGTGCCCTCGCGGGGTTGCCGGTTGTGATCGAGCGCCGGCCCATCTGCATACCGAAAGCACGGGGCGTGAAGGTGGCAGACCTGGTCGGCAGCAAGGAGGGCCCGGCGCAGAGTTCGTACCACCGCGAGGACTGTATGCGCTGGGCGCACAAGCACGGAATCGAGCTGCGTCTGCTGGCAGCCGGCGTCTTCGAAGAGCGCGCCGCGCGCTGGCGAGAGGCGTCGCTGCAGCGCGAGGAACTGCCAGCGCGCGCCTACTACGCCGCGGTGGGCAGTGGTAAGGAGGCGCTGCTCGACCGTGCGTTGTTCCGTGCTGCCTGGGTAGAGGGACTCGACGTCAATGAAGAAGCCGTTGTGCGTCACGCCGCAGCTGCGGCGGGACTCGCCCCCGATACTCTGCTGCAGCGCGCGTTCCTGGCCGACACGACGTATGCTTTGGAAGCGGCGGTCGCGGCCTTCGATCACGATTGCTGCCCAGGCATTCCCACCTGGGTCGTGCAGGGTGAACGCTTTTGGGGGAAGGATCGGGTCGATTGGCTGGCAGCCAAGGTGCGGGCGCATCTCCAAACCGGAGATGCTCGAGACGGCGGCGAGGGTTGAAGAGAAGATCGGGTTCTGCGATCGTGCCGCACACTGCGGATCATGGCGGATCCAATTCTCTGGCAGTTCCGGTATTCCCATTACAACGAGAAGGCGCGCTGGGCGCTGGACTACAAGCGCATTCCGCACGTGCGCCGTTCGGTGTTGCCCGGTGCACACATACCGCGGGTCCTGTGGATGACCGGGCAAAAGGCGGTGCCGGTGCTCGTCCTCGACGGTGTGGCGATCGCCGATTCGACCCGCATCATCGAGGCGCTCGAACGGCGGCAGCCCGAGCCGCCGCTGTACCCGCGCCGCGACGAGGATCGAGGCCGCGCCCTGGCACTCGAGGAGTTTTTCGACGAGCAGCTGGGTCCACATTTGCGCCGCACCTGGTTCTACGAGATCATGCCCGACGCTGACTTCACCGTCGCGCAGGTGACGGTCGGCTGTGGGCCGACGACGCAACGCGTATACCGCGCCCTGTATCCCGTGATCAGCGCTGTCATGCGCGCCGACATGCGGATCGACGCCGCCGGTGCGGCGGTAGGACGCGCCAAGGTCCAGGCGGCGCTCGACCGCATCGTGGCCGAGCTGCAGCCGAGTGGCTACCTGGTGGGCGCGGCGTTCAGCGTTGCCGATCTCACGGCGGCGGCGCTCCTGTCTCCCGTGGTCATGCCGGCAGAGTTTCCGTACCCGCTCATTGCTCCGCTCCCCGCGTCCGCCGCAGCTTACCGGGCGTCAGTGGCGACCCATCCCGCATTCCAATGGGCGGCCGACATCTACCGCAAGCACCGCGGCAACTCGATGGAGCGGGCGGGGTAGGGTAGGACGCCGCCGGCGCGAATCGGTGCCCCAGTTGGTCCGATTCCGGTTGAGTAAACGCATCAGCATGGCTACTCTCGTGCGGGGCAATTCAGAACGAGCGAGAGGAGTCGGTATGACCGTAGGCTGGAGTCGGTCGGGCATCGGTGCGCTGGCAACTGCACTGGCGATGAGCATTTGGCAGGCGGGCGCGGCGTTCGCGGCGGATTGCTCCAGCGGCTCGTTCGCGAGCACGTTTGCACTCATCCAGAAGGCGATCTTCGAAGATCACGGCTGCACCAACGATCTCTGCCATGGCGCCGCGCTGTCAGGCGGTCTCGACCTGCGGCCCGACGTTGCCTACCAAAACCTGGTTGACGTCAATGCGACCACTGTTCCGGGCCTGCGGCGCGTCTTCGCCGGGGAAAAGGACCAGAGCCTGCTGTGGCTCAACCTCGCCGCCAAGACGGATCCGGCCGAGTGGAAGGCACCGCTGCGGCCCATGCCTCTCGATCCACTGCCCGCCCTGTCGGCTGACGAACTGGAGGCCGTGCGGCTGTGGATCCAGAAAGGGGCACCCAAGGATGGAGTGGTCGAGGGTACGGCCACGCTCCTGAACGCGTGCTTGCCGCCGCCGGAGCCGATCGCCATCAAGCCGTTGCCGCCGCCCGCGCCCGGCACTGGCGTGCAGATCCACATGCCGAAATGGATCCTCAAGGCGCACAGCGAGCGCGAAGTCTGCTTCGCAACGTACTACGATGTGAGCGCCCAAGTGCCGGCCGAGTTCCGCGGACCCGACGGGACGACCTTCCGCTACAAGCTGAACACGGTTCGCCAGGATCCGCAAAGCCATCACCTCATTACCAACCTCTACCAAGGGGAGGCGGCGCCAAACGACCCGTCGTGGGGGACGTTCAAGTGCAACGGCGGGGCGCATGACGGTGAGACATGCGAGCCAACGAATGTGACTTTCTGCGGGGAAGGCGAGTGTGCGACGGACCCGGTGACCAGCATTGCGTGCCTCGGCTTTGGCCCGCCGGACGCCGGCCTGGGCATCAACTCCGTCGGCTTCTCCGGCACGCAGCAAACCGCTGCGGAGTTTCGGTTTCCAGAGGGCGTGTACCGCGAACTGCCGCTCAAAGGGATGATCCTGTGGAACTCGCACGCCTTCAACCTGACCGACACGGACGGCAAGCTGGAGGCATGGCTGAACTTCGACTTTGCCACGCCCGAGGAGCAGAAAACCCCGGCCGTGCAGATCTTCGACACGAGTCAGATCTTCAAGATGCAAGTGCCGGCCTTCTCGACCGAGGAGGTGTGCAGCATCCACGAGCTGCAACCGAACGCGCGCCTGTTCGAGCTGAGCTCGCACGGCCACAGGCACATGAAGCGTTGGCGCACGTTCGTTGGAGCGTACACCTGCGACGGGGGCTCCAACGCCGGCCAACCCTGTGACCCCTTCGGCGCCGATTTCGCCAGCCCGGCGTTCTGCCCGGGCGCCAATTGCGCTTCCACGACCCGGCCGCGTTGCGGCGACTGCAACTTCAACCAAGCGGTCACGGTCGATGAGGTGATCACCGGCGTCAACGTCGCACTCGAAGCCTTGCCCATCGAAACCTGTCTCGAGGCGGACGTGAATGGTGACGGCAAGGTGACCATCAATGAAATCGTGACTGCGGTGAACGCGGCGCTCACGGGCGTGCCCGACCCCGTGGCGCGCAAGCTGGACGACAGCTTCGTCTACGTCAGCCAGATCTACAATGATCCGATCGTCGAGCGCTTTGATCCGCCGATGATCTTCTCGCGGCCCAACGCCGCTGACCGTTCGCTGACATACTGCGCGCTGTACGATAACGGCTACACCAACCCCGACGAGGTCAAGCGCAGGTCGACGTCACCGAGTCCACCCCTGGCGATTCCTGGAGTCGGCGGACCGTGTCAGCAGGCGACAAACTGTGTGGCGGGACAGGTGGGCGCACCGTGCAGCGGGTTGACGCAGAAGAAGCGCGACGAGTCCTGCGACTCGGCGCCGGGCAAGGGTGACGGCATCTGCGACGCCTGCCCGTTGCGTGGCGGCGTGACGACCGAGGACGAGATGTTCCTGCTGCTTGGGCAGTTCTACGTCCCGGTACAGTGAGCGGTGCGAAGCGGTCGCAGCCGCGTTGCATCTGGGGCGTGGATGGAGGCAGAATAGACGTCGAATGCCACACCCCGTCTGGTCCCTGGTCCGTGGTCCCTGGTTTCTGGTTCGTGAAAAGCGCGCATGACTTCAGAATCTCCGACTAAGGACCAGGGACCGGCAACTAGCAGGCCGTTGAAAAACTGGTCGCCACCGTCACCCCAGCGAAAGCGGGGGTCCAGAAGCATGCGGAAGATCTGGATTCCCGCGTTCGCGGGAATGACGGTCCAGGGCATTGGAGGACTTTTTCAACAGGCCGCTAGAACTAGGGGCCATCCGTTCTCCGCGGCAACGGTGTTGTGCGACTAGGCGTCCTGTGGCTGGCGGTTGGGCTCCTCATGGTGTCGGCACCCATGGTTAAGGCCGGTGCGCCCCGCGACGGCGAGCGCTTCGTGAATTCGGCGGGGCCGCGCGTTCTCCCGGGATTCCCCGAGATGGTTCCCTTCTTCCTGCGCAAGGCGTGGACGTCGCTGGTGCCACGCTCCGGCGCTGCGCGGCTCGTTCCGTTCGATCGCGGCAAGATGATGCGCAACCCGAGCATCACCTGGATCGGTCACTCCACCATGCTGGTGCGCATGGACGGCGTGACGTTCCTCACCGATCCGATTTTCTCCGAGCGCGCCAGTCCGGTGGGCTTTGCTGGTCCGAAGCGTTTGGTGCCGCCGGGCGTGCCGTTGCCGGAGCTGCCGGAGATTGACTTCGTCGTCTTGTCGCACGATCACTACGATCACACGGACGTCCCATCGGTGCAGGCGCTGGCGGCGCGTGGCGCGCTGTTCGTGGTGCCGTTGGGCTTGGGTGAGCTGGTGCGCGGCGTCGGTGGCGCCGCGGTCGAGTTGGATTGGTGGCAGAGCTACGAGATCGGCAACATCCGCATTCACTGTGTGCCGGCGCAACATTTCTGTGGACGCGGGTTGGCCGACGGCAACCGCCGCCTCTGGGCTGGCTGGGTGGTGGAGGGGCCGACGCACCGTTTCTATCACGCCGGCGACACCGGCTACTTCAACGGGTTCGCAGAGATCGGCAAGCGCCTGGGGCCGATCGACCTGGCGGCCATTCCGATCGGTGCCTACGCGCCGCGTTCGATCATGCACGCGGTGCACCTCAATCCGGAGGAGGCGATACAGGCTGCCGTCGACATGGGAGCGGCGCGCGTCATCGCCATGCACTACGGCACCTTCGACCTCACCGACGAGCCGCTCGATGAGCCGCCGCGGCGCTTCCACGCCGCGGCCGAGCAGCACGGGCTGGATCCTAAACGGGCGTGGACCTTCGACGTCGGCGAGAGCCGGCGTTGGTAGCGTGTTGCGGCCCCGCCACGAGCGGCGAAACGAGAGGTGCTTGACTCGCCGTTGGTTGGAGGCGAAGCTCTTCGGGTGCAGTGCCTGAAGTGTGGAGCCGAGCTGATCGCCGGTAAGAAATTTTGCCATAACTGCGGTGCGCCCGCCGCGGTTCCCTGCCCGAACTGCGGTGCGGCGGTGGATCCCGGTTTCCGGTTCTGCCCGGACTGCGGCTTCCGGCTTGCTGCTCCCGAGGCGAAGGGCAACGGCGTCCAGGCCGACGCCGCCCTTGCCCCGCACACTGCCATACCCGCGAATGATCGGATTGCCCGCCTGCCGACGCTGATTCCAGCCGACCTGGCCCAGAAAATCCTCGACAGCAAGGGTTCTGTCGTCGGCGCCCGCAAGCTGGTGACCGTGCTGTTCTGCGATCTGGTCGGCTCCACGGCGATTGCTGAACATCTCGATCCGGAAGAGTACCGCGACTTGCTCGGCGAGTACCTGGAGCTGGCGTTTCGCGAGGTCTACAGGTTCGAAGGGATCGTCAATCAGCTGGCTGGCGACGGCGTCATGGCGTTGTTCGGCGCGCCCATCGCACACGAGGACGCGCCGCAACGCGCGGTGCGCGCGGCGCTGGCGATCCGTACTGCCCTGAGCGCGTTGAACGGCCAGCTCCGGGCGCGGCACGGCTCCGAGCTGCAAGCGCGTTTCGGGATCAATACCGGCCCGGTGGTCGTCGGCGCCGTCGGCAACGATCTGAAACTCGACTACACCGCGATCGGCGATACGACGAACCTGGCGGCGCGCCTGCAGGCGCTGGCGGAACCCGGGACGATCTTGCTCAGTGAAACCACCTATCGGCGCGTGCGCGGGTTCTTCCAATTGCAGTCCGCAGGTGTGTTCGAGGTCAAAGGGAAGAGCGAGCCGGTGGCTGCCTATCGCGTCCTGCGCGAGAGTGAGGGGACTACGCCAATGGCCATCGCGGCGGCGCGTGGCCTCACGCCACTCGTCGGGCGCGACGCCGAGCTGGCGCAGCTGCACGCCTGCTATCAGCGCCTGGCGGAGCACCTGGCGCAGGTGGTCGCTGTCGTCGGCGAGGCGGGGAGCGGCAAGTCGCGCCTCATCTACGAGTTCAAGCGCCAACTGGCCGCCGAGGATGTGGTGTTTCTCGAAGGCCGCTGCTCGTCGATGAGCCAGGCGGTGCCCTACGCGCCGTGGACCAGCATGCTCCGGCAGCACTTCGATCTGTCCCCGGGAGACGCCAGCGGGTGTCCCGAGAAGCTCGAGCAGGAGCTGCACAGCCTCGGCAAGGATTTCGAAAATCTCCTGCCCTATCTGTGTCTGATGCTGTCATTGCGCACCGACCGGCTGGCCGATGTGTCGGCGGACGAACTGAAACGCGGCGAGTTTGAAGCCATGGCGCGCCTCATCGGCGGCCTTAGCAAGCGCAGCCCAGTGATCATGCTCATCGAAGACCTGCACTGGATTGACGACCCGTCGCGCGAGATGCTCGAGCTGGCTGCGGCGCGGCTGCACGGCCGCATCATGCTGATCGTCAGCCATCGCCCGGAGTACATCCCCTTCTGGCGTACGGAAGCGGCCTTCACGCAGCTGCGTCTGCGGGCGCTGAGCGACAGCGACACCACCAGCATCATTCGCGAAGTTGCCAGCGGCCCCCTGCCGCTCGACTTGGAGCAACTCATCCGCGTTAAGGCCGAGGGCAATCCCTTCTTCGCCGAGGAGATCGTGCGCACGCTCATCGAAGAAGGCCACGTCGTGCGCAACGATGGCCATCTGCAACTGGCGCGACCGCTCGAGCAGATCCGCATTCCAGGCACGGTCGAGGAAGTCATCGCCGCGCGTGTCGACCGCTTCGGACCGGATGCCAAACGGGTCAGCCAGGTCGCCGCAGTGCTCGGGCGTCAGTTCCGGCGCAGCCACCTGCTGCGGCTGCTCGCCGATGAGCCGATCGACGTCCCCGCGGCGCTCGATGAGCTGGAACGGCGCGGCGTCATCCACCGCAAGACCGTGCTTTCAGGTGACGAGTACCGCTTCGGCGAGAGCCTCACCCAGGAGGTGGCCTACGAGGCGCTGTTGCTCAAGGAACGGCGGCAGCTCCACGAGCGTATCGGACACATGCTCGAAGAGGAAGCCATCGACAACGATCCCGAGCTGCCCGCGCTTCTGGCGCACCACTACGCGCTCAGCGACAACCGCGAGAAGGCCATCGAAGCACTGTTGCGCGCGGCACAGCGCGCTGAGCAACTGCCCTCGTACAACGTGGCGGTGCGCTGCTACCGGCAGGCATGGGACCTGGCCACCGACGCGATCGAAAAAAACGAAGCAGCGGCGGACCCGGCCCTCAGGCGTTCGGCGGTGGCGGCGGCAGTCGGGCTCTGTCGCATGGTGGTGATCTACAGTGTCCCCGACGACGGGGCGTCGGAACGTGCGGCGCACCGTGGCCGCGCGCTGGCCAACGCGCTCGGTGATCAGGGGAACGTCGCCGCACTCTGGACCTTTCAAGGCATGCTCATCGTCAACGGCGGCCGCGAGCGCTTTGCTGAGGGCTTGGAGTTGCTCGAACGCGGCATGACGGTGGCGCGCGACGCCGGTCTGACGAACATTCTGCGGAACATGTCGCGCGGCCTGGGCTGGGGTTACATGTACGACGGCCGGTTGGACCTGGCGCTGCAGACCTTCACGGCGGCGTTCGACGACATGGAGAGTTCCGGGGAACGCGAGCGCCTGACGGATATCTACTTTGGGTCGCGCTTCATGCGGGATCAGGCGCTCTACTACAGCGACAACTTTCAGACTGCGCTGACCAGTGCTTCACAGACGTACGAGTTGGGCGTCAAGGCCTCCAATCGCACCGTGCAGGGGGGCTCGGCGGCCGTTGTTGCTCTGGTGCATCTCGCAGCAGGCGACTACACGGAAGCGCGGCGCTGGGCCGATCGCAGCCTGGAAGTTGCTGAGGCGATCGGCAACGTGGCAGCGGGTCGCTCGGCGGCAATCGCTGCGCTGGCGGCCAGGCTGGAGCTGCACGAGCCGGTGGTGGCGGCCGGCTACATCGATCTCATCGAGCAGGGTTTCCTGGCGCGCGGTGACATGGCGGTCAAGAGCATTCTCGCCGTGGAGGTGCTGTTGATGGCCGGAGAGGTACAGCGCGCCAAGAACTATGCCGAGGTCGCGTATGCGCACGCCGGTGGCCGCCTGCGGGAGGCGATCTGTGCGACCGCCTGCGGCGAGGTGATGCGGCATCTGGGTCAGGACCACTGGGACAAGGCAGCCGAGTGGTATGCGCACGCCATCAGCCTTGGCGCCGCCATCGGCTCCCGGTCGACGCTCGCGGCGGCCCACCTGGGCGCCGGCGAGCTGGCCGCCGCACGCGGCGACCGGCAGGGTGCGGCCACACACCTGCAACAGGCGCTCGAAGTCAGTCAGGCGACCGGTCTGGCGCGCTATCGTATGCGGGCGCAACGACGGCTCGACGATCTGCGCGCGGTGTTGAAGCAAAGCTCCCGCGGTGCAGTGGCGGTGGGACGATGACGTATCGCGGCGGGTGTCACTGCGGGCGCGTCGCCTTCGAAGTGGACGGCGAATGCGATGAGGTGGTGGAATGCAATTGCTCCATCTGCCGCAAGAAGGGGTACCTGCACTGGATCGTGCCGGGCGCGAGCTTCCGACTGCTCACGCCTGCCGAGGCTTTGGTGACGTACACGTTCAATACGCGCACCGCCCGGCACCACTTCTGTCCCGTCTGCGGCGTGGCAGCCTTCTACGTCCCGCGGTCCGATCCCGACAAGATCGACGTCAACGCACGCTGCCTCGACAACGTCGCCGTGGCGCGCCTGCGGGTGCGCCGCTTTGACGGGCAGAACTGGGAGGAGGCCTTCCGCGAATATGCGGTGCAGCGCCAAGGCGCCGAGCGCTAGCGAAGGGGCGTGGAGGCCTACGCGTCGCTGGGATCGCTCGTCAGCAAGCGTGCTTCCAGCCGTTGCAGCGCCTCATTCGTGACGCCGGCGCTGCGCGCGTAGGCGCGCATCGCACCATACTCCCTGTGCACGCGTGCCAGGAAGGCGACCATGGTTTCCGGTTGCGCATGCAACGTGTCGGGGGGCAGCGCGCTCAGCATGGTTTGGTAGCCCTCGGTGGCCATCAAGCGGTCGATGATGGCCTCGATGTTGTCCTGCGTTGCGGCATAGTCGGCGACGATGATCTCATCGCGCACGCCGAGCAGCGCCAGCAAGATTGCGGAGAGCACACCGGTGCGGTCCTTGCCGGCGGCGCAGTGATAGACCGCTGGCGAGGCCACGTCTGCGAGGGTGGTGATCACCCGCGCGATCGGCTCCTTGGCGAACTCCGCCAGCAGAAAATAGCGATCCGCGAGGGTGTATGCTTCCGCACGCGCTGCACGTGTGCTGGTGTTGCCGTCGTACAGTGGAACGTGGTGAAAGCGTATTTCAGGTGTGGCGAGTGGGCCACGCCCATCGGTTTCGACCTCGGCGGTGGAGCGCAGGTCGATCACATCACGGATGCCAAGCGTGTCGCGCAAGTGGACGACATCGGCGGCGCTCAGCCGGTGGAGGGCATCGCTGCGAAACAGGTGGCGCCACCGCAGGCGTCGTCCGTCGGCGGTCGGATAGCCGCCGAGGTCGCGGAAGTTCAAGCAACCGTCGAGGACGATCAGCCGCTGCATTCTTGCACGGTCGGGTGCTGCGGCCACCGGCAAGCGGTGCTAACCGCACGCAGCCTGTGCCGCAGGCGCTTCGCCGATCTCGGCCGCGATCAGGTCGCGCACGCGTGCGGTGAGTGTTTCGACGGGAAGATCGGCAAAGCTACGGTAGGGGATCGCCTCGAGCACGCGGATCCGAATGTCGTGCCGGCCGCGCAGCACGAAGCCGCGCTTTGGCAAGGCGTTCGCCGTTCCCTGCAGGATGATCGGCAGCAGGGGGGCTGCGGTGCGCTGCGCCAACGTGAAGGCGCCGGTCTTGAACGCCCGCAGGCGGCCGTCCGGCGAGCGCGTGCCCTCCGGGAACATCATGATGGAGTTGCCCTCGGCGATGGTGCGCTCGCACGCCGCCATCATGCGCTCGACACTCTGGCGGTCACCACGGCGCAGCTTGATGTACCGGTTCAGCGACATATTCCAGCCGATGCACGGGACACGAAAGTTCTCGATCTTCGACACCCATTTGAAGTGCACGAAGAGACGGAAGAGCACCAGGATGTCGAGCAGCGATTGGTGATTGGCGACCATGACGTACGCGACGTCGGGTTGGATACGCTCGCGTCCTTCGACGTGGACGCGCCAGACCGGATTCAACCAGGTGTAGAGCGACGCCCAGAAGCAGGTGAACCGGTGCAGCAACACCAGGCGGCGATCGACGAGCGCCGTCAGGGCCCAGATCAGCAGCGCCACCGGGAAGAGCAGCAACGAGGTGACGACGATGAAGAGCCAGAAGAGCGCCGACAGAATGCGTGCGAGCATGGCCGCCTTCTAGCACGAGGCACTTGTGGATCAACCATCTTTTGGGTGAGATGCCGCGGATGGACGAGACGATCCGCCACGAGTTCGTGCGTGCCAACGGCTTGCGCTTCCATGTTGCGGCGTGCGGCGAGGGGGAGTACCTGGCGCTCTGCCTGCATGGCTTCCCGGAGTGCTGGTACTCGTGGCGCCACCAACTGCCGTTGCTGGCGCACCTCGGCTATCGCGCCTGGGCCCCCGACCTGCGCGGATACGGCGAGTCCGAGCGGCCGGCGCGGCGCGAGGACTACGCCATCGAGAGGTTGATGGACGATGTTGCGGGGCTCATCGATGCGTCGGGCACCCGCGCTACGGTGCTGCTGGCGCACGACTGGGGCGGCCTCATTGCCTGGTACTTTGCCATGCGCCAGCTGCGGCCGCTCGAACGTCTGGTCATCATGAACCTGCCACACCCGGGCGTGATGGAGCGAGCCATGCGTACCACACGGCAGCTGGCGCGTTCCTGGTACGCGTTCTTCTTCCAGGTGCCACGCCTGCCGGAGGTGATGCTGCGTGCGCGCGACTACCGGGCCATCCGGGAGGCGTTCCACAACATGGCGATCGACAAGAGCCGCTTCCCGGAGGCCGTGCTGCAGGTCTACCACGACAACGCCGCGCGCCCCGGCGCGCTGACCGCCATGCTCAACTACTACCGTGCATTCATCCGCGGCGGCGGTGCGCGCCGGCAGCAGCGTCTCGGCTACCCGGTGATCGACGTCCCCACGTTGATGATCTGGGGCGAGCACGACAGTGCCCTCGGGAAGGAAACGACCTATGGTACAGAGAAGTTCGTGCCGAACCTCACGTTACGCTACCTGCCCAACGTCTCGCACTGGGTACAACAGGAGGCTCCGGAAACGGTCAACGCCATGCTGCAGGCGTGGTTGACAGGGCAGTCCGTGCCGGAGCTGCGGCACTGACCTCTGCGGTTCATCACGAACGACCTGCAGCCACGCGTCCACGTTGGTGCTCCGCTCTCACGCTGCAACCTCGCTCGTCAGTGATCACAGCCCGGCCGGGTGTTGGTCGCAGCGATCCAAAAGCTGTCGCCGGGGCAATCGTGTCCACCCGGTGGGGCCGCCGGCGGGAGGCTGCGCTCGACCGGCGGCAAAGCGCGCACGTAGGCGAGCAGGGCATGCAGGTCTTCGGGGTCGTAGTTGGAGAGGTGGTCCCAGATCATGGCTTGCCAATGCATGGGGCGGCCGTCGCGGCCAACACCGCTGATCAGCGCCCGTAAGACTTGATCGTCGGACCAGTCAACCAGACCGGTGGAATGCGCCGTCAGGTTCCGCGCCCACGTCGTGCCAAACACCGCCCAGTTGACTTTTCCGCCACCGGCGCCATCGCCGTTGTGGCAGTACGGACACGACGCAATGCTGTAGAGGTAGCGGCCACGTTGCAGCAGGTTGATCTCATGCGCAGCGCGTCCGTCCGTCTGCACCGCAGGGATCGAAGCACTGAAGGCACCGATGACCCGACTGGCCGGCAGCAGCCGCAGCGCCGGATAGTGGTAGATCACCAAACTGCCCCCGGCGAGCGCGAGGGTGAGCACGATGCCGATGATGAACAGTCCCCCACTGCCGCCCTCATCGTCACGCGGTACTTCGTGAACGAACACAAGCACGAACACGAGCACGATGAGCACGAGGTACTGCAGCCAAATCAATACCGTCTGCGGCAGGTCCCGCGGCAGCCACAGTGGCTGCTCGGAGCCGAAGTTTCCCGCGTAGTAGGACAGGCGCGCCGGCGGCACGGCGGGCCACGCCGAGGCGATCTTGCGCCCCACCGTTTCGAGGTAGCCGAAGTGCAACGGCAGCGGCACCTGATTGCGCACCGCGGGCAAGGTCTTGAGGTAACCGGCGATGGCGAGAGCGTCCTCCAGCGTCAACGAGCCGAGCACCATCCACGGCATGCCCCAGTAGTTCAGGCGCCGCTGTGGCGTGTGACCGGTGCGAATTGCCGTCGCGATCTGCGCAACCGTCCACGTGCCGAGGCCGGTCTCCGGATCCGGCGTGAGATTGCGTGTGAAGAAGATCCCATGCGCGCCCGCCTCAACCTTCATGCCGCCGGCGAGGTAGTGCGTGTTGGCGAGGTAGATGCCCGCCGGGTCGACCGGTGTGTGGCACAGGCCGCACATGCCGGCGTGAACGAGATACTTGCCGCGTTGCACGGGATCCGGCGATTGACCCGGGCCGTCAAAGTGACCACCAGGCTCCCAGGCCGGCGTACGTGCGATCGAGCCGATGTACGCAACGACGGTGGCGAGTTGCTGCCGCTCAGCGACCTCGGCGTATCCAGGCATGGGCGTGCCGCTCATACCATTGGCGATGCGCTGGTAGAGCGCCTCAGGGTTGCTGCCGCCGCGGAAGCTCCACGGTGCAGTGAGATCACGTGGCGGATCAGGTTGACCCCATACGTCTTTCAGCGCCTTGGCCGAGCCTCCGTCACCGCGCCCGCCGGCGCCATGGCACGAAGGACAGCCGAGGTCGCTGTAGAGTTGCTTGCCTGTCTCCGGCGACGCACCGGCCAGGATCTCCTGTAATGCCGGTGCAGGTCCGGGCGCTCCGGCCCACGCGGTGAGGGGTCCGAACCTGCGGACCTGATCCGTAACGGCATCGAGCTCTGCGTCGGTGAGCAGATCGCGCCAGGCCGGCATCGAGCCGCCCGGCATGCCGCGCTCGATCGTCGCGCGCACATCTGCAGCCGTGGGCGGCGTGCCCTCGGGCGTCGATTTCAGCTTGAAGACGCCGCGGGAAAAATCGCGCGGTCGGGGCTGCAGGGAAGGTGCAGCCGGTCCATTACCGTGCCCATCGGGGCCGTGGCAGATCGCGCAATGCTCGGCGTAGACCCGCTCGCCCACGGACGCGTCCGGTTGGAGATCGCTCCCGGGCGGCCATTGGATCGGGCGCGCGTCCTGCGGGTCGGCGGTGCGCAACCACGTCGGCTGTGCCGCGCCGAGGCGCGCATACAGCGAGCGCCCGGCGTCAAGCACCAGCAGGGTGACAAGAAGAAAGAAGATGATGCGGCGACGCACCCGGCTACGCTAGAAAGGGACTTGGCCCGCTGCGCGCGCGTCAGCTCGTGGCCGCCTCGGCTGCGGACGAGGATTCAGCGGATCGCGTGGACCTCGCGGCTGCCGGCTTCTTCCGGGCTCTCGGCACCGCCGGGCTGGGGGCAGGGATGCGCTCCAATCCGGTCGCCGCCCACAGCTCTTCGAACGATCCTGAGAGCGCTTCGGCTAGCGTCCAGATGTCAGCCACACGCTCGGCGTCGGCATTGAGTCCGATGGTGAGCTGGTCGGCGTAGCTCATGATGGCAAAGCCGAGGCCGATCCCTGCCGCGAGCGGCACCAGCGGCACCATCAACTGCACGGGTTCGCCGAGCAAGTAGCGCGTCTCGCGCGGCCCCGGGACGTTGGTACACACGGTGTTCACGGGTGACACCGACGCCTGCAATCGTGCCAGCGGCCGTTGCACGAGCGGCGGCAGCAGGTCGGTCAGCGCGACGACCCGCTCCATCTGGCTGGCTTGCCCGCCGCTCTTCAAGAGATCCATTGCGGCCGACACCTGGCGCAGCCGTTCTATCGGATCGGTGATGCCGATGGGCAGCGGTGCCACCATCATCGACACGCGGTTGCCGAGCTTCAGTTGATCATGCTCGGAGCGCACGTTGACCGGCACCATCGCCTTGAGTTCGGTGCGATCGATCTTCATGCTGTGTGCCTGCAGGTAGGTGCGCAAGGCGCCGGAGATCACCGCCAGCACGACGTCATTGACGGTACCGCCCAGGCGGTTCTTGGTAGCCTTTACTTCGTTGAGTGACAGCCGGGTCCAGGCGAGTGCGCGCCGTCTGCCGATCGGCCCGTTGAAGAGTGTCGGCGGCGCGCCGGACAACAAGGTGCGCGCCAACGTGGCAACGGCATCCACCGTCGCACGGCCCTCTGCCACCGCGCGCGCCGGGTGTGTGAGCAATCCCGCTGCCTGGCGTGCGACTGTGAGCTGTGTACGCGCAGTATCGAGTAAGCCTTGCGCGACGAGCATGAGCGGGTTGGGCAACGCGCCCCTGCTCCGTGGTCGGGGCAGGAGCGGTTCGACCGTGGCGGGCTTCGGCGTCGGGTCCATGAGCAGATTGATCAACTGCACTCCGCTGGCGCCGTCGATCATGGCGTGATGGGTCTTGGCCAGCATCGCGCAACCGTTCCGATAGCCCTCGATCAGGTGCATCTCCCACAGCGGCCGGCTGCGATCGAGCGGTTCGGCGAACAGCTTGGCGCACAGAGTCGCCAGGGCTGCGTCGTCGTGCCCGCTCTTCAAACGATGGCGGAGCACGTGCTGGTGAATGTCGAAGTCGGGGTCTTCCTCCCAGGTCGGGTGGGCCAGGTTGAGCGGCACCATCACCGCCCGCTGCGTGTAGCGCGGAATGAGATCGAGGCGCTCACGCACGTAGCGCAGCAGGCTAGCGTAGTCGAGTTGATGCGCGAATGTGTAAATGCCGGCCACATGCAGCAAGGCGTTGGGCTGCTCGAGGTAGAGGAAGCTCGCGTCCAGCGACGTCATCCGCCGGTTCAGGCCGTCGGCGTTTGCCATTTGCGTGTCCTTACGGAAGGGCTCTGACTTTGTCACCTCCCCCGTGAGCACTTCCGCGAACGGGGGAGGGCGGGAAGGGGCCGGATGCGGGGTCGAACCTACTTGTCGAGCACAAAGGTCACCAGCAGGGTGGCCCGGTACTCGACGATCTTCCCCTTCTGAATGGCGGCGTTCTCCTTCACCACCTCGAGCCCGGTGATGCCGCGCAGGGTCTTGTTGGCGCGTTCGAGGGCGTTGCGTACTGCGTCTTCCCAGCTGTGTGGTGATGCGCCGATGATTTGTGTCTGTCGTGCGACCGCCATAGGTGTCCTCCTGCGCTCACTCGAGTACGAAAATGATCTTCATATCGACGCGATACTCGACGATTTTTCCCGCCTCGACTTTGACGCGTTTGTCGAGCACTTCGAGCCCGGTGATGCCGCGCAACGTCTTGACGGCGCGCTTGACGCCCTCGATCACGGCTTCTTGAAAACCCTCCGGGGACGAAGCCCGGATTTCTGTGACGCGTGCTACAGCCATCGCTGCCTCCTGCCGGCCGCCGCCGGCGTCTGGATACGTAGCATCCCTTCTATCGCTGATTGGCAGGCAAGGAAAGCACCCGGAGCCGCTCGCTACTGGTCTTCGTGCCGCCGACGCATGCGGTTCCGTCGAGCCATGCCGTGGCTCAAGCCCCCAGGGGCCGGGCGATGCTGCTGCGGAAGATGTTTCGCTGGAAGGTCGTCCGCAAGACGACCTGAAGTACATTAGCAAACACCGCCATGAAGAGGGCGAGGATGATGAGCCCCAGAAGAAGGTAGATCTTGTCCTTCCCGGTTCCTTCAGTGACCAGCACCGGCGACCACCCAATGACGAACACGACGACATAGGAGGCGAATGATCTCCCGGAGAAGATGCTGCGGTTCAGCCGAGCATTGCGCACCGCGATGATGAACATGTAGATGAAGAATGCGATCATGCTGAATCCCAAGCCCGTATACTTGTCGTCGCCAGTGCTGAGAAGGCCCACCGAGAAGCAGCCCAGCAGGATCGGCACGAGGACATACAGATCGTAGCGCCCGAGCGGGAACCAGCTTCCCTGCGAGCGCAAGAGTGCGTGGCGTTCCTTGTGGCCTTGTGTAGGGGAGGGCGTAGCCGGGCTTGGCGTGGCATCAGGCGCTGGCGAGGCCTCCCGTGCCGCCGGAGCCGGTGTTGTTGGGCTGGCCGAGGTCGCACTCGGTGCGGCACCACCCACATCGAGCTGCCGCATCAAGTCGTCGATGAGCGGAGCCAGCCGGGTCTCCGGACGCGGATGAATGTTGATCCAGTTGCGCGACGCCAGTTCGTAGAGATAGGCGCCGCGCGGCTCGCAATCGGATACGAGCACCGGGATCACACGCTTTCGCATGTCGTCGGCGACGGCGAGCTCTTTGATGAGCTGGGTCGAGGCATTCGAATGCTCGGAGAACAGGATGACCAGCGCCTTCGCCGAGCCGAGCGCATCGACGATCCTCTCCCGCCAATCCTGCCCGCCCTCGATCTTTTCGTCGAACCAGACATTCACCCCACGCGCGGCTGCAGTTTGGACGAATTGCTCCGCCAGCTGACGGTCAGCACGGCTGTAGCTCAGAAAAATATCGTAACCCATCTGCGCTCGCTTTTCCGTGAGGG
>DATKMS010000218.1:0-4011 GCA_035541735.1 Candidatus Margulisiibacteriota bacterium
CACGAAGGTCGGATTGCCGGGTGCCCCAGAGGGCCTGAAGTCGCCGGACGTCACGCTCGCGGAGCTCCTGAAGCCGAGCGGCTACGCGACCGGCCAGTTCGGCAAGAATCACCTCGGCGACCGCAACGAGTTCCTGCCCACAGTGCACGGGTTTGACGAGTTCCTCGGCAACCTCTATCACCTCAATGCCGAGGAGGAGCCGGAGAATCCGGACTACCCCAAGAATCCGGCAATCAAGGCGACGTTCGGTCCACGCGGTGTCATGCACTGCTACGCATCGGACAAGGATGACGCGACCGTCGATCCGCGCTTCGGCAAGATGGGCAAGCAGACGTGCCAGGACACCGGCCCGCTGACCCGGAAACGGATGGAGACGGTGGACGAGGAAGTCACGGATGCAGCGCTCAAGTTCATGGACAAGGCGCACAAGGACGGCAAGCCGTTCTTCGTCTGGTGGAACTCCTCCCGCATGCACGTGTTCACGCACTTGAAGCCCTCGTCCGTCGGCAAGACCGGTCTCGGTATCTATGCCGACGGCATGGTCGAGCACGACGGGATGGTGGGACAGCTCCTCGAGAAGTTGAAGCAGCTCGGCATCGCGGACAACACCATCGTCATGTACTCGTCCGACAACGGTGCCGAATCGATGAGCTGGCCAGACGGCGGTTCGACGATGTTCCGCGGTGAGAAGAACACCCAGTGGGAAGGTGGCTGGCGCGTCCCGACCGTCATCCGGTGGCCCGGCGTCGTGAAGCCCGGCACCATCATCAACGACATCGCTGCGCACGAGGACATGCTCCCGACGCTGATGGCGGCGGTCGGCGACAGCGCGGTGACGGAGGACTTACTGAAGGGCAAGAAGGTCGGCGACAGGACCTTCAAGGTCCACCTGGATGGCTACAACCTGCTGCCTGCTTTGAAAGGCGCCGGCAACTGGCCGCGGCACGAGTTCGTCTACTGGACCGACGACGGCAGCGTCGCCGCCCTGCGCTACGACAACTGGAAGATCTCGTTTCTCAGGCAGAATGCCCATGGCTTGCACGTCTGGTCCGAGCCGTTCGAGGAGCTGAGGGCGCCGCTGCTGTGCAATCTGCGGATGGACCCCTTCGAGCGGGCCGAGTACGAGGCGATGGACTACGATCGGTGGTACATCGAGCACATGTTCGCGTTCGCCCCTGCGGGCGCCTACGTCGGGCAGTGGATCCAGAGCTTCCGAGAGTTTCCGCCGCGTCAGAAGCCGGGCAGCTTCAATCTCAGTCGCGTGATGGAAGCAGTGACGTCCCAGCAGGGGACGGGTAGATAGCGACTTCCCCTGCCAGAGGTCGGTTGAGCGCAGCAGGCCGCAGCCGGGCAGTTCCGGTGCGGCCTGGCTGTCGTCATCGTCGCCCGGCGACTCGAATCCCGCACGCCGCTGACAGTTCTATTTCGCTGCCGGGGCGAAGTACGGGGCGTTCCCGATAAGCAGCCAGAGCGACGCCAGGCCGATCACGGCCAGCAGCATCGCCACGGTAATGCTCGCAGGCCACCGGCGCAGAACCGGGCTCTCGTTCCGGCGCAGCCTGCGCAGCGTGGACCGGTGCTAAGTCGCTGCCAGCACGGCGGCCACATTGCTCAGCACGCGCAGTACGGCCCCAAACCCGATCGCACTCTCGTGCAGATGCATGGCAAGCGGAGTCGGCGACCTCTCTCGCAGGTTTCGAAAGAATCCGATAGTTCCGCAGCCAAACGTCACCATAGTAATCGCGGTCCGGACCGAGGCGAGCGTCGTCCGGTCGTACGCAAGTTGCGTCCGGAACTTCGCCATGGTGGTGCGGTCGAGGGCCAGAACCACAGTAGTGGGGTTCGTGGTCGGCGGGGGCGGCGGGGGCGGCGCGGGCGGCATTGCTACTCGCCATTGCCGGACGAGAGGGCCCAGCGGCGCGCCGCGCCTGGCAGCGCGGTCGGCGGCCCTGCGTTAGGCGCAAGCCTGCGAGCCGCAGTGCCCGTTCGCCCCGCTCGGTCGCACGGTGACCAGTGGCAGCCACTCCATCGACGCCTCACGTGGACGCGCTTCCTCGGGGCAGCGCCCACCCGCCGTCCCAATCAGCCGGACCGCCGGCTCCGCGGGCGGCGGCCTCGGCCCGATGGTCATCAGGACTGCCCCCGCCTCTGCGACGAACTCCTTGCCCCGACCGCCGTATCGTCCGCGGCGATCTTGCCGCGCGCGGATCAGCCAACCTTGATCGCCCGGACCTCAGCAGCGCGCGCGTCGACCGGGATCGTCGGCAGTCGGTCTGTGCCCGTGATCGGCAAGGCGCGAAGGTGATCCATGATCGCCTGCCATTCCTTGATCTCCCGGGGAGCGCCCTGCGATGTCACGGTGGCGACGCTGGCATGATCCACGGCGCCCGGCGGCGGCAGCAGGTACGGAGTGTCATTGCGGGGGTCGTCAAGGGCCTCGACTCGCGACTTGAGCGGTTGTCCCAGCTTGTTCTTGGGTACCAGCGCCAGCGCGCCCTTGGTGTACTTCGGAATGGCCGCGACGATGATGCCGAGCATCAGCGGGCAGGTGACGCTGTAGAGACGCTTGTCCTTGCCGCTGAAGTCGATCGCGCCGTAGCCGCGGTCGATATCCCCCATTTCGATGGCGGTAACGACCTCGTACTTCGGGCGCGACGGGTCGTACCGAAACCTCATTCCGGACGCGCGCGGAAAATACTCGCCAGGGTGAACCGGATTGTCCACGAGAAAGAACTCGAGCAGGTGCCTGAGCTCCTGCCCCGTGAAGTAAGCGGTCACGAGCGCGCTGCCGGCGATCGGATCGACGACGCCTGCGCCAAGTGGCGCCACTGCGAATGCGTCGTACACCGTCACGACGCCCGACCTCCCGCGCGTGAGGCCGGCGCGAATCATTCCGTTTGCAGTGAAGCCGATGTCCGCGGCCGTTGCGCTTCTTAAGGCGTCGGTGATCAGATTGGCGAGAATCGTGCCGGCCGCGATGTCGGTGAACGTGTTGGGGAGATCCCGCGGCGTCACCGCAAGCGGCTGGTCGACGCTGTAACCGCGCGATTCAAAGACCGCCGCGGTGACCGACCGCTTGAGCGTCGAGATCTCGCCATCGATCGCGTGATCGCCAAGAATGGTGTCGTCGATCGGGTACAGCCGGTACGACTCGACCGTCAGCTTGTTGCCATCCACGCTGAGGATCAGCTCGCCGAGATTCCGCCCTTCCTTGCCGGCCTGGACCACAGGCGTGCGGCCGTTGACGATGATCGGCTCCTCGAGCTCGGTGTGGCTGTGGCCGCCGATCACGACGTCGATGCCCGGCACGGCCCTGGGGAGCTGGACATCGTCGCCTTCGCTGAACCGGCCGTCCTTGCCCTCCTGGACGCCGCCGTGGCTGAGGCAGATGACCACATCCACGTTCTCCGTCTCTCGCAGGGCCTTCACGATCTCCGTGGCAGTCGCTATGGGGTCGGCAAACGAGGCTGCTCCGCCGCTCGTGTAGAACTGGGCCTCTTTGCCGAGCAGGCCGAAGATGCCGAAGCGGATGCCGCCGCGATCGATCACGACGTGGCGGCGGACGACGCCCGCCCCGGCCAGCCGCTGCAGTCCGGAAAGGGTCGGGTCGCTGCCGGCGAAGTCACTGTTGGAAGCGACCACCGCCGGAACCCGGCCGGCCTTCGCGGCGGCCGCGATCGATTGGCCGAGGCCGTCCGGTCCCAGGTCGAACTCATGATTGCCGAACGTGGTCGCGTCGTAGCCCATCCGCGACATGAGCCGCAGCTCGCCGCCGATTTCGCGCGTCGCGGCGCCGAACGGCGTCCCCATGCTGTAGTCGCCGGCGTCGAGCACCAGCACCGGACCCTGGCTCTTGCGCGACCGCCGGCGCTTAGCGATGAGAGCGCCGAGCCGCGCGTACCCGCCGCGGGTATTGTCGTCGTTCAGCGAGAACGGCGTGTAGTCGGATTCCGGACCCATGCCGATGAACGCGGAGTGCATGTCGTTGGTGTGCAGGATGGTGAACGTCCG
>DATKMS010000219.1:0-5581 GCA_035541735.1 Candidatus Margulisiibacteriota bacterium
AGACTGACAAGCAAACCTGCGTGGCGGCGTGCGCCAGCTCGGCGCCGAGCGTACCCGACCCACAGTGCGTCGCCGGTTGTCGGTCGACATTGCAGAGCTGCCGCAGCGACGCGAACATGGCGGCGGACACCTGCTTGGGAAGATGTGACTCACTGATCACGACCGCGCGGCAAACGTGCGTGGCCAACCCGCGGGGCAGCGCGTGCCAGACGGCTTTGCAGGCGGCACAGGGCTGTGTGGGGCCCTGCAACCAAACGGAGCAGGGCGCGTTGCAGTCGTGCCAGCAAGCGGCGCAGACCTGTACCGCGGCGTGCCCGACCGTCACCCCCACCCCGACGCCAACGGCGACCCCTGGTTCCTAAGGGCGGTACGCCAACGCGGCATGCCTGAACGCCAGCGGGTGGCCAGCCATCCCCCCGCGCTTGTGCCAAACGTTCGGCCGTTCAGGTATGCCGCGGCCGGGCGGCGACTCCACCGGTCCCCCCTGGTCGAGTTGCCGCCCGGCCTTCAACATGTCATGGGGGACCCACATCGCGATGCGGTGGGATGAGCCGTGCTGCCCCGTGCACTCAAGGAAGACTTCGCTGCTGCCATCCACCGAATGCTGCGCACGGTGGTGCGTCACTTGATCGGGCAGGGCATTACGTACCCGGCGCTGACGCAGATGGTGAAGGAGATCTACCTGGAGGTCGCCGAGGCGGAGTTCGCGTTGCCGTTCAAGCGGCAGACCGACAGTCGCCTCGCCCTGGTCACCGGCTTGAACCGCAAGGAAATCTCGCGTCTGCGCCGCCGGCGGAAGCAGCCGAAAGCCGGCATCGTGCTGGAAGAAAATCTGGTGACGCACGTGATCGGCCGCTGGATGGCTGGTCCGCCCTACGCGGCCGCCGATGGAACGCCACGTCGCCTGGTCTACGACAGCAATCGTTCCAGCGTCGCGAGTTTTGCGCGCCTGGTCCGGGAGCTGAGCGTCGACATTCCGGTGCGCTCCGTACTCGACGAGCTCCTGCGTGTCGGTGTGGTTGCACTGCTCCCCGATGGAAACGTCGAGTTGCGGCGCGAGGCGCATATTCCGAGCGACAGCGTGGCGGCAAAGTTGACGCTCCTGGGCACCGACCCCGCTGAGTTGTTCGCAACGATCATGCACAACATCGAGTACCCCGACGCGCCGCGCTTGCAGCGCAAGGTCGCGTACGACAACGTCGGCGCCGACGCGCTGGCTGAGATCCGTGCTGCGGCGCTACGGACGGGTGAACGGTTCATCCGCGGCGCCAACGCGCTGCTCGCTGCGCACGATCGCGACCGGAATCCGCGTGCGCCGGGCGGGCAGCGGATGCGGGTGGTTCTTGGGACCTACTACTTCGAGGAAGAAACGGCGCCTTCGGCGCCGACGCCGCCAGTGCAACGCGCGCCCACGGCTCCTCCGGGGCGCATCCGGAGGTCCAGATGAAGCGGCTCTGGTGCCTTGCGGTGCTGCTGTGTGTCGCCGCTGCCGGCTGTGCATCGGACGGCGGCCCGGTCGGCACCGGCATCTCCTCGGCGTCTGCCATCAGCGGCAACGTCGTCGACGTACAGACCGACACGACAACGGCCGGTACCGCGCCGCCGCTGCCGCCGATTCAGGTGTCGGTCGATGGTTCGCCGAATGCCACGACCACGGCTGACAGCGACGGCAACTTCGTGCTGAGCGGGAACTTCGATGGCAGGGTTACTCTGCGCTTCACGGTACCGCAGTACCAGGTCACTCAGGAGCTGGATGTTCCCGCCGGCTCCACTATCGTCCTGCAGGACATCGAGCTCCGCCCCGATGGTGTCGCTGCACAGGCGGCGCGGCAGCTCGACTTTTTCGGCACCGTCGACCTGATTGACTGCACAGACGGGACGCTCCTCATTCACGACCGGCGGGCGCCCGGCACGCAGTTTCTCGTGCACCTCGACGATCAGACCAGCATCGAGAACGCGGCCGGCGCAGCGCAGAGCTGCGCCGCCATTCGTGTCGGCAGCACCGTGGAGGTCGAGGGGTCGATCGCCTACGCTGCCGATGGGACCATCACGGCGCTGGTCGTGACGCTCGCGCCGCCGCCGCCGGGCCCGCCGCAGCGACAGGTGGAGGCGGAGTTCTCGGGAGCCATCGCTGCGCTCGATTGTTCGACGGGATACGTCGTCGTGGATGATTCCGTGCAGCGCACAACTGTGCAGCTGACCGCCGGCACCCGCGTAGGGGGCGGCGGCGGTGCATTGACCTGCCGTGACCTGCGCCTGGGTGATCCCGTGCGCGGCGAAGGCCAAATCACTCTACGCATGGCGGGGATCATCGTCGCAACGCAGCTCGTCATTACCGGACCGCCCAACGCGGGCCGCCCACTGCGTTTTGTCGGAGTGGTTGCCGTGATCGACTGCACGACCGGTACGTTGCAGGTGCGCGACGATGAGACCACGATCGACGTGCAGCTATCGCCGGCGACGATGATCACGCGGCGGAACGGTCAACCGCTGGCATGCAGCGATATCCAACCCGGCAATCGGGTGCAGGGGGCCGGCCAGATCGCTGCCGATGACCCCGCAGCTGTGGACGCCACGCAGATTACGGTGACCCGGCCAGGCCGGGACAATCACTGACCTGGTAGGCGCCACGCCTACCGACGCCGCCGGCCCCAGGGCGCTCACGCCAGCGTGTGCCCGCCGTCGACGTACAGGGCGGCACCGGTCACGTAGCTCGTGGCATCGGAGGCGAGGAACACCGCTGCGCCTTCCAGCTCGTGCGGTTTACCCAAACGCCCGATGGGCAGCGCCTCGACGAACTGCTTGCCGCGCGCGGAGCCAAAGAACTCGGCGTTCATATCGGTGAGAAAATATCCCGGGCACAAGGCGTTGACCTGGATGTTGTGCCGGATCCATTCCAGCGCCAGGGTGCGGGTGAACTGCACCATGGCCGCCTTGCTCGCACAGTACGCCGACATGTAGCGCGCAACGCGCGTTGCCAGCACCGACGCAACGTTGATGATCTTCCCGGTGCGCCGGCCGATCATGTGCGGCCCGACGTGCTTGCAGCACAGCACCGGGCCGCGCAGGTTGACCTGCAGTACCTCGTCCCAGTCCGCCGCTTCCATCTCGACGACGGCCCGCGTAGCGCCGACGCCGGCGTTGTTGACCAGGATGTCGATCTGGCCGAACTGGTCGATGACCTGCTGGACCATGGCCCGGATGCTGGCCTCGTCGGTCACGTCAGCCGGCACCGGCAGTACACGGGGTCCATGGGCGCGCAGCTCGTCGGCGGCCCGCTGCAGATCTGCCGGGGTGCGACTGACGATGGCCACGTCGGCGCCCGCCTGCGCCAGCGCACCCGCAATGGTGCGTCCGAGCCCCTTGCTGCCGCCGGTCACCACGGCACACCTGCCGGTCAGGTCGAACCACGTGCGCATCAGGACATTCCGCTTGCTCTGGCGGAGGGTCGCCGAGTGGCTCAGCTACTCTAATGACCGCGCTGGGGCAACTCGACAATGTGGAGCCAGTAGCGCCCGAGCGTCTTCATCACGTCGACCAGCCCTTCGAACGTCACTGGTTTACTGATGAAACCGCTGGCCCCGAGGTCGTAGCTGCGCACGATGTCCTCCTCCGCCTTCGAGGTGGTGAGGACGATGACCGGGATGGCGCGCAGGTCCGGGTCGGCCTTGATCTCCCGCAATGCTTCGCGGCCGTCCTTGCGTGGCATGTTGAGGTCGAGCAGGATGAGGCCGGGTCGCGGCGCAGAATTCGGGCCGGCGTATTGCCCGCGCTGGTACAGGTAGTCCATCAACTCTTCGCCGTCCTCGACGAAGCGCACGTTGTTGGCGACGCGGCTTTGCATCAACGCGTCCTTGGTCAGAAGGCGGTCTTCCTCGTCGTCCTCCGCCATGAGCAGCGTAATCGTCATTGCTTCACCTTTCACCACTTCTTTCCTCCTCTACAACCACGCCCTCGGCATGCCATTGTGGATCGACCGGCTGTTGCAGTTCAGCGCCGCTGCAAGCGGAGCGGGAGATCCACACAGAAGACCATGCCATGCGGCTGCCGCGGCGTAAATTCGATGCTGCCGCCGTGGGCGCGCACGATTTGTTGCGTGATGGGCAGACCCAGACCGGTGCCGTATGGCTTCGTGGTTTCGAACAAGCGGAACGGCTGGATGTCGGGCGCCATGCCTGGTCCCGTGTCTTCGACCGAGATGCGAACGCCGGCGGTTGCATTGCTGCGGGCGCGGATGGCGATTTCTCCGGGGCCCTGCACGATCGCCTCGGCAGCGTTCTTGACGAGGTTTTCGAATACGCGGCGCAGCTTATCCTCGTCGGCGTCAATCGCAGGGAGATCATCGGACCGGTCCAGCGTCAGGCCGATCCCGAGCGCGGCGGTGACCGGTCGCCAGAGGTCAACGATCTCCTGCAGAAAGCGGCGCAGATCGATGATCTTGCGCTCCAGGCGTTGCTCACGTGCAAACTCGAGGAACTCCTTCACCAGGGCATCCAGGCGATGGACCTCGCCCAGGATGCGCTCCAGCGGCTGCCGCGCAATGCTCAGAGGATGCCCCCCTTCTTGATTGGCGCGCCGCAGCAACAGCTGCGCTTGCATCGAGATACCGGCCAACGGATTGCCGATGTCGTGCACAATCTGCGCGGCGATCGCACCGATGTCTGCCAGCCGCTCCCGCTGTTGCGCTTGCTGCTGCAGGGTACGCACTGCGCGCTGCGCGCGCTTCAACTCCAGGGCATAGCGGATGGTGCGCTCGAGCAGGGACGCAGTGATCTCGGCCTTGGCCAGGTAGGACGTCGCCCCCGCTTGCATCGCTTCGAGATCGATGTCGCGGCTGCCCTGTCCGGTGAGCACGATGATCGGCGCATCGCACCCAGTTGCCGCGGCTTCCCGCAGCAGATCGAGCCCGCTGCGCGCCCCGAGATGATAGTCGATAAGAAACACTTCGTGCTCCTTGCGCGCCATCGCTTCGCGGGCGGCGTCGTACGTGGTTACCCAGTCGACCACAAAGCCCTGTGGATCGATGCTGCCGAGCAGATCGTGCGTGAGGATGTAGTCATCCTCATCGTCTTCCACCAGCAGCACGTGCACCGCCCGGTCCGTCATGTCGTCGCGTGCCCTCCAACCGGTGCGGCCCGGGTGTCCTCCGCCACTTGCCGGACAGGCAACGTCACCACGAAGGTCGCCCCCTGTCCGGGCGTACTGTGCGCAGTGATCTGGCCGCGGTGGCGCTGGACGATCTTCCGGCAGATCGCCAGGCCCAGTCCCGTCCCTTCATATTGGTTGCGCCCGTGGAGACGCTGAAAGATGGTGAAGATACGGTCGAGGTACTTCTCGTCGAAGCCGATGCCGTTGTCGGCGACGCTGATCTCGCACACGCCTTCGGTGGCCGGCTGGGCGGGCGACCGGCTGCTGCCGTTCAGCAGCCGGCCCGACACGCGCACGGATGGCGCGACGTCGGGGCGGTGAAACTTCAGCGCGTTGCTGAGGAGGTTCTGCAGGAGTTGGCGCATCTGCGTCGGGTCGGCCTCGATCGTCGGCAGCGCGGCGATCTCGACGCGGCCGTGCGTTTCTTCGAGGC
>DATKMS010000220.1:0-7381 GCA_035541735.1 Candidatus Margulisiibacteriota bacterium
TGTGCCGACGGACAGCGCGAGGGGTTCGTTGATGAGTCTGCATATCCCGACATCGCCGGATGTGGCGGGGGGTGGAGCATCCCGGGCATTCACACCGTGAATCCGGGGGCTGCCCCTGCGTGTGGCATACCAACCTACGACACTTTCACACCCGCCTGTGATCGCATGGCCGGCGATGACAGCTTGAATCCAAATGGCATTGGGTGCGACGTTGCGGACCTGTGCGCATCCGGTTGGCACGTCTGTACCAGCGCGGCGGACGTCGCGGCGCACTCGCCCACGGGCTGTAGCGGCGCCACGCAGGACACCGACCCGCCACTCTTCTTTGCCACCCGCCAGAGCGGCACGGGTTGCGGCGTGTGCGCAACGGGCAGCGCAACGGGCGCCGATACCGGCGGGCAGTGCGACTTCGCGACTTCCTGTTTCCCCGTTGAGAATGGATACCCAGGAGCGCCGTCGTGTCTCCAGACAGCCAATACATCGAACGATGTGTTTGGTTGCGGACAGACGCCGATCCATACAAATTGGCCAGTTAACACCATGACATGTACACCTCTCGATAGCTACTCAACTGATGCTTGCGCGAACCTTGGGAGTCCCTGGAGCTGCGGCAGCGGTGGCGGATGCGAGGCGTTCACCATCACGAAATCGGGACCGGAAGCTGGAGGGGTGCTATGCTGCAGAGACCCAGCGACTTGTACAACAGGTACAACCTTCCTCTGCCGTGGCGCACAGGGCGACTGCGATACCCCGGTAAGCTGTTCGGCTGCGGCGGGTGCGCCGTGTCCGGCGGCTGGCAAGAAGCCCAACGGGACAGCGTGTACGGACGACGGCAACGTCTGCACCACTGACATCTGCAATGGCATCGACGACACATGTCAGCATCCGGCGGGCAATGCCGGCGCGTTGTGCCGCGCGAGCGTGGGACCGTGCGATGTGGCGGAGACCTGCACGGGGGCGAGCACGACCTGTCCGGTGGACGCGTTCAAGCCCAGGTCCACGGTTTGCCGGCCGAGCGCTGGCGAGTGTGACATCGCCGACACCTGCACAGGGTCGAGCCCTGTCTGTCCCGGCGACAACAAGAAATCCCCCGGCACTGGCTGTACCGACGACGGCAACGTTTGCACACTGGACCAGTGCGACGGTACCGACGATGCTTGTCAGCATCCAGCCGGTAACGCGGGCGTTGTCTGTCGGCCCTCCGCCGGGCCATGCGACGTCATCGAGAAGTGCACCGGATCGAGCCCGACGTGCCCTGGCGATGACTTCGCCCCAGCAAGCACCGTATGCCGTGCCGTGGCCGGCGTCTGCGATGTCGCAGAGAACTGCACCGGCTCCGCTGCCGCGTGCCCGCCCGACACCTTCCTACCCAACTCCATGGTGTGCCGCCCAAGCGCTGGTATCTGCGACCTTGCGGAGAACTGCACCGGCTCCAGCGCGAGCTGCCCTCCCGATGCCAAGAGCACCGCGGTCTGCCGACCTGCCAGGGGACAGTGCGACCAGGAAGAACGGTGCGACGGTTGGCTCGACACCTGTCCGCCCGACGCGCTGCGCAAGGATGGCGAGGCGTGCGAGACCTACCTTGACGTCTGCTCGAAGCCCGACAGCTGCCAGGGCGGCATATGCGTGAACACCGGCGGCGGCGGCGACCCCGACCACGACGGGTACTGCAGTTTGATCGACAACTGTCCGAACTACGCCAATCCGCCACAGGCCGACACCGACAACGACGGGGTCGGCGATGCCTGTGACAACTGTCCGGACACCTTCAATCCGCAGCAATGCGACGGCGACGGGGACCGCATTGGCGACCTCTGCAACGGCCAGCCGGTGCCGCCGTCCTTCGCGCTGAAGCGCGTCCGCCTCAGGGCCAGTCCGCCCACGAAGCCGGGGCGCGAGAGGGGCACCATCACCATCGAGGGGACCTTCGATGCAACCGAGGTCGGTGGCGACGTCACCGGCATCGAGGCTCCCGGCCAGCGCGCCGGCGTGGCGGTGGAAGTGCGTGGGGCGGGTTTGAGCAGCCCCGAGATCATGTGGTTCGACTCGGCACGCTGCGGGGCGGTCAGCCCGAGGCGATACGTGTGCGTGGGCGAGCACGGCGAGTCCCTGCGGTTGCGGCGCAAAGCGTCCACCAACGTGTTCGAGGTGACGATCTCGGCCAACCACTGCGCCTTCTTCGGACCCCTCACCTCGGACGCGGTCGATGTGACGTTCTCGTTGGCAGGAGTCGACCGGCGCGACCGGATCACAACGTGCCGTCACGTCGGCAAGTCAGCGGTGGCGACCTGTAAGAAGTGAAGTCCCGCTGCGCGCTGTGCGCGAGTACGGCTGTGTCTTTTGAGAGGAGGCCTGCCGGCTGCCGGAACCAGGGCTCACGTGCAGCGCGTGCTCTCAGATCGGCGACAGCACAACGATCGGGATCTGCCGCTTGGTCTTCGCCTGATAGGCGTTGTACCGGTTGCTGTTGTTCTGGTTCACCAGCGGCCATAGCCGCGCCCGTTCCTGCGCATCGGCAATATGTGCGCGCATCCGGGTCCGCTGTCGACCGATCTGTACACCGACCTCGGGGGTCTTCTTGACATTGAAGTACCACCCCGGGTGCGTGTCGCTGCCGCCGCTGGACGCCACCACCACCAAGTCGTTGCCGTCCTTCAAATACACCAGCGCTGCGGTCCGCTCGATGCCGCTCTGCGCGCCGACCGTGCGTAACAGCAGGACCGGGAGACCAGCCAACCAGGTAAACCGACCATCCGTCTTCTCGTACAGCCATTGGTAGATCGACAGCAGGTCCATGGTGTCGGAACGTGTATCATGTCGAGCGCGAACGTCCTAGCCTCGCTGACCAGGATGGGGCTTTATGTGCATCCTCAATTTCTTCTGCCTCATTCAGTGGCGCGGGGTTTGCGCCGCGCCGGTCATGGGGACGAAGCGCACCGGGAGCAGGCGTTCCTCACGCACGCCGTCGGCGGTCTTGGTGAGGCGCACGAGTGACTGGTTGACTTCGCCGACCGGTACGATCATGCGGCCGCCGACCTTCAATTGGTCGATCAGCGGCTGCGGTACGTGATCCGGTGCGGCGGTGACGATGATGGCGTCGAATGGGGCAACCTCCGGCCACCCCTGGTAGCCGTCTCCGGCGCGGACGTGGACCGTGCGGTACCCCAAGCGCTCGAGCGTCGCGCGCGCCCGCGCTGCCAGGGCGTCGATGATCTCGATCGTGTACACTTCGCGGCAGATCTCCGCCAGCACGGCGGCCTGGTACCCGGATCCCGTGCCAACCTCCAGCACGCGCTCGTCGCCCGTCAGCTGCAGCTGCTCCGTCATGTAGGCGACGACGTAGGGCTGCGAAATGGTCTGCTGCGCGCCGATGGGTAGCGGATAGTCGTCGTACGCGTGCGCTTGGTAGCGCTCGGAGACGAACTCGTGACGCGGGACTTTGCCCATCGCTGCAAGCACATGCGGGTCATGTATGCCGCGCGCCACGAGTTGTTCCTGTACCATGCGTGCCCGGGCCGCGGCCTGGCCGTCGGAGCTGTTTGCCGGGGCGACCCGGCCGGTTTCGCAGGCCGCCAGACACGCCACTGCGAGTAACATGCGCCACACAGACATGCCCGCAGTGTAACAGAACGGCTGCCCGCCCGCCCCGAGCGGGTGGTACGGCTCAGCGGATTTTCCTAGAACATGAGCCGAGGTGCACACGAGAGAATGACCCGAAGACGCATTCGAAGGCGAGCCATGAAACCTGCAGTGCCATTGCGGGCCGTCGTGTCTGGGGGTGCCTCTCGACACGGCGCCCTGCAGTCGACCGGTGTCGCCGGCGCCGCTGCTGCCACAGGGAGGAGAAGATCAATGCTCGGAGCACGGACTTGCATTGTCGGCGTGCTGCTTGTGCTGGGTGCCGCCAGCGCCCTTTGCCGGGGGGCATTCGCTGATGAGATCACGGAGGGGCGCACCGCGTATATGCGCTACTGCGCCTCGTGTCACGGCAGCAACGCCGACGGACACGGCTTCGTTGCGCCGGCGCTGGCGCAGCCGCCGACCGATCTCAGACATCTCAGTGAGGGCCACGACACGTCGCTGCTCGTCGACCGCCTCGTCCGGACGATTGACGGCCGCAGGCTGGTGACCGCCCACGGAGAGCGCGACATGCCAGTGTGGGGTGAACGATTCAATGATATCCCGGGCGAGGGCCCACAGCGAGAGAAGGCAGTACGCGACCGCATCAATGCGATCGTCGCGTATCTCATGTCGATCCAGACGAAGGGGCCGTAGCAGCAGTGATCGGTTCGAGTCATTCTCTGGGAACCACGCGCGGCATCGGCAATGGCGTTCTCGGCAAACAACTTGAAACTGACCGGGCTGATCCGGTGAGACGATGCTCATCGAGCGTCTGATCTTCCAACCGGACCGTGACGTGCCGCTGCCGCCGCGCGGTGTCGAGGAGCGCTGGATGCGCACCGCCGACGGCGTGCGCTTGCACGCGTGGTACGCTGGCGACGCCGGGGCGGCGCCGACGCTCCTCTGGTCGCACGGCAACGGCGGCAACATTGCCGGCCGCGCCGACGTGCTGCTGGCCCTGGCCGCACACGGCCTCAACGTGTTGGCCTATGACTATCGCGGTTACGGCAAGAGTGAGGGCTCGCCCACGGAAGCAGGTGTCTACCTGGATGCACAGGCAGTCTACGACAGCGAGCGGCGCCGCGGCACGCCGCCGCAACGCATCGTTGCGTTCGGCGAGTCGCTGGGAGGTGCGGTGTCCGTCCAGCTGGCGCGCACGCGCCCCTGTGCCGGGGTGGCGGTGGTCTCCACCTTCACGACCATGCGCGATGTTGCGCGGGCGCACTTTGGGGCGCTGGGGCTGCTCAGCGGCGGCCGCTTCAACTCGCTCGCCCACGTCGCCAAGCTGTCCGTCCCCATCTTCGTGGCGCATGGCGACCGTGATGAGATCGTGCCCTTTGCTCTCGGCAAGCAGCTCTTCAACGCCGCGGCGCAGCCAAAGCGCTTCTTCCGTGCCAAGGGCGCGCACCACAACGACGTCTTCGCTGCCGCCGGCCTGATCGATGCCATTGCCGCCTTCGCGCATGGAGCGGCAGGCTCGGCATCGTGTTGAAGAACCCACCCGATGCTCACCGACGAGCTCAGACAGCAGATGTCCGCCCGGAAGGACCCTTTTCCATCCAAAGTTTCACCTTGTCATGATCCGCTGCGGAGTCTAAGGCGCTCAACACATGTCTGGATCTAGTTTGGTTCAACGCTTGGTGGCGGCGCTGCGGCTCGACTTGCAGCTCTATGAGGACGTCAGTGCAGACGCGGCAGCCTCCGGTCAGGCGTTCAGGATCGTCCTCCTGGCCGGGGTATCGAACGGGCTCGCCCTTGTTCGCCAGCTCGGAAGCGCCGGAATTGTCGCCGGAGTTGGCGCAGCGCTGCTTGGATGGCTGCTGTGGGCGGCGGTGATCCGGGTGATCGCCGGCTTCGTTGGGCAGCGGCGGCCGGAAAGATCACTGCTGCGCGCCTTGGGCTTTGCGAATGCGCCGGGTGTGTTCTTGATCCTCGGAAGGCTGCCGGTGATCGGGCCTCTCGTCCGCTACGCTGTCGTGGCGTGGCTCGTAGCGACGACGGTGCGCGCCGTGCAAGCCACCTTTGGCCTCACCGCTCGGCGTGCCCTGGCGGTCTCGATCCTCGGCTTCCTGGTCTATCTGGCTCTCGGCGTCGTCTCCGCGTATTTTGCACCCTCGTAAAGCTTGCGTGTGTCACTCGGGCTCGGCCGGCGGCCGGCGCCAGACGTTGAGAGCGGCTAGCAGAATGCCGGTGCCCGAGGCGCTGAACATCGCCACATATCCAGCCCACTCGGCGAGTGCACCGAGCAGAGGGTTGGCCAAGGTATTGCCAAGATCGAACATCGCGGTGAACCAACTTACGGCGCGGCCGCGCTGCGCCGGTGTCACCTGCTGCATCGTGAGCACGTTGAGGATCGGAAAGGCGTACCCGTGACCGGCGCCGCACATCATCCCCACCACGATGAGGGCGAGGGACTGCTCGACGTGCGGCAAGCACAGCGTCCCAGCGGCATAGAGCAACAACGAGGGAATCAGAACACGGCGCAACCCAAGCCGATCCGGCAGTCGTCCGGTGAGCACACGCACCGCCACGGCAGTGAGCGCATAGCTCATGAAGAAGCCACCGACGCTGCCGCGGCCGTGGGCGTGCGCAAACGGAGCGAAGAAGGTGTAGATGCTGTTGACGGCTGCTCCGAACATGAACGTGGTCGACAGCAGAAACAGGAGTTCCCGCCACGGAACGCCGGAATGCTGCGAACCTGCGTCGCGGTGCGGGGTGGGCGCGGGAAGCGCGGTCTCGGGCAGCAGTTGGCTGATGCACAATGACACGAAGGCGAAGACGGCAGCGACGGTGAAATAGACGCGAAAGCCGCCGTGGCCGATCAGCATCTCGCCGAGCCACGGGCCGAGGCCGTTGGGGAGCATGCCCCAGATACCAAACATGGCGATGCCTTCGGAGCGCCGGCTTACCGGCACGATGTCGCTGGCATACGTGAAGTACGAGGCAAACAAGGAACCGCTGGCCACACCATACATGACTACGAGAAACAGCAGACGGGGGCCGAGCGTCCCAACGGTCAGAAAGCCGAGCCAAGCCGCAACGTGCAGCAGCCCGGCCAGCGCGAGAACGCCGCGCCGTCCCTGGGTGTCGAGGAGATGTCCGACCGGCAGGCGGGCGGCGACGGCCGCGGCGCCGGTGACGCCAGCGTAGAGTCCCATACTGAACTTGCTGCCGCCGAGTTGGCGGATGAACAGCGGAAAGAGAATGTACAGCGACAGCGCCATGCCCCCTGCGAAGTGCATGGCGCACGCGAGCCAGAAGCGCGGCGTGAACAACGCTTCACTCGCGCGCGGGCGCGGCGTTGGAGCAGATGCGTCTGCGGACATTGTGCCGCTTGGTCCCTGGGCTCCCAGCGCTGCCAACTGCTTCGGTCGGTCTACGGATGCAGGACGCTGTTCAGGCCGGCGTTGGCCGCGGCACCTCGAACGCTGAACGCGGCACGAAGTCACGGAGCCCGCGCGCAACCCGCAACACGCGGCCCGCGAGGGTATCGTCCGCGATCAGTTGCACGATAGCGTCGGCGATGTCCTCTGGTTCGAGCAGCGGCGCGGTTCCCAGCCATGCCGGCCGTTCGTCTCCCTGCGCCCGCTGCAGCATGGGCGTGTTGACCACGCCGGGGCACACGCAATTGACCCGGATGCCCTCGGCCGCCATCGCCCCCAACGAATGAGTGAACAGGACGACCCCCGCCTTGGTGGCAGCGTAGACCGGGTCGGGCGGAAATCCCACGAGCCCCGCCAGCGATGCCGTGTGCACGATG
>DATKMS010000221.1:0-19622 GCA_035541735.1 Candidatus Margulisiibacteriota bacterium
CCCGTTCCTCACGCAGTTCTGGCTGTTCGCCACGCCGATTGCTTATCCCAGCAGTTTGCTCAACGAGCCGTGGCGTACGCTCTACGGCCTCAACCCGATGGTCGGCGTCGTCGAAGGTTTCCGCTGGGCGTTGCTCGGCACCAACACGGCGCCGGGTCCGATGATTGCCGTCTCGTCGCTGGCAGCGGTTCTGATCTTGGTAGGCGGCGCCTTCTACTTCCGCAGGATGGAGAAGACGTTTGCCGACGTCGTCTAGTGTGAGAATTCGCAGGCCGCAATCCACCGTTCGAAATTCGCAAATTGGCCATGGCTGACGTCGTCATCCGCGTCGATAACCTCGGCAAGAAGTATCGTATTGGAAGCGCGCAGCCGCGCTACAAGAGCCTGCGTGAGTCGATCGTCGACACGGTACGTGCCTTCCCCGGGCTTCTTTCCAATGCGCAATCGGCGATTCGGAATTCGCGGTCGGAGGAGCTCTGGGCGCTCGCTGACCTTTCCTTCGAAATCAAATCGGGCGAGGTTGTCGGCATCATCGGCCGCAACGGGGCTGGGAAGAGCACGCTGCTGAAGGTCCTGTCACGCATCACCGAGCCGAGCACTGGTCGTGTGGAAATACACGGGCGCGTCGGCTCGCTCCTCGAGGTGGGCACAGGCTTCCACCCAGAGCTTACCGGTCGAGAGAACATCTACCTCAGTGGGGCGATCCTGGGCATGAAGCGCGGTGAAATTGCCCGTCGCTTTGACCAGATGGTAGCTTTTGCTGAGGTCGAGCGTTTCATCGACACTCCCGTGAAGCACTACTCGAGTGGAATGTACATGCGCCTGGCGTTCACGGTTGCGGCGCACTTGGAACCTGAGATCCTCCTCGTTGATGAGGTGTTGGCCGTGGGCGATTCCAGCTTTCAGCGAAAGTGCATCGGCCGCATGAGCGATGTAGCGAAAGCAGGGCGCACCGTGCTGTTTGTCAGTCACAACATGGCGGCTATCCAGAACCTATGCAGCGAGGGCCTCATCCTTGACGGCGGCCGCATGGCGTTCATGGGCAATGTCGATCAGGCGATCAATCTCTATCTCGCCAACGGCGCACGGCCCACCCAGGCGACGGACCTGACGGCGCGCGTGGACCGGCGCGGTACGCAGACCCTGCGGTTCACCAAGGTGAGCATCTGCGACTCAGAGGGCAAGCAACTAGAAACCGCTCTCTCCGGGCAGGACATCAAGATACGCTTCCACTACGAGTCCGCTGCGGACTTCGAGGATGCCGCGGTCAACATTGCGTTCAATGTCTACAGCTTCCAGGGGGTCCTGCTGACCAACCTCAACGCCAAGGACGCGGGACGGTTGCGCATGCCGGTGGGGAGGTCAGGCTGGTTTGAATGCGCGTGGCCAAAGTTCAACCTTCGCTCGGGCGTATACACCTGCGCGCTGTTCTGCGAACTCAACGGCATCATCGTCGACTGGCTGCAGTCTGCCTTTCAGATCACCGTCGAGGATGGAGACTTCTTCGGAACCGGATCCATCGCAGACCGCTCGCAGGGTACGATCTTCGTGCCCCATGACTGGAGCAGCCACGTGGAATGAAGAAGGCGCAAGCCGGGGAGTATTGGGATGCGGGACGCTCGGGCTTGGGCCACTACGCTGCGATATCTCGCTTCAATGCTTGCTCGCCCTGGTCAGCGGCGGCATGCACTCAAGTGGGTACGATCCCTGCGCCGCAACTATCTGCTTGACCAGCCCTCTCCCTGGATTTGCTTTGACGCGATTGAGTTCCTCGGCCGATGGCTGGAGAGCCGGCGCGATGTCAGGGCATTTGAGTATGGCAGCGGCGGGTCGACCCTCTTCTGGCGCGACAAGGCAGCGTTTCTGGTGTCGATTGAGCACGACGCCGCCTGGTTTGAAGTCGTGCGCTGCCGGTTGATGGGCAGCCCCCATGTTGACTATCGCTTGGTGGAGCCCGAAGCCCTTGGGCAGAGGGATTCAGGTCCCGCTGATCCAGCGGACCCACGGTGCTACCGGTCAGGCGGGGAAGAATTCGCGGGGTATGATTTCCGCACGTACGTCTCTCAGATCGATCCATTTCCCGACGGCTACTTTGATGTGGTGATGGTAGACGGGCGTGCGCGTCCGTCGTGCCTAGCGCACAGTTCGAGCAAGGTCGCACCAGGTGGAATCCTGATATTGGACAACGCCGACAGGAGCTACTACACGACGAGGACCGCGCAATACCTGCAGAGGTACGAGAAGCACGTGTTCTCCGGCGCTGGCCCAGTAAATGCCTATCAATGGCGAACCGACATCTACGTACGGCCAGAGCAAGAGGCGTACATACCCAAGCCATGAGGAACACGAGCTCTTCCCCCGGTGGACCATGTGCCCGGATATTCCAGTCGCGCTCTTCGCCTACAACCGGCCCGATCACTTGACGCAGGTCCTCGAAGGCTTGCGGGAAAACGCGGTGCCGTTGATCTACGCCTTCAGCGACGGTCCGCGTCTGAAACAACACGAAGGCGCCGTGTCGGCGGTTCGGAAGCTGCTGCGGGCGATAGACTGGTGTGACGTGATTGCGTGCCAGCGGAACGAAAATCTGGGTTTGGGGCGGTCCGTCTTGGCAGGGGTCAGCGACGTGCTGCGCAAGCACGAAGCGGTCATCGTCTTCGAGGACGACCTCGCGTGTGTGCATGGAACGTACGAGTATCTGTGCGCCGCGCTCGCACATTATCGAGATGACGATCGCGTCATGAGCGTGACCGGGTGGACGCATCCCCGGGTGACTCCGGACGATGTGACCACGGAACCCTACCTGGACGGGCGCGCAGAATGTTGGGTGTGGGGGACCTGGCGGCGAGCCTGGGAGGGTATGGAGAGGGATGCGCTTACGCTGATGATGGACTGTCGGCGGAACGGCATCGACATCCACCGCTACGGTGCCGACCTTCCGGAGATGGCTCGGGAGGAATCTCGACGAAACATCTGGGCGGTGCGCTGGCTCTACCTGCACATGTTGCGGGGTGGCCTGTGCCTGCGTCCGCCCTGGAGCATGGTCGAGCACATTGGGTTCGATGCAATGGCTACAAATGCCTCGGATGGAACGATGTGGGCGCATCCACCGCTTCGCCCGTGCCCCCCTATGCCACGCGCCTGGCCGACCACGGAGAATCCACGCTGTGGCCAGCTCTGGAGAACGGCATATGGTGGTAGACCGGGTGCGCTGCGTCGCCTCGTAAGGGGAAGCCGGCACGCTGTGCGGCGGATCCTCCGCTGCGGATTTGGCCAACGCCAGCAACCGTGACTTGGGTGCGCGCAACATGACGATCAAGAGCATCATCAAGCTGGTGACGCCCCCGTTGCTCCTCGAATTGGGGAAGAGCCTGAGGGGCAGGTGGCGGAGACGTGGCGTTGAGTGGGAATATGTGCCTGCAGGCTGGCGGGGTACGCTCACCAAGCCGGAAGCCCGGGGTTGGAATGTTCGCTCCGTACTTGACACCTACAAGCGAAAATGGCCCGCCTTTGTGCAGCGCCTACAAGGACCCGGGCCGTTTGCGGCTTCGCCCGAGTCGCCGAGCTCTGAGCAAACCGACCTGGTCTTTCACAACTCGATGATGGTCTACGCCTACGCCCTCGCACTCGCGGCGCGCTGCAAGCGAAGGATAGCGATGCTGGATTGGGGTGGCGGCATTGGACACTACTACCTCATGAGCACGACGCTCGTGCCGGACTTGGAAATCGAGTACCACTGCAGAGACCTGCCGATACTCGCTCAGCACGGCCAATCGTTGTTTCCTCAGGCGCACTTCTATGCGGACGATGCTTGTCTCACGCGCAGCTATGACTTTGTGCTGGCGAGCGCGTCCTTGCACTACATGGAGGATTGGTTGGGGTTGCTGAAGCAGCTGCAGCGGGTCACCGCGGGATATCTCCTGGTCACCCGGCTGCCTGTTGTTGTTGCCTGCCCCTCGTTTGTTTTCGTGCAACGACCGTATCAGTACGGATACGACACGGAATACCTGGGGTGGTGTCTGAGTCGGTCAGAGTTTCTCAATGCTGCCGTCGAAAATGATCTGGTCCTTGTGCGGGAGTTCATCACAGGAGAGCGGCCCACCATCCATCGTGCGCCGGGCCAATGCGAGTATCGAGGCTTCCTCTTCCGCGCGCGTTGAGTAATTCGAGGTTCGGCCGGATTCGGTAATGATTGTGCCGATGCACGAGCAGTTCAGGAACCGGAATGTCTTGATCACCGGTGGACTTGGCTTCCTTGGGTCCAACCTTGCTATCCGACTGGTGGGTCTGGGCGCCCGCGTCACGCTAGTGGATAGTCTGATCCCAGAATATGGGGGCAACCCGTTCAACATTTCTTCGATCGAAGGGCAAGTGCGAGTCAACATCTCCGACGTGCGCGATGAGCATAGCATGCGGTGCCTCGTTCAAGGACAAGACTACCTGTTCAACTTGGCGGGCCAGACGAGCCACATGGACTCCATGGAGAATCCCTTCGTGGATCTCGACATCAACTGCCGTGCGCAGCTCTCTATGCTGGAGGTGTGTCGCAAGTACAACCCTGGGATCAAGGTGGTTTTTGCCAGCACCCGGCAAATCTACGGGAAACCCGAATACCTTCCGGTCGACGAGAAGCATTTGCTGCGCCCCGTCGACGTCAACGGTATCAACAAGATGGCTGGTGAGTGGTACCACATCCTCTACAACAACGTGCACGGGATTCGATCCTGTGCCCTGCGTTTGACGAATACCATTGGACCGCGCATGCGCGTGAAGGATGCGCGCCAGACCTTCGTGGGCGTTTGGGTTCGCGCCGTTGTTGAGGGTAAGCCCTTTGAGGTGTGGGACGGCCAGCAGTTGCGCGATTTCAGCTACGTCGACGACACGGTGGAGGCGTTTTTGTTGGCGGCGGCGAACGACGACGTCAATGGGCGCGTCTTCAACCTCGGGGGCGAGACGCGGGTGGCGCTCAAAGAGCTTGCCGAGATGCTCATCAGGGCCAACGGAAGCGGCGACTATCGGGTCCGCGACTACCCAGCGGACCGCAAGCGTATAGATATTGGCGACTACTACGCCGACTTCAGCAGCATTCGTTCCGCACTGGGCTGGCAGCCCACGGTGCCGTTGGGCAAGGCGCTGGCCCTCACAGTGGCGTATTATCGGCAGCACTTGCCACGTTATCTCTGAACGAATAATTTCATGGCGGCAAACTCCACGCTGCTTCCGGCGGACCCCGGAGCAAACTACCGTGCACACAAGGACGAGATTGACGCGGCCGTTCATCGCGTGCTCAACGGCGGGTCGTACATTCTTGGTGAACAGGTTGCCGCCTTCGAAGAGGAATTTGCCGCGTATGTAGGGGTGCGGCACGCTGTTGGCGTCGCGAGCGGGACAGATGCATTGTACCTCGCGTTGCGTGCCTGCGGCATCGGGCGCGGCGATGCCGTAGCGACGGTATCGCACACCGCTGTCGCGACTATAGCTGCTATCGAACTCGCCGGCGCGACACCGATCTTGGTGGATATTGATCGCACGAGTTTCACGATAGACCCTGTGTGTCTGGAGCGGGCCATCGAATCGTGCTCGGGTAGCGTACACACTGCGGCGCCACCGCGCCTGAAGGCGATCATCCCCGTTCATCTCTATGGGCATCCCGCGGATATGGATGCGATCATGCCCCTCGCGCGCCGCTTTGGTCTTCGGGTCATCGAGGACTGCGCCCAGTCACACGGTGCCAGCATAGGTGCGCAAAGAACCGGCGCGTGGGGACACCTCGCGGCCTTCAGCTTTTATCCGACGAAGAACCTTGGCGGATTGGGGGATGGTGGTGCGGTTGTGACCGATGATCCGGACTTGGACCAACAGCTTCGACTGCTGCGTCAGTACGGATGGCGGGAGCGGTATGTCAGCCACCTGCCTGGGTTGAACAGCCGTCTGGACGAGCTGCAGGCCGCGATTTTGCGCGTCAAGCTCCGCTATCTGGATGGAGAAAATGCGCGCCGTCAGGGAATTGCGAACATCTACACTTCCGCGCTTGGCGGGACGCGGATCGTTTGTCCGACGGTCCGGCCAGGCATGAGCCACGTGTATCACCAGTACGTCGTCCGGAACCCCCATCGCGATCAGCTACGCACCTTCCTACAGACGCAGGGCATTGCCACGCTCATTCACTACGCCGTGCCCGTCCACCTGCAGCCTGCTTACGAGGGACGCGTGGTTGTGCCCGACGAAGGGCTGGTGGTCACTCAACAGATTTGTCGCGAGATTCTCAGTCTGCCGATGCACCCGGCAATTCATGATGAACAAGTGCAGCACGTTACCGCGGCCATGGTGGACTGGGCGCGAAGGCACGAGGCGGGGTCATGATCCGCTACTTCTGCACCTATTTCGATCAATACTACCTGCCCAGAGGGCTGGCGCTCTATCGCTCCCTCAAACGTCACTGCCGCGACTTTCAGCTCTGGATTCTCTGCTTGGACGGCACGTCTCATAGCGTCCTTGCCAACCTCCAGTTACCAGAGCTGCACTTGATTCGACTGGAAGATTTCGAGCGGAACGATGAAGCGCTCCGTCAGGCAAAGCTGAACCGCACGACCGTCGAGTATTACTTCACGTGCACGCCATCGCTCCCGCTGTTTGTCTTTCGCCAGTGCCCGGACATTGGGCTCTTGACGTATCTGGACGCCGATCTGTTCTTCTTCGCCGACCCAGCTTCACTGTATGACGAGCTCGGGGAGCGGTCGATCGCGATCATTGAGCACCGGTTCCCGCCACGGCTACGCTATTGCGAACGGAACGGAATCTACAACGTCGGGTGGTTGTCCTTCCGGCGGGACACTGACGGCCTCAGTTGCCTCAACTGGTGGCGCGATCGCTGCATCGAGTGGTGTTACGACCGGTATGAAGATGGCCGCTACGCTGATCAGAAGTACCTCGATGCATGGCCCGAGCGCTTCAAGGGAGTAACGGTTCTCAAGCACAAGGGCGCGAACCTCGCCCCTTGGAACCTTGCCAACTACGCTGTTCACTCCGACGGTGATCGGGTGTGGGTTGACGAGCAACCCCTCCTCTTTTTTCACTTTCAGGGATTCAAGCAACTTACGCCGTGGCTGTACGATCCCAATCTTGCCCGTTACGGCGTGCGGCTATCGAAGGCGGTCCGGCAGGGCATTTGTGCGCCCTACATCGAGGCCCTTTCGGAGATCGCGCACAACGGCCGAGTCCCGCGTGGGATCAGAGACGCGTCGTCGCGCTGGCCGAAGTTCGTCCGCGATGCGCGCACCCTTCTTCGTATCGCGCCCGGCATTCTCACTCGTCGTTACCTTGTCTGTCTGAGCGAACGCGTTGTGTGACCACGCCAAGCACGTCTCGTAGGAGTCAATCGCCCGTCTCGCCGGTCTCCAGATCCCATATTCCGAAAGCTAGCCATGACTGAGGTTCCGTCGAACGTCGAGTGGCAACGCTGGGGAGAAATCGACCCGCTCTTTGGCGTCGCCGCGTGGGAAGGCAAGGCCCGCGATGGCGGCGCGCCGTGGACCGACGCCGAGTTCTATGAACTGGGGCACTCCGACTGGCAGGACTTCCGCCACCACTGGGAGCACTACGGGCTGGACCGCGCCGTGTGTTTGGAGATCGGCTGTGGCGCCGGCCGCATCACCATGCACCTCGCCAAGGATTTCAAACAGACGCATGCGGTGGACGTGTCGGAAGGGATGCTGGCCTATGCCAGGGCGCGCATCACCGGTGCATCTGTGACCTTCCACCTCAGCGACGGCGCCCGGTTGCCCGTGCCTGACGGCGCGGTCACCGCGGTGTTCTCGACGCATGTCTTCCAGCATTTCGATTCCCTGGCACACGCCTCCGCCTACTTCGCCGAGGTGGCGCGCGTGCTGGCACCCGGCGGCAGCCTGATGATTCACCTGCCGGTCCACAACTGGCCAGCGATACCGGCTGTGTTTGACCTCCTGTACCGCCTGCGCACCGCAGTGGCACAGACCAAAGCCACGCTGCTGCGCCCACTGATTGCCCGCGGCAAAGCGCGCCCGATCATGCGGCGGACGAGCTATCCGCTGCCGTACTTGTACACCACGCTGCCGGGCTGCGGCCTCACCGGCGTGGAGGTGCGCATCATCGCGCCGCGCAGCAATCGCGACCCGCACCCGTTCGTGCTGGCGCGGAAGATGTGAGCGGCCAGGGCTGATTCAGAGTCCCCCTCCCTACCAAGGCGGGGCCAGGGAGGTTGTCTCAAGCGTGCAACCTCCCCCTTTGCCGCCTCCTTCCCAAGGAACGGGAGTACACAAGAAGTCCGATATGCTCTTCAATAGCTGGGAGTTCGTCGCACTGGCGCTGGTGACGCTGGTGCTCTACTACACGGTCCCGCGGCGCCCGTACCAGCTGCTCGTGTTGCTCGGGGCCAGCTTGATCTTCTACGGCTATCAGAATCCGCCGCTGGTCTTGCTGCTGATCGGTTCGATCCTGATCAACGCGATCAGCAGCTACCTCGTCGTCCACGGCCGGCCGGCGCGCCGGCTGTTCTGGGCGGCCACGGGCGTGATCGCCAACCTGGGGTTGCTGGTGTTCTTCAAGTACAGCGCGTTGCTGTATCGGACGGTGGCCGGCGTGCGCGGCGCCGGCGATCCGGTCGGGGCGTTCCTCACGGGCATCCCGCTGCCGATCGGCATCTCCTTCTTCACCTTCCAAGGCATCAGCCTGGTGGTCGACGCCTATCGCAACCGCCGCGCTGCGACGACCATTGTCGAGGTGCACCCGCAGTTCCGCCGCCACCTGCTCGACATCGCGGTGTTCAAGGCGTTCTTTCCGCAGTTGGTTTCCGGGCCCATCGTCAAAGCGCACGAATTCCTGCCGCAGATCGCGGCGAAGCGGCTGCGCGACGTCGATTGGGAGTTCGCCTGCCGCCACCTGATCCTCGGCTACTTTTTCAAGATGGTGGTCGCCGACCATCTCAAGGATCAGACCTTCTGGATCGCCTATCCGTACTTCCGCTCGTTTTCGTCGCTGACGCTGCTGGTCATGCTGTTCGGTTACTCGATGCAGATCTTCGCCGATTTCGCCGGCTACTCGCTGATCGCCATCGGCATCGGCGCGCTGTTCGGCTATCGGCTGCCGGTGAATTTCGAATTTCCGTACATCGCGCAATCCTTCTCCGAGTTCTGGCGCCGTTGGCACATCTCGCTGTCGACGTGGTTGCGGGAATACCTGTACATCCCGATCGGCGGCAACCGGCGCAGCCCGTCACGCACGTACGCCAACCTCATGGCGGTGATGCTGCTCGGCGGCCTGTGGCACGGCGCGGCCTGGAGTTACGCGGTGTGGGGCGGCTGGCACGGTGTGGCGTTGGCGGTTGAACGCTTCCTCGGCAACCGCATCCGCTGGGCCACCGACGCGCTCCCGTTGCGCGTGCTGAAGGCCGCCGCGGTGTTCACCTTCGTGACCATGGCGTGGCTGCTCTTCAAGCTGCCGAACTTCGGCGACGTCATCGAGTTCCTGCGTTCGCTGCGCGACCAGACGCAACTGCCGATGCAGAAGAAGATCGTGTTCACCATATTCGTCTACTCGTTGCCGGTCATCGGTTACCACCTAGCCTATGTGCTGCGTGACCGGCCCCGCTGGCGCGCGCTGCGCCGCGCCGATGCGGCGGTGTTCGGCCTGCTACTGTTTCTCATCTGCGTCAGCAGCGGTGCGCCCGGGGCGTTCATCTACTTCCAGTTCTGAAGGTTGTGGGGTGAAAGCGTTCGCCGGGTTCCTCCCCCGTTTTCAGAGAATCGGCATGCTGTTTCTAGCAATTGCGTGGCTGCTGCTGTTAGCGGTGTCCTTCGTGGTGGGGGCGGGGTTCCTGCACATCGTCGGAGATCGCAGCTTCCAAGAGCCGGGAGATCGCCTGGTTGTATCATCGTGGTTGGGCGTTGTGTTCCTGTGCGTTGCTCTTTCGGCCACAGCGCTCATCGTGCCGCTGTCCCCGATTGCCGCTGCTGCAGTGGCCGGCGGTCTCGTCTGCCTGTCAGTGTCGTCTGGAAGGCGGGCGATTGTACCGGGCCTGCGAAGAGCGGCACCAGCAAAGGTCGCTCTTGGACTGCTCGGGTTCATGCTCGGGGTGTCGGCCGTGGAGGTGCGTTTCATAACCCATGGGGATGCGGGCCTCTACCATATCGGTGCGATCCGCTGGCTCGCCCAGTACGGTGTCGTTCCGGGACTGGCTTTGATTCATTCGAGATTTGGTTTCTCCTCATCCTGGTTCTCACTTGCGGCGCCGTGGAGCGCAGGTCCTTTGCAAGACCGGGTCTTCACGCTTCCGGGTGGACTGGCTTTTCTGCTGGCGGGTTTGCACTTGGCTTTCTGTCTTGCCCGGTGCAGTGGACCGAAGGGCAGTGCGAACTCTGAGGACTGGTTTGCGGCGACGGCGCTGCTGGCCGCGCTCCCGATGATTGTTGTGGACCAGTACTTGGTTTCACCGACACCGGATCTGCCGGTGACCATGTTGGTGATTCTGGGAGCGTGGTCGATGGTAGTCATTGTGAAGAACGAACGAAACAGATTGCGGGACAGGAGGAAGCTAGTTGACGCGAGACTCGTGCCGCTAGCGCTTGCCGCCGGCGCCGCAACCATGAAGCTGAGTGCTCTGCCCTTCCTTGTCGTTGCGTTGTGCTTCTATGTCTCACGGAAGCCGCTTTTGGGACGATCCGTGGTGGCGCTGTCATTTTGCGTGCTGCTGCTGTTACCGCTGCTCGCATCGAATTCCGTCACCTCGGGGTTCCCGTTGTTTCCGAGTCCGATCATCCGCTTGGATCTGCCTTGGTCCCTCGACTCGGAGGAGGTGCGGAGGCTATCCGAGGTGATCACAAACTGGGCGCGCTGGTCCGGGCCGACTCCTGTAGACGCGAGCAGTTGGAACTGGCTTCCAGGCTGGCTGCTGCGAGAGAAGGCTGTCAGCCTCTTGATGCTGATGTGCCTGACAGCAGGCCTGGCGTCACCCCGATGCATCGCTGACGGGCTTTTCCAGGGCTATTGGTGGCCCTTCGCGGTTGGATCGGCAGGCGTTGTCTACATGATGCTTCTTGCGCCCACGTGGCGCTTTGGCCTGGGGTACGTCAGTGTTCTCGCTGGCGTCTGCGTCGGACTCCCGTGCGAAAGGTGGGCGCGTGACTTTGGCTTGATGTCCCGACGTCACATTGCCTCCAAGGAAGCCGTGGCCGCAAGCCTGCTTGTGGCCTCGGGGCTCTTGGTACCGTTCGCTGCGTACGCACGAAGCAAGTTCTTTTCACGTGTGGACGCAGCAATCGACGTTGCCGTGAAAAAGGGGACGCTCTCTGCCGACACCAACTACCTGGCGAGAATGGCGATTCCCCCCGTCGTCCTCAATTTCCAGATGAACACCAGGCCCGACGGGTCCTCGACGGTTTCAGGTCTTGATGCAGAGGACTACACGGTAAACAGCATCAGATATTTGGTCCCAAAAGGCGCCGTATGTTGGGGAGCGACGTTGCCTTGTGTGCCTCCGGATCCCATGAAGCTGCAAGCGGTTGCACTGCGCGACCCTGCGAAGGGGATTGCTGGAGGGTTTGCAAGGTTCAGTCATGCCTTGTCCAATGGAGTGATCGGACCCAGGATGGGGTCGAACTGACAAGTGCGGTGTCTGGTCCGTATGGGTCGGTGTCGTCCTAAAGGGAGGTTCGTTGCAGAGACGGTCGGGGTTGCGCTGGTGTTCTTGTGTCTCTATGCGGCGGCCGTGCTGCGTCTCCTTCCCGCCGGCGGCGAAGCGCAGGATCAGTGGCAGGACAACCAGATGCGCGCGCAGTGGTACGTGCAGCACGCCGGTGGGTATGCGGTGGTGATTGCCGGGTCGTCGATGGCGGCACGTCTCCCCGCCGACGCGTTGCCGGCCGGCTGCTACAACCTGGCGATGGCGGGTGGTGGAGCACTGACCGGTCTGGAGATCGTCTTGCGTACGACCCCGGCCCCGCAGGTGGTCCTGGTCGAGGCCAACGACACATTGTTCCGCGAGGCGGATCAGACCGTGCTGCGCAGTGTGTTTCAGCCGATCACCTTCCGCTTGCGAGCCTTGTTCCCGGTGCTCGGCGATGCCTATCAACCCGTGAGCATCGCCACCCGCCTCCTGCGCGAGCGTTTCAACCTGATGCGGGACGGCGCAGAGCCACCACTGCCGCCGCACGTCTACGATGAACTGTTCGCGATGCAGCGGCAGGCGCAGCAGCAGGTGCCGCCGCCACAGATGCTGGCGGCCGCGCTCGATCGGTTAGGCGGTGTCGTGCAGCGGGTGCAGGCGCGCGGCGTGCACGTTGCCTTCTTCGAAATACCGATCGCCCCGGGCTTGGACGACTCACCGCTGCGCATTGCGACGCGCCAAGCGCTCGCCGCACGGTTTCCCCCGCCGCGTCACACCTGGTTGCCGCGCGCCGACGCGCGCGACTACGTGACCCGCGACGGCGTACATCTGCAGGCAGCAAGCGCCCGGCAGTTCGCTGCGTTCTTGGGCCGTGAGGCGGATCGCATAGTGAGCGAGCCGCGAAACGGGCCCGCCCCATCATGATCCCCTCCTTACCAAGGAGGGGCAGGGGAGGTTGTCCACGCGGGCTTCGACCCCCCCTTGCCCTCTCCTCGGTAAAAAGGGGGAAGAAGAAAAATCCTCAATTCGAAATTCGAAATCCGCAATGAATCAGCCTCTCGTCTCCATCGTCACCCCGTCCTTCAACCAAGCCCAGTTCCTGGAGGAAACCATCCGCTCGGTACTCGAGCAGGAGTACCCGCGCATCGAGTACATCATCTGCGACGGCGGCTCGACCGACGGCAGCGCCGACATCATCCGGCGCTATGCCGATCGGCTGGCGTGGTGGTGCAGCGAGCGTGATGCGGGACAGTCGGACGCCATCAACAAGGGCTGGCGCCGTGCTAGCGGACAGGTGTGGGCCTACCTGAACTCGGATGACGTGCTGCTGCCTGGTGCGGTGCGCGCCGTGGTCGCCGCGTTCCAGGCGCACCCCGGCGCCGGCATCGTGCATGGCGACTGGATCTGGATCGACGCAGCGGGCGCGGAGCAGGGCGCTGGTCATGGGGCACCGACCGACTTTCGCAAGCTGCTGCGTGATGGGCAGATCCAATACGTGGCGCAGGCGGCCTCGTTCTACCGTTCCGCGATCGTGCGCCAGGTCGGCTTGATTGATCCGGGCCTGCACCTGTCGATGGATTACGATCTGCTCTTGCGCCTGGCGCGTGTTGCCGCGGCGGTCTACGTTCCGCAGCCGTTGGCGCGCGTGCGTTTGCATGCGACCGCCAAGACGTCGGCGCTTACGGAGCGGCACTGGCAGGAGTCGCTTGCCGTGCGTGCGCGCTACGGCGGGCGCTACTTGCTGAAGCCGCGCTTGGGTTACTGGCGCTACCGGACGCTGCGCGCGCTGCCGGCGCCGGTGCAGGCGGCGTTCCGGCGCTGGCGCAACTCGCCGAACGATTGGGTGTGGCTCGGCGTCAATCGGGAGGGCAAGTGACCGCAGACAACAGACATCAGACAACCGACGACGGACTGCCAGCAACATGCCGCGGCATCTCTCTCATCTGCGCGTCTGTCCTCTACATGTCTGTTGTCTACGCGTCTGTTGTCTGTTGTCTGCCTCTGCATGACCACTGACCACCGGCCGCGTGTCCTGCACGTCGGCCCGCTGCCGCCGTCGCTCGGCGGTGTGGCGGCGGCGCTGCAGATGATCTTGCGTTGTCCGGCGCTGGCGGGCTTCGAGCAGCGCGCGTTCAACGTCTTCCGCGGTGGGCGGCCGGAGATCGCCGGCCGAAAGGTGCCGACGCCGGGGCGGGTGCTGCGCCGCCTGGCGCTCACCACCGAGTTGGCGAGGCAGGTACGCCACGAGCGCCCGGACATTCTGCACTTCCACTTCGGCTCGGAGAGTACGCTCGACAGCATCGGCGCGCTGCTGATGATGCGTGCCGGGAGTGGTGCCGCACGACGGACGATCCTGCACGTGCATGTAGATCCTGCGACCGCCGACCTGCCGGGGCGCGGCGCCCTGGGCCAACGACTGTTTCGCCAACTGACGCGGCAGGTCGACGCCATCTGCGTGTTGACTGACGGCTACCGCGAGCATTTGTTGCGTTGCGCCGTGCCGCAGCCGGTGTCGGTGGTGCCGAACATGTGTGATGAGCAGTTGTTGGCGCTGTCCATCGAACGTCAGCGCGGAACGGATGGCGTCTGCGTTGTGGCGCTCGGGCGATTGACACGTGAGAAGGGATTCTTCGATTTGCTGCAGGTCGCGACGCGGCTGGGGAACACGCGCCCGGCGATTCGCTTCGAGGTGGCAGGACTTCCGGCCAGCGCAGCGGAGGCGCGCCGCATCGACGAGATCGTGGAGAGTGCAGGATTGCGCGAGTGTGTGCGCCTGCCCGGGGCGGTGCTCGGGGCGGATAAGACGGCGTTGTTCGCGCGGGCCGATGTCCTGGTCGCGCCGAGCTACTGGGAGAGCTTCGGCCTCACCGCGATCGAAGGCATGGCGGCGGGTCTGCCGGTCGTCGGCACGGCGGTCGCCGGCCTGAAGAACATCATCGTTGATCAGCAGACGGGATTTCTGGTCGCGCCGGGCGACATCGGGGCCATGCAACGCTGCCTGACGCAGTTGGCCGGTGATTCCGCCCTGCGCCTGCGGATGGGCGCAAGTGGCCGCCAGCGTTTCCTGGATCGCTATAGCGCGGCGCGCGTCGGCGCGTCGATTGCCACGCTCTATCAGCAACTGCTGGAGGCGCCGGCGGTGCCCCACCGACGCCAGGGAGTCGCGTGACTGACACCGACGTGCACCGGCGTCTCGCTGCGCTCTTGCGCTATGTGGATACCGCCGGTTGGGCGTCCTACGACAACTTCGATTGGTGGGCGACGCCGTGGGGGCAGCGGCTGAAGCAGTGGGCCTATCGCACCGAGCCGCTCGGCAATCTGGTGTTTGCGGCGCCGCTGTTGGCATGCGAGCTGTGGCTGCCGTTCCTGCGCAAACCGCTCGGCATCCCCAAACGGGTCTATCCGATCTGCATTGCCCATCACGGCCTGACCTGCCTGGAACTGTATCGGCAGACCCGCGACGAGCACTACTTGCACACGGCGCGTGGCGACGCCGAGTTGCTGGGTGCGCAGGCCATTCCCGGTGCCAAGGGCCTGTGTTGGGGCTTCCCGTTCGTGTGGTCGACCAACGTCGGCATCATCCCTGCCAACCAGCCGGCGGCGACGCAATCGGCGTACGGTTACGATCTGTTCGAGCAGTTGTGGGCACTGACTGGCGAGCCGCTGTACCGTGAACAGCTGTTGTCCGTGGCGCGCGCGATGGCGGAGGAGTACGTCGACTTGCCACAACCGGACGGGGTGGCGAACACCTACCACGGGCGCGGTTTTGGTGACATCGTCATCAACGCGATCAGCTATCGCATGTACATCTTGGCAGCTGCGGTGGGGCAGGGCGACGAGCAATGGCGGCCGACGGCGTTGGGTCTGGTGCGTTACCTGCTGAGCCAACAGCAGGCAGACGGCGGCTGGTGGTACGGCACGACGCCGAAGAACCGCTTCATCGACCATTTCCACACCTGCTTTGTCCTCAAGAACCTGGCGCGTGCCGACCGCGTCCTACAACTGCCGGAGATCGCCGCCGCCATCGAACGCGGGCTTGCCTTCTACTGGACGCATCTGTTCGACGCGCACGGATTGCCGCGGCCCTTCGCCCGCACGGTGCGTCTCAACCTCGTGCGCTACGAATCGTACGACTTCGCCGAGTGCCTGGGTTTGTTCGCGTTGTTCGGCAAGACGCGTGAGTTCGCCGGCGAGCGCCTGCAGACGATCCTCGGTGCCTTCTTCCGGCTGTTCAGTCTGCCCGATGGAGCGCTGCGGTTTCGGGTCTATCGCGTCCCGACGGCGACCAGCTACCCGTACTACCGCTTCGGCATGACTGCGGCGATGCTGGCGTTGGCGCAGCTGCTCAACAGCGAGTGGTTTGCAGCACAGAGAGGAGAGGGGAAATAACGCAAAGACGCCAAGGCACGAACCCGTAAAGAGATGCTCTCATTTGGCGGCTTAGAGTCTTGGTGCGTTTGTGTTGAAGCGTTTCCTTATGTCACCCCCCACACTCGATCGTGCCCTGCTGCGCGAGCTGTTTCGCTTCAACGCACGCCTCGGTCTGTACCGTCTGGTGAAAGGTATGGACTACGTGCGCTGCATCGAGTTCCCGACCTTTGCGGCGGAGCTGCTGCGATGGCGTGCACAGCCGTTGGCGTATCTCGACGTCGGCTCGGGCGACTCCGTTCTGCCGACATTCGTCGCCACGCACTCGGCGTATCGCGTGACCGTGGTTGACAAGTTCGAGTGGGTAGAAGCGCAGGCGCGCTATCTCCAGCGGCTGGGTCGGTCGAGCTCGTTGAGCGACGGGCGCTTCACCATCCGTCAGGAAGACTTCGTAACGGCCACCTCGCTGCCGCCCAGCACGTTCGATCTGATCACCGCACTCTCGGTGGTGGAGCACATGGACGGCGACGGTGATACGCAGGCGGTGCGCAAGATCTTCGCGTTGTTGAAACCAGGCGGCCGCTTCCTCATGAGTTCGCCGTACAACGATCGGCACGCCCAGGACTTTTTCGTGCCGTACGCGGTGTACGGCGCACGACCGGACGGGCGTGGCGCATTCTTTCAACGCCACTACAGCGCCGAGACGCTGCGCCAGCGCATCATCGAAGCCGCACCGTTCGAAGTCGAGCGCATCTTCTACGCCGGCCACTACGAGCGCCTCAATTTCTTCAAGCGCTTCTGGCTCGTCCCCGGATGGCTGAAGCCGCTCAAGCTCTTCTACAACTGGGCGGCGCCATTTTACGCACCGCACTTCCTGCAGCTCTCGGCGACGCCACCGGCAGACCCGCAGCCGCAAATGGTGACCGCGGACACGGCATTCGTGTTCTTGCGCAAGCCGTAGGGGAATTGCGGATCGCGAATGTCGAATTGCGAATTGAAGATGGCGCGAACCGACTTCCGAAAATCCGCAATCCGCAATCCGCAATCCGAAATTCCCCTATGTGCGGCATAGCCGGCTGGCTCTCACTGGACGGTTCACCGGTCGACCGCGATGTCGTGCAGCGCATGACGGCGGCGCTGGTGCATCGCGGGCCCGACGACGACGGCTACCACTACGACGGCCCGGTGGTGCTGGCACAGCGGCGGCTGTCGATCATCGACGTCGCCGGCGGGCATCAGCCGCTCGCCAACGAAGATGGGCGCGTGTGGATCACCTACAACGGTGAAATCTACAACTTCCTTGAGCTGATGCCGGCGCTGGCCCAGCGTGGCCATCGCTTCCGGACGCGTTGCGACACCGAGGTGGTCGTCCATGCGTACGAAGAGTACGGCCTCGACTGCCTGCCGCGCTTGAACGGCATGTACGCCTTCGCGCTGTGGGATGCACGCACGCGGCGGTTGCTGCTGGCGCGCGACCCCTTCGGCATCAAGCCGCTGTATGTCTGGCAGAATGCGCACCACCTGCTCTTTGCCTCGGAGATCAAGGCGTTCCTGGCTGACCCGTGTTTTCCACGCGAGATCGATCCGGTGGGGTTGGACGAATATCTGACGTTCCAGTTCGTACCCTCGCCGCGCACCATCTTCAAAGGCGTGCAGAAGGTGCCGCCGGGGCATTGCCTGGTGGTGGAAGATGGCACGGTACGAACGCACGCCTTTGCGCGCACCGCGATCCATCCGGCGCCGGTTGGTGACGAGGTGCATGCCGTCGCAACGCTCCAAGAGCGGCTCTCCGCGGCGGTGAAGCGGCAGATGATCAGCGACGTGCCGGTGGGCGCGATGCTCAGCGGCGGCGTTGACTCGGCGACGGTGGTGGCGATCATGCGCCAGGTCACCGCGCAGCCGATCAAGACCTTCACGGTAGGCTTCGAGGGGAATTTTGCGAAGGATGAGATCGCGGCGGCACGGCGCAGCGCGGCGATCCTCGGCACCGAGCATCACGACGTCGTCATCGGCGCGCAGGACTGCCTCGACGCGTTCGCGCAGACGATCTGGCATCTCGACGAACCCGTAGCCACGCCGTCGGCGCTGGCGATGTACTGGGTGAGCCAGTTGGCTGCGCAGCACGTGAAGGTGGTGCTGACGGGTCAAGGCGCCGATGAACCGTGGGCCGGCTACCGCCGCTATCGGGGCGAAAAGCTTGGGCAGTGGTACCGGCGCGTGCCGGGGCCGCTGCGCCGGGCGCTGATCGAGCCGCTGGTCGCACGGCTGCCGCGCGCCGAAGCGGCGAAGCGGGCGGTGCTGGCCCTCGGCGAGGACGACCCGGTGCGCCGCTTCGTTGGGGTGTACGCTGTCTTCCGCCCGACGATGAAGCAGGCGCTCTACCGTGATGGCTGGGCAGGCGCTACGACCGACGTGCTCGACGCCCTGGCGTACTGGCAGGCGCCGGTTGCCGGCCTCGACCCGCTGGCGCAGCAACTCTATGTCGAAACCCGCTTCTCCCTGCCTGACAATCTGCTGCTCTACGGCGACAAGATGGCGATGGCGTGGTCGCTGGAGGCGCGCGTGCCACTGCTCGATCTCGACCTGATGGCGTTCGTCGAGAGCCTGCCGGTCGATCTGCGTTTGCGCGGCTGGAGCGGGCACAAGTACCTCTACCGCAAGGCGATTGCGAAATGGCTGCCGCAGGAAATTTTGCACCGCCCGAAGATCGGCTTCAGCACACCGATGGACGAATGGTTCCAGCGCCAGATCGCCGGCCACGTGCGTGAACGCCTCGTCGATCCAGGCTCGGCCTGCGCCCGCTACTTCAACCCCGCGTACGTCGACGCACTCATCCAAGAACATGTCACGCGCCGCAAAGACCATACGCGCCCGCTGTACAGCCTGCTGGTCTTCGAATACTGGCACGAGCGGTTCATGAGGGTAACCAGTAACCTGTAGCAAGTAACAAGTAACAAGTTCGAGCGAGCTACTGTTCACCTGTTTACTGGCCGCTGGTCACTGGTCACTCATTTTTAATCACATGGCGACCCATCGCAAGCGCATCCTGATCCTCGTCGAGAACCTTCCAGTCCCGTTCGACCGGCGGGTGTGGATGGAAGCCACGACGCTGCACGGTGCCGGCTACCAGGTGTCGGTCATCTGCCCGAAAGGACACTATGCCAGATTCCACGAGATCCTCGACGGCATCAGCATCTATCGCTATCCGCTCCCCTCGCTCGGCGGCATCGCCGGCCATCTTCTCGAATACGGCATCGCCGTGCCGATCACGTTCCTGCTCACCTGGCTGGTGTTTTTTCGCGAAGGCTTCGATGTCATTCAGAGTGCCAATCCGCCGGACTTCTTCTTCGTCATCGGCGGCCTGTTCAAACTCTTCGGCAAGAAGTTCGTCTTCGACCACCACGACCTCGTGCCCGAGATGTGCGAGACGCGCTGGAGCGGCTGGAAGCGTGCGCTCATGCTCGGCTTGTGCCGCGGCGCGGAGTGGGCGACGTTCCGCACGGCCGACCGGGTGATCGCCACCAACCAGTCGTATCGCGAAATCGCACTGAGGCGCGGCCAGATGCCTCCCGAGCGTGTCGTCGTTGTGCGCAGCGGGCCGCGCTTGAATCGGTTCCAG
>DATKMS010000222.1:0-34610 GCA_035541735.1 Candidatus Margulisiibacteriota bacterium
CGCATCACCGAGCGCGACAAGCAGCGCATGGCCGGTTGCCAGCAGGCGCTCGACCGCGGATTCGAGGCCGCCAAGGCCACCGATCCGGCAACCCATTACTTCTGGGCGCAGCTGTACGGCGAGGAGAAGGTGAGCGCCGACTGGTACCGCCACACCTACAGCGAGATGTCCGGTAAGCGGCCGCGCACCTATACGTTGCCGGTGCTGGCACCCGACCAGGTCGTGCGCCGCGCGCAGTCTGCCCGCGGCACGGCGGGCGAACCCGCTGCCTGCAACGCCGTGGCGTAACGCTGCAATCGGTCACGGCCGGTTGACCGGCGCGTTCTTCGGGTCGTCGTACCAATCGAAGTACCGCTTGGTGTGCGTGATGCCGCTTTCGACCAGCTCCAGCTTCTTCTCGTCGTCGAGGTCGAAGTCGGTGGTGCCGACCCCGAGGGTGTCGATGTACACCGTTCGCTGCCAGTCGTCGCTGTGCAGGTGCTGGCTCGACTGGCTGTCGAGGATGGTCTCGATCAGTGCCCAGGCATAGTCGAAGAAGTCCTTGATTTTGGTGTCCGGCGGCTCGGCGCCGTCGCGGAACACGGCGATCTCTGCTTTCGTGTCGAGCCGGAAGCCCAGCGTTTCCTTGTTGAATACATACGGACTGCTGTCGGGATGCGCGGTCAAGAACGCCTTGTTCTGCGCGTCGTAGTAGTCGGGGCGCACGCTGTGTGTCAGCCGGTCCGGAGCGTCGACGTACTTTTCGCGGTCGAAGAGCTTTATGGGATAGTTGTCGAGCACGCCGCCATCGACGTAGCGGTCGCCGCGCGCCGACTCGATCGCAGCGAAGAACAGCGGGATCGACATCGAGATGCGCACGGCGTCGGCCACGCGCATGCGCGGCGTGTGCTCGAAGGAGAAGATCTCGGCGAAGTGCGTCGACAGGTTCGTGCCGATGAAGTACATGTCGCGCAAGCCTTGCCCGTGCAGGTCGTTGAAGGTCGCGTGCGCGTTGCCGGTCTTCTTCTCGATCAGCGAGCCGATCCAGTCGTGGAAAAAGTCACCCTTGTACCAGCCGTACTGCGTCAGCAGCCGGTTGCTATCGCGGATCACACCCCAGTCATCGTCGAGGAAGTTCCTGAAGTTCAGGTCAAACAGGATCTGCTGCATCTCGTCGCGCGTGTAGCCGACGCCGAGCAGCACGGCGTTGATGGCACCGGCGGAAGTGCCGCCGACGCGCCTGATCTGTGGCAGGATGCCTTTCTCCTCCAGGATCGTGAGCGCGCCGACATAGGCGATCCCCTTCACGCCGCCCCCTTCGAACACCAGATTCTTGAATGGGTACGCCATGACTCTCCTCCCTGCGTTAGAACGGAAACTCGTGCCGGAGCTTGGTGAGCCACTCGCGCCGGGGGCCGGCCCAGCGCCGCCGCTCCAGATCGACCCGCCCACCGCGATCAAAGCGGACGCCTTCGGCTTCGAGCAGCTGGCGTTGCTGGTCTGGACGAAAAACGTCCCCGCGGTGGCTGATGTGGCCGTTGGCATTGATGACCCGCTGCCACGGCACGGTGCGTATGAGCATCGGCGGCAGCATGCGCAGCGCTGTCCCCACCGCGCGGGCGGCGCGCGGATGTCCCAAGATCGCGGCAACCTGGCCGTACGTTACGACTTTGCCGTGCGGGATCTGGCGCACGAGGCGGTAGACCGCGCGATGGAATGCCGGGGTGCGGTCCTTCGACCCCCGAGGGGCTCGCCGGGTCGTCATGCGTTGAAGCCGTCCACGGCGAAGGTCGTCATCGACTCCGAGATCCCACGAATAGCGACGGCGGGCAACTCGCGCAGCGCGAACCGCGGGTCCAGTGCTTGCCGCACCGCGTCGGTGATCAGGATGTCGGCGCCGTGCTGGCGCGTCAGCTGCTCGACGCGCGAGGCGATATTGACAACGTTGCCGATGACCGTGAACTCCATCAGCTCGTGGCTGCCGACGATGCCGGCGACGGCTACACCGCGGTGCACGCCGATGCCGAAGGCCAGTCGCGGCAGGCCCTCTGCCGCCAGCCTCTGATTGTAGCGTTCCAGCTCCACCCGCATGGCGAGCGCCGCACGCACCGCGTCGTTCGCCTGCCACGGGTTGGCTTCGAGCGCGCCGAACAGTGCCAGCAAGCCGTCGCCGATGAACTTGGAGACGTGTCCGCGATGCTCGGTGATGACCCGGCTCATACGAGTGAAGTACCCGTTGAGCAGCGTCACCAGCACATCCGGCGCCAGCTGCTCGCCCAGGTGCGTGAAGCTCACCAGGTCGGCGAAGAGGATCGTGACCTCTCTGTGCTCGGCCGCCGTCGGCACTCCGCTCGCCGCTATGCGCTCCACGACTTCCTCTGGTGCGAAGCGGGCGAACGAGATCTGCAGGCGCTGCAGCTCCATCGCCGCGGTCTCGAGTCGCTGCCGGAGCTGTGATCCCGCGGCGTGCGCTCGCCACCAGAGGTACGCGAGCACGCCCAGCAGCGCGACCGCAGCGACGAGGGCGATGGAGCGTACGTCCATCAGTGCGGAACGACGACCGCGCTCAGGCGGCACACGGCATTGGCGAGCGCGGTGATGCCGACGAGTTCGAGGAACTGTTCGCGCGTCAGCTGCGCGCGCAGCGCCCGGGCGCGACGCTGAATCTGCACGGGACGGTACCAGATGGTCTCGCGCGCAAAGGGGACGATGGCCGCCTCGATCGGATCGAGCACCGGCGACGCCAGGTGCGCCAGCGTCGCGTCGATCTCGGCAGCGGTGACTCCTTCTGCCGTCAACAGGCGCACCGCTTCGCGCTCCGAGAGCGAACAGCCCAACCCGCGTGCCACCACCGCAAAGGCAAACGCCTTCGTGCGCCGCGGCAGCACCGCAGAGTCCCATGCCTCACACAAGGCACAGCTGAGCGCCGCGGCCGAAGGCAAGCCGCTGAAGCCGTCGACGAGATACGCATACGGGCCGGTGTGTTGCTCGAGGCGTGGCGCAGGCGTTTTACGCCACTTGAAGGTCAGGACACGCGCGATGAACGGCCGTAGCAGTGCCAGCGACCAGCTGCGCTCCCTCCGTTCCACCGACTCGGTAGACACTGCGGGCAATGTCGCCAGGCGATTGAAGTAGACCGTGGTGCCGGCGAGGAACGCGAGTTCCCGCACCGCCCCATCACTGTACCCGGCATCCCGCAAGCGCTGCGTGTCGGTGGCGCTGGGCAGCGGGTTCGCCCGCGATACCCGGCGCACGAACTCCAGCGCCAGCGTCACCGCCGGGCTCAACTGCGCGCTCTGCAGGTCGTGCTCGACTTTCCGAATGCGTGCTTCCGGAAAGCCGAAGATCTTCAGCATCGCGCGCGTTGCGGCGTAGCAGTAGCGGCAGGCGTTGTCCTGACTGACTACCAGGTCGACCAAGCGCCCCAGGTCGGCATCAACGTGCGCCGGGGTGTGGTACGGCCCCTCGAACGCCACCATGGAGCGGACGATCCACGGGCAGGTGTAGAAGTACGTGACCAGCGGCGGGACGCTGCCAATCGCAGCGCGGACGTAGCCTTCCAACGCCCGGTCACGCGTCGGCTCAATGATCGGTGCTTCCCACTCGATGTCAGTCAGCGTGGTCACGCTACCATCCCGCTGCAGTGCCACCCTGCTCACACTTCTGGGAGCCGATACAACGCGCAGGCGTTGGCACCGAGAATCCGCCGGCGGGCGCCGGCTGAGAGCGGCTCAATCAGTGACCGCAGCTTCTGCACGGCACCGGGAAACGTTGCGTCGTGGTGCGGGTAGTCCGAGCCCCACACGACGTGCGTTTCGCCGATGTGCGGCAGCAGAGCCGGTAACACGTCTTCGTCGCCTTCGAATGCGACCCAGCACTGACGATCGAAATACTCGCTCGGCTTGAGCTTCATCTCAGCCGCGTAGCGCCCGAAGCCCTTCACCTGCTCGTCGAGCCGCCACATCCAGTACGGTGCCCAGCCACCACCCGCTTCGAGGAAGGCGAAGTGCAAGCCGGGATGCCGCTCCATCACACCGGTGATGATCAGTGTCGCGCAGGCCAGCATCTGCTCGAAGGCGTGCGACATGGCGTGCAGCAGCAGCGGGTTGAAGTAGCGGTCGGTGCCCAGGGTGGGGATGGTGTTGGAGCTGCCCTCGTGCACGCCGATGGTGACCTGCAGCTCCTCGGCGGCCGTCCACACGGCTTCGAAGGCCGGGTCTCCGATATGTCGACCGCAGCACGGATTCGGCCTTACGAAGGCAGCATGGAAGTGCAACTCCTGCGCGGCGCGGCGCAGCTCGGTGGCCGCACCTGCCGGATCTTGGAACGGCAACATGGCCGCTCCGAAGAGACGGCGCGGATTCGCGCTGCAGTACTCGGCCAGCCAATCGTTGTAGGCGCGCGCCAGCGCGACGGCGGCGACCGGGTCGTCAATGGCCCAGAAGTTCAGCCCGATGCTCGGATAGAGCACGGCGACGTCGATACCTTCGAGATCCATGTCGCGTAGCCGCGCCACGGGGTCGAACCCGCCGCGCTGTGCCTGCTCCCACGGAATCTTCTTCGCGGGATCGGTTTCATCCATGCGGCTGCCGGGCGTGCCCAGCAGCCCGAGCGGTGCGGTGACGATTTCCTGCGCGCCGACGTAGACGGTGTCCAGTCCCCAATCGTTGCGCACGCTGCGCGGCGCATAGGCGCGCTGTTGCGGCGGCAGGAAGCGCTCCCACAGTGTCGCCGGCTCCAGGACATGCCCATCTGCGTCGACAACTGTGTCCTTCATGTTGCGTTCCTCCCCAGCGTTCAAAAGCGTGATGCGGTGAGTGCGACGTCGGCCCGTGCCCAGGCCTTGCGAAAGCGCTCCTCCACGGCGGCCGCTTCCGCTTCGGCCTGGCGTGCGCGCAACGCCTGCCAGAGTCCGTAGAGCGACCACCCGTTCTCGGGGTTGCGCTGCAGATCGTCGCGATACACCGCTTCGGCGTCCGCAGGGCGGCCCGCGGTCAGCAACACGGCGCCGAGCGACTGGCGCACCGGATAGTACCAGGGCGGCGGCTCCGTGTAGGGCAGGGCGTCTTGCGCCCGCACGGCTTCCTGCAAGTGCTTGACCGCGTCGTCGGTCTGCCCGCGGCGCGCCGCGCTCTCGCCGGCCAGAGCTTCGGCCGCGAGGTGGAGCAACGCCGCGGGTGGCGTGTTGTCGCCGATGATGCGTTCGGGAGGCATCGCCGCAGCGGCCGCAGCCACTGCCTGCTGCTCGCTGGCCGCCTCGTCCAAACGACCGGTGTTGGCGAGCGCCAGCCCACGGGCATAGTGCCAGATGCCGGTGGCGTACGGCTGGCCTGCCGGCGGCGCGGGTTCGTGGAGAATCTCCTCCCACTTGCCGAAGCGTGCCAGGGCAAACAGGGCGGTGGGCACGAAGTACTCGATCGCGTCCATTTCTTTCACCATCTCGGGCGACACACCGTTCGTCACTTCGCGCGCCGCGCGGATCGCATCGGCGCTGCGGCCTTCCATGCTCGCTGCGGCCCAGAAGAAGTGGATGTTGTGCGGGTAGTACATCATGGGATAAACGCCCGCGGGCTTGACAGCAGCGATGTAGGCTTCGTCCACTTTGATGGCTTGCGTATTGGCGTCGGCGGCGTCGGCGTAACGGCCGGTGCGCATATAGATATGCGATGGCATGTGCACGAGGTGGCCCGCGCCCGGAACCAGGTTGTGCAGGCGTTCCGCTGCCACCAGGCCGCGGTCGGGTTGCGGCGAGGCCTCGATTGCGTGGATGTAGTAGTGGTTCGCACCGGGATGCATCGGGTCCTTCTTCAAGACCGCCTCGAGCGTGGCCACGATTTCGAGCGTCCCCGGCTGTGGCTGGCCGTCGAGGGTCCACAGCGCCCACGGGCGCAAGTCCATCAGCGACTCGGCGAACAGCGTCGCGGCGTCCGTGTCGTCCGGGTAGGTGTGTGCCACCTCGCGCATGGCGTCTGCGTAGGCCTGGTCGAGCGCTTTGCGGTCGGCGTCGGGTGCTAACGAGTAGCGCTTGGTCAACGCCGCGATGTAGGCGCGTTCGGCGGCGCTCGCCTTGGGTGCGAACTTCACGGCCTTCTGGGTCGCTGCATATGCGGCCCGGTTGCGCTCAGGGTCGAGCGGGAGATTGTAGTTGGGGCCGAGTGCCAAGCCGACACCCCAGTAGGCCATCGCACAGTTCGGATCGAGGCGCGCAGCTTCCTTGAACGCACGCACCGCTTCCTCGTGGTTGAAGGCATACACCAGGCGCAGACCTTGATCGAAGTAGCGCTGCGCCAGCGGCACCTTGGTGGAGATCTTGTGATGATGGGTTCCAAGGTTGTCGAACAGCGGGACCGAATCTGCCGTCTTGGCGTTGTGCTGATGCTCGGCTGCAGCAGGCAGAGCAAAGGCCACGGACAGCAGCACGGCCAGTAGTCGTCGAGTCATAGGCGTTCTCAGTGGATGCAGCGGCTTTGAACGAGCCTCATACCATGATTCGCGAGCGAAGTGATAAGGTTGCCGCGGCCGAATGATCGACATCGACGGATCGTGTGGTGAAGGCGGTGGGCAAGTACTGCGCAGCGCGCTGGCGCTGGCGGCGATCAGCGGCACCCCGGTGCGCATCACCAACATTCGGGCGCGCCGGCCGAAGCCCGGACTGATGCCGCAACACTTGAAAGCGGTCGAAGCTGCCGCGGCGATCTGCAGCGCGCGTGTCGAGGGAGATCGCCTCCGTTCGCAGACCCTCGTCTTCGAGCCAAGCGCCCTGCACGCGGGCAGCTTCCACTTCGACATCGGAACGGCCGGATCGACGTCGCTCGTCCTGCAGACGATCCTGGTGCCGCTGAGCCTGGCCGACGGCGCATCGTCGGTGACTGTGACCGGCGGGACACACGTGCCGTGGAGTCCGTGCTTCGACTACCTTCAGATGCATTGGCTTCCGTACGTGCGGCGGATTGGCTTCAATCTGGACCTCGTCCTCGATCTTGCGGGTTTCTACCCCAAGGGTGGCGGCCGGGTCCGCGCCGCCGTGCGACCCGCATCGAATCTGACCCCGTTGCAGGTCCTCGAACGAGGCGCGCTGCGGCGCATTCGTGGCCTCTCCGCGGTCGCCAATCTGGATGACAGCGTGGCCGAGCGCCAGCGTCGTCAGGCGCGCCGCCGTCTCACCGGCCGCTGCGGCACGATCGAGATCGAGCTGCTCCGCATGCCGTCGCGTTTTCGGGGAACGCTCTTGTTGCTGCTTGCCGAGTTCGAGCAGTCGCAGTGCTGTTACTACGGCCTCGGTGCGCGCGGGAAGCCGGCGGAGCAGGTTGCCGACGAGGCGGTCGATGCACTCGAAGAGTTTTTCTCGACCGACGGTGCCATCGATCCCTACCTGGCGGACCAACTCATCCTGCCGTTGGCGTACGTCCCTGGCACATCGGAGCTGCGGACCGCGAAGATCACGCAGCATCTACTCACCAACGCTGAAATCGTCCGTCGCTTCGTCGCCCGGCCGATCGCCGTCGAGGGCACCATCGAGCGGCCCGGCTTGGTGCGGATCGGATGAACACGGTATTGCTCGCAGCGGTTGATCGCTGATAGCTGATAGGAAAACTTGCGGAGGTCGCGATGAACATCGGACGTATCGGCATTTGGACATTTGCGCTTGATCTGCAACCGGCGGCGAAGGCGCAGGAAGCGGCGGCGGAGATCGAAGCGCTGGGCTATGGGGCCATCTGGATCCCCGAGGCGTTGGGGCGCGAAGCGTTTACCAATTCGGCGCTGCTCCTCGCCGGGACACGCCGCATCGCGGTGGCCACCGGCATCGCCAACATCTGGGCGCGTGATGCGATGGCCATGGCGGCGGCGCAGAAGACGCTGGCCGAAGCCTATGCGGATCGCTTCCTGCTCGGCATCGGCGTGAGCCACGCGCCGTTGGTGGGCATGCGCGGCCACGAGTACGGCAAGCCATTGAGTGCCATGCGCCGCTACCTGGATGCCATGGACAGCGCGCCGTTCATGGCCGCGGGCCCGGCGACGCCGCCCAAGCGTGTCATCGCCGCGCTGGCGCCCAAGATGCTGCAGCTCGCGGCGGAACGCGCCTGGGGCTCCCATCCGTATTTCGTGCCTCCCGAGCACACAGTGCAGGCGCGCAAGATTCTCGGCAAGGGCCCGCTGCTGGCCCCCGAGCAAGCCGCCGTGTTGGAGACCGACGCAACCAAGGCACGCGAAGTTGCCCGCACTCACATGAGCACCTACCTGGGGCTGCCGAACTATGTGAACAACCTGAAGCGTCTCGGGTTCACCGACGACGATATCGCCAACGGTGGCAGCGACCGTCTCGTCGATGCCATCGTCGTCTGGGGCAGTGTGGATACCATCGTCAAGCGCGTGCGCGCCCATCACGACGCGGGTGCCGATCACGTGTGCATCCAAGTGCTCGACCCCGATCCGCGCGTGTTGCCGATGCGGCAGTGGCGCGAGCTGGCAGCGGCGCTGCTGAAATGAGGTGACCGGGAGGAATGCATGCTCACTGATTGCGAAGCCAAGCAACAGATCATCCAGATCACCAACGAGCTCTTCTCCATGGGGTTGCTCACGGCGACGGGTGGGAACATCAGCGCCCTCGCCAGCGACGGCACAACGATGTGGATCACGCCGAGTCAGATGTACAAGGGCGGGTTGACCGAAGCAGATCTTGTGCACATCCAGCCGGACGGCGCGGTCATCGAAGGCACCTGCCGGCCGTCGGTCGAGTTCCAGATGCACGCCGCCGCGTACCGCGTGCGCCCTGGCACCACGGGAGCGATACACACGCATGCCCCGGTGGCGACGGCCTTCGGCATCTGCAATCAAGCCTTCCCACCGATCAATACCGATGCCGTGTTCCTGCGCGACACCGTGACCGTTCCCTGGCACATGCCGGGCTCGAAGGAGCTGGCAGATGCCGTGGCCGAGGCGCTGCAAAAGAGCCGCGGCGCCATCCTGCAGAATCACGGCCTGATGACCGTCGGCGAGAATCTGCGCAAAGCGGCGACGCGCGCCATGATGCTGGAGGAGACCGCGAAGATCGTGCTCTACTGCAAGCAGTTCGGCGGCAGCGTGAGCGTGTTGCCCGACGAGTGGGTCGAACGCCTGGCGCCGCTGGCGGATTTTGTCTGAGTAAAACGCGAAACGTAAAGCGTAGTCGGAGGGGCGGACCTTACGCTTTAGGTTTCACGTTTTGTGGCACCATGTACGGCTTCATTCTCACCCCGACCTACCGGATCGCGCGCGGCACTCCGGAGGTGCATCTCTACGGTGTGCTCGAATCGGGTGAGCCGTGCCTCGTCATTGATGACAGAACCCGGCCGCACTTCTTCGTCCTGCAGCGCGATGCGGCGCGCATTGCCACACTCACGCCCGGTCTGAAGGTCGAGCCGAGTACTCTGCGCTCGCTCGACGGTGAAACGGTAGCCACGATCACGGTCGGCGTCCCCGGCGATGTGCCGCCGCTGCGCCGCAAGCTCGAAGAGGGCGGCGTTGCGTGCCTGGAGGCGGACGTCCGCTTCGCATACCGCTACCTGATCGACCGGGGCATCCGTGGTGCCTTCGAGGTAGATGGCCCGTACGGTACCAAGCCGCGGCTCGGCCGTGTGTATCGCAACCCGACACTGCGGCCGGCGCATTGGACGCCGGCGCTGAAGATCCTGTCCATCGACATCGAGACCAGCTTCACCGGCGAGCAGCTCTACTCGATCGCTCTGCACACGCGCGATTTCGACCGGGTCATCATCGTCCACGAACATATGTTGGAGCATGCCGAGCCCGTCCATTCGGAGAAGGCGGCGATCCGTCGCTTCCTGGAATACCTGCACGCTCTCGATCCGGATGTGATCACCGGCTGGAACGTCGTCGACTTCGACCTCGCCTTCCTGGCGCGCGCGGCGCGGCGCCACGGGCTGCATTTCGCCATCGGCCGCAACGACGACGAGTTCGCTCTACAGAAGGATGCCTCGTTTACGCGCGAATCGCGCGCCAGCGTCTTCGGCCGGCAAGTGTTGGACGGGCTGTCGTTGATGCGCGGTGCCTTCATCCGTCTCGACGACTACAAATTGGAGACGGCGGCACAGGCGTTCCTCGGCAAGGGCAAACTGATCAGCGGCGACCACCGTCACACGGAAATCGAGGCACTCTATCGCCGCGATCCGCAGCGCCTGGTCGACTACAATCTGCAGGATGCGCGTCTGGTGCTCGAGTTGCTGGATCGGACGGGGTTGATCGAGTTGGCTGTCGAACGCAGCTTGCTCACCGGCATGCAGCTCGACCGGGTGAGCGCGGCGATCGCTTCGGTCGATTCTCTCTATCTGAATGCGCTACGGCAGCGCGGGGTGGTGGCGCCGTCGGTCGGCAGCGAGGAACGCGAAGCCCGTATCGCTGGCGGCTACGTGATGGACTCGAAACCGGGCCTGTATCAGAACGTCCTGGTCTTCGACTTCAAAAGCCTGTACCCGAGCATCATCCGCACCTTCAACATCGACCCGCTCACCCATGTGCGACAACAGACGTCCGATGTTGAAACCGTGCGGGCGCCCAACGGCGCACACTTCCGCCGCGATGTTCCTGGCATCATCCCGGCGCTGCTGACGCAGCTGGCGGCCGAGCGCGAGCAGGCGAAACGCGCCGGCCAGACCGTGAAGGCCAACGCCATCAAGATCCTGATGAACTCGTTCTACGGCGTGCTCGGTGCCGGCGCGTCGCGCTTGTTCTCGCCGGACGTGGCCAATGCGGTGACCTCCTTCGGCCAACACCTGATTCGCTACGCCGGCGACTTCGCCGCCAGCAAAGGCCACGAGGTCTTGTACGGTGACACCGACTCGCTCTTTGTCTATCCCAACGAGCCCGATGCCGAGCGCGCACGGCTGCTCGGCGAACGCTTACGCGCCGAGATCGGTGCGGCGGTGGCGCAGCGTGTGCAGACGGAGTTCGGCTGTGAAAGCGTGTTGGAGCTGGAGTTCGAGAAGCTCTACCGGCGCTTCTTCCTGCCCGAGGTGCGCGGCGGCAAGGTCGGGAGCAAGAAACGCTACGCGGGATTGGTCGTCGAGGGCGGGCGCGAGGACATCGAGTTCGTCGGCCTCGAATCGGTGCGGCGTGATTGGAGCGCGGTGAGCAAGCGCTTCCAGCGCGAGCTGATGCAGCGTGTCTTTCACGACCAGCCGGTGGAAGATTTCATCCGCGGCTTCATTGCCGACCTGCGTGCCGGCAAGTTCGACGATCAGCTGACGTACAAGAAGGCGGTCCGCAAGGACATCGATGCCTACACGAAGACGACGCCGCCGCACGTCAAGGCCGCGCGCAAACAAGGGACGATGACGGGCCGCATCATCGCGTATGTGTTGACGCTCAACGGTCCAGAACCCGTCAGTGATCTGACGGCGCCGCCCGACTACCCGCACTACATCGAACACCAGATCGCCCCGATCGCCGACGCCGTGCTGCACTTCCTGGGCAGCGACTTCGACGCGATCATGCAGACCAAGAAGCAGCTGGCGCTATTCTGAGGCTGGGCGACGTCCGTCTCGCAAGAGCTGTGGCAGGTCCTCCATCGACCGGAAGACCAGCGCTCCCGCACCGGCGAGCGCGTCGGCGGCTGTGAGATCGGCGTAGCCAAAGACATGCATGCCTGCGGCGACGCCGGCTTGGACGCCGAGCACGCTGTCTTCGATAACGACGCAGTGGGACGGCGCCGCGCCCATCCGGCGCGCCGCGTGGAGGAACAGATCGGGATGCGGCTTGCCGCGTTCGACCTCCGCGGCGCTGAAGATGTGGCCGGCAAAGCGTCGCAACAAGCCGGTGATGCCGAGTGTGAGTGCGATCTTCTCGGGCGGCCCGCTCGAGGCGACGCAGAATGGACCGTCGATGGCATCGAGCACCGCCTCAATCCCGCGTACCGGACGCAGCTCACGACGAAATATGTCGAAGGTGCGATCGCGAAAGGCGGCAACGAAGGTGGGTGGGATCGGCCGTGCGGTACGTTCTTCAATGAGAGCGATACAGGCGGGCAATGTGTGGCCCATGAAGGTCGCGATGGTCTCGTCGAGACTCATCGGCAGGCCGATCTCGGCCAGCATCTGTGCGAGCACCCGGTTCGACAACAGCTCGCTGTCGACCAGGACACCGTCGCAATCGAAGATCACCAACTCCCAAGGCATCAGTGTGCGTGCGGTGCTGTCATCGCGCAGCTGCCGTGCCCAGCACTTCCAGCTGTCCGCTCGGATCATAGTACAGCTCCTGCTGACCGATGCGGCCGTCGCGGTACCGATAGATTACGACGTAGCTGCTGCGGAGCCGCTGGTCGCTGCGCGTCCAATCGAAGTGGATGCGTACGAAAGCGCTCTCGCCGCTTGCGACAATCGCCTGCTCGACGGCGCGGTAGCTGATCGCCTCACAGCTCTGGATCGTCAACGCGATGAACTCCAGCGTGCGCTCCAGCCCGTCAATGCGCACCGGCCAGCCGAAGAGGCGCACCGTCGGGCTGATGTAGACGACGTCGGGATGGTAGAGCGGCCGCGCGATTTGCAGGTCGGCAGACGCGAACGCGCGTGCAAAGACATCTTCCTGCTCGGCGAGCATCTGCTCGGTCATCCGCATCATCGGCACCCGTATGAATCTACTGCGTGACATAAGTCGGCGGCAAGAGCGTCCCGCGGAGCTCGCGAGTTCCAGAACCACTCTCCGGCGGCACCGGAAGGGAGAGCGGTTGACGAACAAATGTTCGTTTTGTTAGACGGGGCGATCACTCTCTGTCCCTCTGCGAGGAATCATGACGACAGCACCCCGACCACGTGTGCCCATCAAGCCCGGGTACTTCACCGTGCCCGATGACCCGTCCCAGCCGCCCAAGCTGCTGGCGACGAAGTGCAACATCTGTGGGGAACACTACTTTCCGCGCCGCGCCATCTGTGCGCGCGCGGCATGCTTGTCGGAGGACGTGACCGACGTCGAGATCGGCCCGCGCGGGACGCTGTACAGCTACACCTTCGTGCACATGCCGCTGTTCGGATCGAGCAACCTCGAGCACATGGACGGCTACGGCGTCGGACAGATCGACTTTCCCGAAGGGCCACGCGTGCAGCTGCCGCTGGCCGGGAAGAAGGACGACTTCCACATCGGCCAGACGCTGGAAGCCGAGTTGGACAAGATGCGCGAAGACGGCAACAGCGACGTGGTGATCGTGCGCTTTCGGCCGGTGGAGAGCAGCAAATGAAGGACGTCGCCGTACTCGGGGTAGGCATGTATCGCTTCGGCATGGGAGACGTGCCGAACGCGGTGATGGCACGCGAAGCCGGCATGATGGCGCTGCGCGACGCGGGTCTGTCGTTCCGCGCCGTCAACGCGGCCTACGTCGGACACATCTTCGCCTCGGTGATGACCGGCGTGCGGGTGATGAAGGAGTTCGGCCTCACCGGCATTCCGGTGCAGCGCATCGAGAATGCCTCGGCCACCGGCTCGGCCGCCTTCCGCGAGGCGTGCCTGCAGGTCGCGGCCGGCCACTACGACGTCGTCATGGTGCTCGGCTTCGACAAGATGACGACGATGATTCAGCAGAGCACGCAGGGCACTGCACCGGAGAACATGGAGGACTCGATCCTGCCGGCGGGCTTCTTCGCGCTCTGGGCGACGCGGCGCATGCACGAGCGCGGCATGAAGCCGGAGCACCTTGCCAAAATCGCGGCGAAGAATTGGAACAACGGTGCACTGAATCCCATGGCGCAACGACAGTCCACCGAGCCGACGACGGTCGAACGCGTCCTGAAGTCGCGCATGGTCGCGTGGCCGTTGACGACCATGATGTCGTGTCCGATGGGCGACGGCGCCGCCTGTGCCATCGTCGGACGCGCCGATCTGGCGAAGAAGCTGCGTCCGGACCGGCCGGTGGTGCGCGTGGTTGCTTCCGACCTGCAGAGCGAGAAGTACGTGCCCGGGCACATCTTCATGGGTCCGGTGGTCGGTGCGCCGCAGATGACCATCGATACCTCGCAGAAGGTCTACAACGAAGCGGGCGTCGGGCCGGAGGATCTCGACCTCGTGCAGGTGCACGACGCTTTCGCCATCGAGGAGCTGGAGTATTACGAGCTGCTCGGGCTCTGCAAAGGAGGCGAAGCCGAGGCCTGCATCGAGCGCGGCGACTTTGAGCTGGGCGGTCGCGTGCCGGTGTCGACCGACGGTGGGCTCATCGCTCGCGGGCATCCGGGTGGTCCCACTGGTCTGGCACAGATCTGGGAAACCACGCTGCAGCTGCGTGGCGAGGCCGGCAAACGCCAGGTGGAGAACGCGCGCCTCGGCCTCTGCCACATGATGGGCGGCGGCAGCGTGTGCGTGATCCACATCTTGCAGCGCGCCTGACGAGCGCTGCCCACTTGATCTGAAACATGTCGGAGTTCCCCCGTATGGCGGCCGGGTCTGAGCTTGCGGCGCTGCTCACGCGCATCGTGCGCGCTCCGTCTCCGTTCTATCGACAGCGGCTCGTTGCTGCGGGCTGTGACAGCGCGAACTTCGAACCTGATGTGTTGAGGCGGCTGCCGCTGACGCGGCGCGAGGAGTTGCTGCGCGATCAGCTCGAGCATCTGCCGCACGGCACGCGGCGCTGCGCCGACGCCGCGCCGCCGGTGCGCGCCGGCATCAGCGGAACGAGTGCCGAGCTGCTCGTCCTGACCTGGACCGCGGCGGACTTGACGCGCGAGCGCCAGGCCGGCGCGCGGCTGCTGTCCCAACTTGGCGTGCGCCCCGGCATGCCCGTCGCGAACACGCTGCGTGGTGCGTTGGTGACGCCGGGCGCGCTGCTGCTTGGTGACGTCGTAGAGGAGATCGGCGCGCTCGATGTGCCGCTCGGCGCCATCGAGAACGACGCCGCAGCACGGCAGGCGTGGGAATTGGTCGACCGTGTGCGGCCGGCGGTGTTGATTGCCGACCACACCACCGCGACGCGGCTGTTCGCCGCCACACCCAGCGCACCGCGTCCATGGTGGCAGGGAATCATCTGGGTACAGGTCGGTAACGACGTAGGTGAGGCGAAGGTGCCTGATGCCGCGGGCTTTACCGGTTGGCAGCGCACCTGGCTTGCGGTGCCCGAAGCAACGAGCTTCGTCGCGCATGCGTGCGCGGCGGGCCATATGCACCTCGATGAGGAAATCATTGCCGAGGTCGTGGACGAAGCGGGAGCCGCGGTGACGCCTGGTCGCCACGGCATCCTGGCCTTGACCCCGCTCGGCGTCGATACACCGATCCTGCGCTACGCTACCGGGCTGCGCGCGCGCGTCGTGCCGACGCCGTGTGCTTGCGGCACTGCCGGTACTTGCATAGAGCTGCGCTGACCGCACACACCGCCACGGAACTCTCACGGACGAGACTATGGATTTGAACGCCACTCCCGAGGAAGAGGCGCTGCGTACGACAGTGCGGACCTGGTTGGAAGCGAACCTGCCGGCAGGCTGGGGCACACCGGCCTACAGCCCGCCGGAGACACCCGCGGAGCAGGTCGCCTTTGCACGCGCCTGGCAGCGCAAGCTGCACGACGGCGGTTGGGCCGGCATCACCTGGCCGAAAGAATACGGGGGGCGCGGCGCCAGCATCGTCGAACAGCTCATCTACAACGAGGAGTATGCCCGCCTCCGTGCTCCGGACATTCTCAGCCTCAAAATCGGCCTCAGCCTCGTCGGGCCGACGGTGATGAACTGCGGCGCGCCGTGGCAGAAGGAACGCTTCCTTCCCCAAATCCTCAGCGGAGAAGAGATCTGGTGTCAGGGATTCTCCGAACCCAATGCTGGGTCCGACCTTGCGTCCGTAAAGACGCGCGCTGAACTGCGTGGTGACGAGTTCATCATCACCGGTCAGAAGATCTGGACGAGCGTCGCGCAGCATGCCGACTGGTGCATGCTGGTGACGCGCACGAACCCTGACGTCGCGAAACACAAAGGGCTGACGTTTCTTCTGGTCGATATGAAGAGCCCCGGGATTACCATCCGGCCGTTGCGCGAGATGACCGGCGACGCCTGGTTCAACGAGGTCTTCTTCGACGAAGTCCGGGTGCCGCGATCACATGCGGTTGGCGAGATCAACGACGGTTGGAACGTGGTCATGACGACGCTGGCGCACGAGCGCAGCGGCACGACGCCGCATGTGCGGCTGCAGTCCGAGCAGCGATTGTTGGCACAACTCGCGCAACGGACCGCCCGCAACGGCAGTCGCGCTGCGGATGATCCGGTTGTCCGCCAGAAAATCGCCCAGTTTGCGGTCGAGACGTCGATTCTACGCTACACGGCGTACCGCAACGTCACTGTCCTCCAGCGCACCGGTGTGCCCGGTCCGGAAGGCTCGATTCTGAAGATCTTCTGGAGTGAGCTGGAACAGCGGCTCAAGGATACGGCCATCGAGATTCTGGGGCCGTTCGGTCTGATACCGCGTGGCGCGCCGCGGACTGTGGACGGGGGCTTCTGGAATTACGAGCTGCTCTGGTCGCGCTCCGCAACGATCTACGCCGGCACCTCGGAAGTACAGCGGAATATCATCGCGCAGCGGGTCCTCGGCCTGCCGCGTTGAAGCGACTCGCCGCACCCTTTGAATGAATTGGAGGGGGCATCGTCTACTAGCTTAGCAGTCCGTGGACCCCCCCTCTGCGGCTGTTGGCGCGGGCGGGCAACCCGCCCGCGCTCCCTCTCCTTTTCGCCGGGCGCCGGTGGGGCGTGCGGCCGCACGCGCCACCGGCACCCACCTCGCCATTCAGCCGCGATTCAGCGATGATGCGGATGGAAGAAGCAGTGCGTAGAGGGTACGAGCCACATGGTATCGGCCCGCTGGCGCAGTGCGGTGACGCGGGTGGTCCATCGTTGGAGACCCGCGTCGCGCTTGCGGTCCTCGTAGACCGCGCACAAAGCACGAAAGTCCGGTGCTGCCCACAGAACGAGCGCCTCGTCGCTGCGCATGGGGACGGAGTAGGCGCCCAGCAATGTCAGTCCGCGTGCTTCGAGCAGTGGCCGCAGCGTGTCACCGACGGCCGCTAGGTACGCGCCCACTTTGGCCGGAAGCAGTCGGACGATCGTGTGCACGCACACCCAGGCCTTGAGCTGGCGCGCGCGCAACTGCGCGAGCGTGGGGGCGTAGGCACTGGGCTCCAGAATCCGATCGAAGCCGCCGCTGCGCCACTGTGTGGCCTGAGCCCACCACGGCGCCAGTGAGGCATCCTTCTTTTCCGGGAAGTGCTGCCGTTCGAGCGCCTCGGCCCAATGCTGCCACCCATCCATCTCCCAGAGGTTGACGACGCGCGGCCAGCGGTGTGTGCTGCCAATCACCTTCCAGGTGCCCACCAGGCGCGAGATGCCGTGGCTGTCCGAGTGTGCGGCGCGTTCGCCGACCGTGTCGAGGTAGGCCTCCTGGCCGGTCCCGATGATGTCGATGATCTCGTGCAGATACAGCATCGCCGTGGCTTCTGCCTCTTACCAACGATGCTGCGGTGCGGTCAACGTGCCGTCGCTGGGGGGAAGACGGCTGGTGGCTGGAACGGCGCACCCGGGGGTTTCGGGGGGATGGCCGGATGCGCCGTTCGTTGTTCAGCCAGCCATGAATAGTTTTCTGTTTATACAACTTTTGTTTGCGAGTCAAGCGAAATCTTGCTAGCGTGCGCCGCATGCCGAAAGCCCACACGGCGGCGCGGAGCGGGATCAAGGACGCATTCTACGAGACGCGCGTGCTGATGGGGCGCGACTACACGTTGCGGCGTTTTGCGACGGAGGTCCTCGGCGGCAGCGTGGAGCCGGTGATGCTCGGCTGCATCGAGAAAGGCACCCGGTTCCCGAGTGAAGCCTTGGTGCGCCGCCTGGCGGCGATCCGCAAGCAGGACCCGCACGAGCTCCTGGTCCTGCTGTGGCGTGACCGCATCCTCTACGCGTTCGGCAAGGAACTGCGCCGTGTGTTGCGGGCGCCGCGCGGTGCCGAAGGGATCGAAGATGCGGACTTGGCCGTGCTCGTGAGTCAGGCCATCGCGGCGCTTCCTGATGAGGGCGCGTGGATGCCGGTCAGCGAATGGCGGCCGCTGTTTCAAACGATCCGCCAGCGTCGGGGGAAGGCGGTGAAGGTTGCGGAGGCGCAGGTGGCGCAGGTCGAGCAGGCCTTGAAGGAACGCGACCTGGTCGAGTTGCGCGCCGGCAAAGTGCGGCGTCGCGGCTACCACTTCGTTGCGCAGAGCACGCAGGAACGCCAAGCGCTGGCGCTGGAGTTCTGCGCGTTGTTTGCCAAAGGGCTGCTCGACAAGCTCGCGCTATCGGAGGCCGAAACCGGCACGTATTTGCGGAATCACTATCTACACATCGACGCCGCGCGGATCGCCGAGTTCCACACGCGTCTGGATGCGGCGCTGACGCAACTGGCAGACGAGTTCGCGATTGACGCCTCCAGCCGGAGCCGCTTTCTCAATGTGCTGGTGACGGCCACTCCATTCTAAGAGAGGGACGCATGCGCGCACTGCGATGTTTCTGGTTGGGGCTGCTCTTGGCTGGCGTGACCCTCAACGCCTGCGCCGGCGGCAGGGGCTCCAGTGGGTTCGACGTCAGCGGCGAGAATGCCACGATCGGCCACGTCATCGACACGCAACAGTGTGCCGGGCACGATGGGTTGACCATCTGCCCCGCCGATCAGATGCAGACGCCGTCGGGGACGGTAACGCCGTCGCTCACTGCGACCCCTACGGCCTCCCCAACGCCATACACGCCGACGTCCAGCACTCCAACACCGACGACGTCGATGTCGCCCACGGCGACGCTGACCGCAACGCCGAAACCCAAACCTACGCTGACGCCGGCGGTGCCGCCGCGGATCGATACCGGGCTGAGCGACGAGTCGTCGATCACCTGTGTGCAGACGGTGCCCGGCGGACCGTGCACCTTCCCGCTGCGCTTCTCGACGATGGGATTTCCGAGCAGCGCAGCATTCAGAGTTGCGGTGCGAGGCATCGCACCGGTCGGGTCGTGGCTGTCGGCACCTCCGCCCCAGCCCGTCAACGCTGCCGCCGACGGTACCTTTGAGACCACAGTGGCGCTCGCGGGTCCGCAACCCCCGACAGAGGTGCAGTTTGCCGTTCTCGTCTTTCTCGCCACGCCGCTATCCCTGCCGAACGAATTTCAGGGGCTCGGTGCCACCGGCGCGGAGTACGCCTTTGTGACGCAGACGTTGTCCGTTGAAGTCGAGCGCGACTTCCCACCACCGAGCGCGACGCACACCGCAGTCGTTGAGGATGGTCCCCACATCACTTACCTCGGTGTCGCCCGTGCCGATGACTTCGCGCTGCAGCCCGCGGGCTTCGATCGCGATGGACGGCCGATCTACGAGCGCCCCACGGGCGCGGGAATGTACTTGGTCATCGAGGCGCATCCCGGCGCTGCCGGCGCGCTGGTCGGCCCGAGCGCCTATGATGCGTTCGGCGGATTGCCGGACCTCCAACTCCTCGTGTCGCGCGCCCTCGGCGATGGCAGCTCCGCCGTGTGCAAGGGTGGCGTGCCGGCGACCGAGGCTCTGCGCTTCAGCACCTCCTCGGCCGTCGTCGGCGATGCGATCAACGACCTCGGATGCCACGTGAACGATGGGGCCGGGAACGCAGTGGGACGGGACGCGTCCAGTCTGGCATGCACACGCTCCAATGCGCCCGGGGGGTTTGGATACGGGTTCGTCGATGTGACCACGACCATGCAGTACTGCCTTCCCATTGACACGAACTGGTCGTTCCCCGCCGGTGACACGATCGTCGCGGCGCGTGTGCGCGACAGCCAGGGCAACCTGGGGGTGACGCGGCAGATCGTGGTGCGGGTGGGGTCCGTGGGACCGCCGCCGCCCACTCCCACAGCGGTGTCGACAGCCACGCTCCCGCCCACAACCGCGGGGACGCCGGCAGCGACCGCCACCGTGCCGTCGCCAGACGGGCCGGAGATCACGTACATGGGGATCACCCGCTCCGACTATGTGGTGGCCGCGCCCAGCGGATACGATGAGGAGGGGCGGCCAATCCTCGACCGGTTGGACGGCGCTGGAATGGTGGTGGTGATCGAGGCGCGCAGCGCAGCAGACGGGCTTCCGGTGGGTGCTCGCGCGTTCGATGTAGAAGGCGGGGCGCCGGATCTGCAGATCCTCGTGTCGCGCCCGCTCGGTGATGGCAGCGCCGCGGTCTGCGACAAGACGCGACCCGACATCGGCGGCGTGCCGGGGACCGATCCACCGAGCTTTTCCGACGCCGCCGCGGTCGTTGATGCGATGAACGATCTTGGTTGTCGGGTCAGCAACGGCGCTGGCGAGCCGGTGGGCATTCCTTTCTCGGCCGACGCCTGCACGATCGTGGACCCCACGACCCGAGAGTTTGGCTTTGTCAACGGGCAGAGCACGCTTCAATTCTGTTTGCCGATTGCGGCTGCGTGGGCGTTCCAAAGCGGGGAGACGATCGTGGCGGCACGCGTGCGTGACTCCGCGGGGGTCGTGGGCGCAACCCGGGAAATCGTCATACGTATCGCCACCCCCGTCACAACCGCAACCCCGCCACCCCCATCGACGATGGCGACCGCGACCTCTCCGACGCCTACTCCGACTGCCACGGCCACCGGTACGCCGTCGGTGCAGACCAGCGGTCCGCAGATCACCTATTTCGGAGTAGCCCGACCAGATGATGCGCCGATGCTGTCCGCCGGCGTCGACGCGCATGGCAGAGCGATTTTCATCCGTCCCACCGGCCAGGGCATGTTCTTGGTGGTCGAGGCGCGTCCAGGACTCGATGCTCAGCCGGCCGGTGACCAAGCGTTCGACCCGGCCGGTGCGTTGCCCGATCTCCAACTACTGGTTTCCCGCCCGCTCGGAGATGGCAGCACGGCCGTCTGCGACAAAACTCGGCCGACCATCGGCGGCGTCCCCGCGACCAATCCGTTGCTCTTCTCTGAGGTGCCGGACGTCGTGGCTACGATCAACGATCTCGGTTGTCGCGTCAACGACGGCGCCGGCAATGCGGTCGGCCGCACGGCGTCGTCGCAAGCGTGCACGCGCACCGACGCCCCCGGCAGCTTCGGGTATACCTTTGTCGACGCGCGCAGCACGATCCAATACTGTCTACCGATCGCAGATGCGTGGGGCTTCCCGTTGGGAGACACGATCGTTGCGGCTCGCGTGCGTGACACGAGCGGCACCGTCGGTGACCCGCGAGAGATCGTCGTTCGTGTCACCGGACTCCCGTGAGGTCAGCCGCCAAACGGCGACGCACCCCGTCGGTGCAGCGTCGTTGACAGGCCGCGCGACAGGCTGGTATCCGGGAGACTAACGGTTGTTCACCCCGGGGACGACTCGCCACGCGCAATGGATCCAGCTACCGCACAGATTCCCGCCGCTCCGCCAGCGCCAACGATGGGCATGGCGCTGCGGGCGCGCCGCGCCGAGGCTCCCGAGCGCGTGTTTCTGCGCTTCGAGGACAAGCGCTGGACGTACGCACAGACGTTCGAGGAGGCCTGCCGGTTCGCCAACTTGTTCCTGCGATTGCGGCGGGCGGGCCGGCCATTCCACATCGGCGTGCTCATGGACAACGTCCCGGCGTTCATCTTCAGCGAGTTCGGCTGCGCCCTCGCGGGAGCGACGCTGGTGGGCCTCAATCCGACACGCACGGGCGCATTCCTGGCGCGCGACCTCACATACGCCGATTGCCAAATCATCATCGTCGAAGCGCGCTATGCGGAGCAGTTGCGTGCTGCTCTGCAGACCGAGCCGACGGCGCAGGTCACGGTGCTCGTCGCCGACGACGGTCCGGGGAACGACGGCTGGCTCGGTCTCGAAAATGAACTGGCTGCGATGCAGACCACAGACCCCGAGGTGCCCGTCGAGTCAAGCGGCCTGCTGATGATCATCTTCACCTCCGGTACTACGAAGGCGCCGAAGGGTGTCCTCAACAGTCACGGGCGTCTGATGTTGCTGGGCTGGGGTGCGTCGGTGCACATGTGCGGCTTTACCGCTGACGACATCGTCTACTGCGCGATGCCGCTGTTTCACGCCAACGCGCAGGTCCTGGCGCTGGTGCCGGCGCTCATCGCCGGCGGCGGCGTGGCGCTGGCGCGACGCTTCAGCAAAACCAATTTTCTGAGCGACCTTCGCCGCTATGGCACGACCCTGTTCAACTACGTCGGTTCACCATTCGCTTACATCATGGACACGCCGGAACGCCCTGACGATTCCGACAACCCCCTGCGGTTGGCGTACGGCAACGAGGCGCCGCGTCAATACGTCGAAGCCTTTGCCAGGCGTTTCGGGTGCGAGGTGATCGACGGCTACGGCGCCAGCGAAGTGGGGGTGGGGTTCACGCGCGACCGCACCGATCCGGCGCGTGCCCTCGGGCGCGCCGTGGGCGTCAAGATCCTCGACGAGCGCAACAACGAATGCCCGCCGGCGCGGTTCGATGAGAGCGGGCGCGTGCTGAATGCGGACGAGGCCGTCGGTGAGATCGTCAACACCAGCGGTGCGTTCCTCTTCGAAGGCTACTACAAGGACGAAGAGTCGACGCGCGCCCGTACGCGCAACGGTTGGTTCTACACGGGCGACCTCGGCTACCGCGACGCCGACGGCTTCATCTACTTCGCCGGACGTGACGCCGAATGGCTGCGCGTCGGCGGCGAGAACTTTCTGGCGCGACCGATCGAGGAGAGCCTGGGACGCTACCCCGAGGTGATGCTGGCCAGCGTCTACGGCGTGCCCGATCCGGAAGCCGGCGATCAGGTGATGGCGACGCTCGCCTTGCAGACCGGCGCGAGCTTCGATCCTGCAGCTTTCAGCGGCTTCGTCGACGGCGCCGCCAACCTGCCGCCGCGCTGGCGGCCAATGTTCGTGCGTATCACGCATGACGTCGCGGTGACGCACACCAACAAGGTGCTGAAGCGCGTTTTACGGCGCGAGAAGTTCCTCGTCGATCGCATCCGCGACCCCGTCTACTGGCGCCCGCGCGGTGCAACCGAATTTCGACTGTTCCGCCTCGATGACCTCGCCGACTTGCGGGCCCGTTTCGAGCGCGCCGGTTACGCCGACCGGTTGGAAGAATGAGGCGCAACGCAGCGTGCAACTCAGCGTTCTTGCCGGCGCGGCGTACCCCTCGCACACGGCGCCGCCAGCCGCTATGGATCGTCGCAGGCCATCACTGCGGAGGACACAGATGAAGAGAGACGACGACGAGGCATCACCCAGCGTGCCGATGGGCTTCCTGACGCAGAAGCTCTTCGAGGCGCGCACCATTCTGATTTGCAGCGAGATCAATGCCGAGTTGGCGCAGATGGTCATCGCCCAGGCATTGGCGCTGGCGACCGCGTCGGACGATGACATCACGGTGTACGTGCACTCGCCGGGCGGACACGTCGAGTCGTCGGACACCATCCACGATGTCTTCTCCTTCATCCGGCCGCGTGTCCGCATGATCGGCACCGGCTGGGTGGCGAGCGGCGGCGTGCACATCTTCCTCGCGGCGGAGAAGGAAGACCGCTATTGCTTACCGAACACGCGCTTCCTGATCCATCAGCCGATCGGCGGTGCGGGCGGCCGGGCAACGGACATCGAAATCGAGGCGGCGGAGATTCTCAAGGCGCGCGCGCGCCTCAACCGCATCATCGCGGAAAAGACCGGCCAGCCGCTCAAGAAGGTCGAGAAGGACACCGAGCGCAACTTCTGGATGTCCGCCACCGAGGCTAAGGAGTACGGCATCGTCGGCAAGATCATCGCCTCGGCAGACGAACTGAAATCCTGAGCGGCGCACGCCCGCGTCGATGAACGGCTCGTTCCTGCTCCCGACCTCCACCGCCTTCCTGCGCTTGCAGGCGACCCGTCGCACCGCGCAGGGCGGCCTGTTCGTCGCGCGCCAGCACATCACCTACGGTGAATTAGCGGCTGCCGGCGATGCGCTGGCAACGTGGCTGGCGAAGCGCGGACATGGCGCCGGCGATCATGTCGTGGTCATCGCCGCCAACGAACCGGCGATGGTGGCCATGATGTTTGCGGTCTGGGCAATCGGCGCGGTGGCCGTTCCCGTTTCCGTCCGCTCGACGCAGCCGGAGGCGACGCGCTTGGTGACTCACGCCCGAGCCACAGCCGTGCTGTGCGACACCGCGCGCGTCGACCTGGCACGTGCCACGGCCGCGGCTGCCGAGCTTCCGGCATACGCGTGCGAGCCCACCCTGCCGTTGCGGCCGCGTGTTGTGCGGCGCCGCACGGCGCGACGCGCGCGCGCACCGCAGATGCCGCGTCCGGACGCGCTCGCCGTTCTGGCGTACACCTCGGGCACAACCGGCGCGCCGAAAGGCGTGATGGTCAGCCACGCCAACCTCCTGTGGGCGGCACTCGCTTGTGCGACGGCGCGCGGCGACCGCCCCGACGGCATCGGCGCCTGCCTCAGCCCGCTCACACACACGCCGGTGTTCGTCTCGCACCTGCTCTGTCGCGTCCTGCTGGGCGCCGGTGCCGTGCTGTTGGAGAAGTTCGACGTCGGTGCCGTGCTCGAGGCCACGGAGCGCTTCGGCATCACCGACCTGCCGCTGATTGCCGGCATGGTCTTCGACATCGTCGCACAACGCAGTATCCCGCAGAGCGTGCGGCGCACCGTCGAGAAGGTCTCGGTCGGCGGCGCCGCGACCCCGATGCAAGCGAAGCACGACCTGGCGGCGATCTTCGACGGTGCGGAGATCATCGAGGCCTACGGCCAGAGCGAGTCCACCGACGGCGTGGCGATGGCGCGCGGCACGAGCGTGTTCGACCATCCGGGCACCGTCGGCCGCATGAATCCGTACGTCCAGGTCGCGGTGCGCCGTGCCGATGGGACGCTGGCTGCCGCAGGCGAAGAAGGCGAGCTGGTGATCGGTGGGCCGACGATCATGGCCGGGTACTATCGCGACCGTGCGGCGACGGCGGCGGCCATTCGTGACGGCTGGCTGCACACCGGCGATCTCGGACGGCAGGACGACGACGGCTACTTTTTCATCACCGGCCGCGTGAAGGATCTCATCATCACCGGCGGCGAGAACGTTTCGCCGGTCGAGGTCGAGGACGTCCTGCGGATGCATCCCGACATCGCCGACGTCGCGGTCATCGGGACGCCGCATCCCAAGTGGGGCGAACAGGTGACTGCCGTCGTGGTTCCACGCCTGGGCGCACGCATCGACCCCAGCGTTATCAGCCAGTTCGCCGGGACGCGCCTGTCCGGCTTCAAGAAACCGCGCCGCGTCGAATTCGTGGAGGCCTTGCCGCGCAACGCGGCGAACAAGGTGCAGACGAATGTGCTCAAACAACAGTTCGGTTCGCTTCCCTCTCCCTCCTTGGGAGAGGGGTGAGGGGAGGGACGATGGAGAATCGAGGCCCGCTCAAGGGTGTGCGCGTGATTGATCTCAGTCACCAGGCCGCCGGGCCGTGGTGCACGACCTTGCTCGGCGACATGGGCGCCGATGTCTGGAAGATCGAGAAGCCGGACCGCGGCGACAGCATCCGCTATGCGCGCGGCGCAGATCCGAAGATCGGCAGCTACAACTTCTGGGGCCTGAACCGCAACAAGCGGTCGGTCGGCGTCGACATCAAACATCCCGACGGGGCGGCGTTGATCAAGGAGATGGCGGCGCGGGCCGACGTTGTGGTCGAGAACTTCCGTCCAGGAGTCATGGACCGCCTCGGCCTCGGCTACGACGCACTCAAGGTCGTCAACCCGCGTCTCATCTACGCGTCGATCACCGCCTTCGGCGCCCGCGGGCCGATGGCGCAGAACCCCGGGATGGATCTGATCCTGCAAGCCACCGGCGGCATGATGGGGCTCACCGGGTTTCCCAGCGGCCCGCCCGCCAAGGCGGCCGGGCCGGTCGCCGACATTTCGTCAGGCATCTACGCGGCGTACGCCATTGCGCTGGCGCTGTACCACCGCACACAAACCGGTGTCGGGCAGCGCATCGATTTGAGCATGCTGGATGCCGTCATCTCGCTGCTCGCCGATATTTCGACCGCCTACCTCAACACCGGGCACCACTACGAAAAGTTCGGCAACGGCCATCCGGATCTCGTCCCGTATCAGGCGTTTCAAGCCAGTGACGGCTACTTCATCGTGGCCTGCCTGACCAACGCGTTCTTCAAGCGGCTGTGCAAGGGGCTCGGGCGCGAGGACTTGGTCGCGGACCCGAAGTTCGCCACCAACACCATCCGCTGCACGCATCGCGAGGAGATCGTCCTCCTGCTGCAGGAGATCTTCCTGACCAACAGCTGCGACCACTGGATCAAGCTGTGCGCCGACAACGATGTCCCGTCGTGCCGCGTCAACGGCCTCGAAGAGCTCTTCGAGCTGGAGCAGCTCAAGGCGATCGGCTCGGTGGCTGACTGGCACCATCCCAAGCTCGGACCGTTCCGCACAATGAACGTCATCTTCCACATGAGCGAGAGCCCAGGTGCGCTGCGCATTCCCCCCCCCGGCCTCGCCGAGCATACCGACGCCGCGCTGCGCGAGCTGGGAAAATCCAACGCCGAGATCGCTGCGCTGCGTGCGTCGGGCGCGTGCGGGTGAGGAAGATAGTAACCGGTACAAGTGACCAGTAATCAGTCATCAGTGTTCTCCGTAATCAACATATTGCTATGCATCAATCCTTTCTTGTTACTGATTACTGATCACTGATCACTGATTCACTCGTCCCCATGGAGACCCTCGGCTCGTTCCTCGACTCACTCGCGGTGCAATACGGCGACCGCGAGGCAGTGGCGTATGCACCGCACGACCACGTCGTGGCGCGGCTGACGTGGAAAGGGCTACGTACCGCCAGTCGCGAGGCCGCGAAGAAGTTGGTCGGCGCCGGGGTAGGGAAGGGCACGCGCGTCGGATTCCTCTGTTCCAACCGACTCGAGTGGCTCCCGATCGCCTTTGGCGCGTTGCGCATCGGGGCACTGCTGGTGCCGTTCTCGACCTTGTGGAAGCGCGATGAGATCGCCTACGCGCTGGCGCATGCCGACGTCGAGCGCCTCATCATGCTGCCGGGCTTCCTGAAGCACGACTATGTGGCCACGCTCACCGACATCGTGCCGGAGCTGCGGCAGCCACGGGCGCGGGGCGGGCAGCTGTACGCGTGCCGTGCGCCGGCGCTCCGGCAGGTGGTGCTGGTGGACGGTGAAGCGCCGGGAACTGAGCGCTGGGCGGATCTGCCAGCCACCGTCGATGATGCGTTCCTCGATGCGCTCGAGCGAACGGTCGCACCCAGCGATTGGGCGACGGTGTTCTTCACCTCGGGGACGACAGCGCAGGCTAAGGCAGTGCTGCACTGCCACGCGGCGTTGACGACATCGGGGCGGCGCATCAGCCCGTGCTTCGGTATCACACCCGACGATGCGTGGTGGGGCCACATGCCGCTGTTCTGGAGCGGCGGCTTCGTCCTCGGCGCTCTCGCCACCTTGGCCGGTGGTGCACGCGTCGTGCTGCAGGAGGCCGTCGACCCAGCCAGTGCGTTGAAGCTCCTGGAAGCCGAACGTTGCAGCATCATGGCAGGGTGGCACCAAGCCGGTCCGCTGCTCGATCATCCGGATTTCGCGACGCACAGGCTGCACCTGAAGAAAGGCACCAACCACACGCTGGCAACGCGGCTGCTCGGCCCCGATCACATGACCATCGGCGTCTATGGCATGTCGGAAACCGCAACCTGTGTCACTGCGGCCCGCTGGGACGATCCGGAACACATCCGCAGCGGCACGTTCGGCAAGCCGCTCGACGGCATGCTCGTCAAGATCATCAACCCGCAGACCGGGCAAAGGGTTGCCGACGGCGAAAGTGGTGAGATCCACGTGAAAGGGCCGACGCTGATGGAGGGTTACTACAAAGTGCCCCGCAGCCAGGCCTTCGATGCGGAGGGCTTTTTCAAGACGGGCGACATCGGGTACTTCGACGCGGCCGGGTACCTGCACTTTGCGACGCGCCTCAAGGATGTGATCAAGACTGCCGGGGTCAACGTGGCTGCCGTCGAAGTCGAGGAGGCGTTGCAGCGTCACCCGGCGGTGAAGTCGGCGTACGTGGTTGGCGTGCCGCATCCGACGCGCGGCGAGAACGTCGCTGCATTCGTCGTTCGCCACCCCGAGGCTGTGGTCAGTGAGGCGGCGCTGCGCGACTTCTGCAAGGCGTCCCTGGCAAGCTACAAAGTGCCGCGGCACGTCTTCACCATCAGTGAGTCTGAGGTACCGCGTACCGGTTCAGGAAAAGTGGAGAAGGCGGCCCTGCGGCGTGCGGCTGCCGCACGGCTGGAAGGCAAGAGCTGATTCGTCCGGTCGACGCGCCCTGGTCAGGACGCACTCGCTGCGTCTGCGCCCGCCAACCGCGGCAGCCGCATGAGATGCTCCACCGTGCTAACGAACTGTGCCGGCGCCACCGGCTTGCGCAGCAAAGCGTCTACTCCCAAGCGCAACGCAAACTGCTCCATCTCAGGAGCACTGGGATGGCTCAGCGCCACGATGCGTGGCTGTGCCGGGATGGGCAGAGCCTCGAAACGGCCGCACAGCTGGCGGATGGCATCGAGGCCGTTTGTGCCCGGGCATCCGATGTCGACGACGACGACCCCAGCTCCGTCGCGACGCACAATTTCGCACGCTTCCGTTCCGTCAGTGGCGACGCGCACGTCAATGCCGCGCACCAGCAGCAACGTCTCCGCAATGATGCGTGCATTGACATCTTCATCAACGATCACAACCGTGCCCTTCACGTGACGCCTCCCATCTGAGCCTTTGACGCCCCGTGGGGCTGTGGCTTCAAGGATTTTCAAGGATGGAAGCGAAAGTGGTGCCACCACGCCCGCGACGAGTCGGCAGCGCGGGTGCGGTCCCTCACGCGGCGGAACCGGGACACCCTGTCAGCGCCGTGTGCACGGCAGTCACAAGCTCGTCGATGGTGACCTGTCCGTCATGATCCCGATCGAACGGCTCGCAGGTGTTCATCTGCAGGGTGCCCAGGGCGATGTCGACGCCGCGAATCAGCTCGTCCACCGTCACCACCCCATCAGTGTTGCAGTCACCGCCGCAAACGCCGCTGACAGTGATGGACACCGTGCCGAGGTTGGAGTCGGTCGAACCGTCCCACGCGGCAAATGTGAAGGCGTCGTCGCCGGTGAACCCGGCGTCCGGGACGTACGTGGCGTTCGTGCCGTCGAGGCCGACGGTGCCGTGGGCCGGTTGCGACACGACGCGCACGCTCAAGGCATTGCCATCGGCATCACTCGCTGTGAGTGAGATCTTCAGGGCTGTTCCAGTCGTGATGGCCGCGGAGGTGTCGGTCACGACCGGCGCTCGGTTCGCATTGCGGTCGCCGTTGTGCGGACCTTGATGGCACGTGTAACAACCGACCTGGAAGCCACGCCAGAAATGTTTCGTCCCGATCTCCTCGGTCTGTAGCATCCGGTCGCCTTGCACGCGTGACAACACGGTGCCGCGATAATCCGAGCCATGACAGGCTTGGCACTGGCTCGGGTCGCCGTTCTCGCCGACCACATCCGGGTGCCGGTCGACCCAGGTCTGCCCGACCGGGTGCATGCCGTGCGGTCCACCGTCGATCGTCTGCGGCTGCGTGCCGTGACAGCTGGAGCACTCGACGAGGACGCCGACGTGTCCCTGCTGCGCAATGCTCTGCAGATTGTCGTTGCGATTGGAGCTGGGAAACTCGGCATGCGTGGAGCCATGGCACGCTTCGCAGAGCAGACCGCCGTGGCCTTTCGAGAAGCGGTAGAGAGACAACCCTGCGGCAGGCGTGTCGGCGTTGGTCGCGAAAGTCAGGTCGGCAGCAACGCGCCGCTGTCCGGGCGACTCGAAGGCCGAGGTGTAGCGGATCTGTCCGTTGTTGTGGATGGCGGTGCCGGTGTGGCAGTTCTGGCACGCGGGCTCGTCCAGCCAGCCGGTGCGATCGGGGGAGGCGACGTCGAGCATCGACCCGTGGCAGCTCTGGCACTGAATGGCCCGTGTGCCGTCGGCTGCCACCGCGTTGCCCATCACGCCGCGCAGACAGCGCGTGACGGCTCCCGGATGGCAGCGGTAGCAGGCAGAGCGGTTGTCGTTTGCGTCGAGCAGCATGCCAGTGGCGGGATCGATGACGTACGCCATGCGGCTGTGCACCGACTGCGTGAGCGGTGGGATGCCGGCGATGCCGCTGCCCGCCAGCGCTTCGGAACGGTGGCAGCGCGCGCAGAGAATTGCCTTTCCATCGGCGGTGACCGTGGTGTAGAGCCCCGACGGGTTGTAGCCGGCGGTGGCGAGGGCGCTCTTGTACGTGTCGCGGAAGCTCTCGCGATCGTCATGCAGGCGGAGAATGTTGAGTCGCATGTCGCGTTGGGGATCAGGGTCGTTCACCCATCCTGCGCGCGGCTGTGCGTAAATGCTGGCGCCCGAGGCATGGCAGGCCGCGCAGCTCATCTCATCGGAGACGGGCAACACGATGTCGGTGGTGGCCAACACCTGGCCGCTGGTGTCGCGTGCAACCAAGCGCATCAGCGGGTAGGTGTTCTTTTTCTGCGCGTCGTCGTACGGCGTGAGGGGGATGCCCTCAGCGATGAACCACGCTGCACCGGCGTCGAAGCTCATTGGCTGCGGCTGATTGGTTGCACCGGGCATGTTCTTGCCCGCGAGCCCGGCATCGGGGGCGAGCGTCACGCCGAACAGCGCCTGGACATGCTGCCAGAAGTTTGTCTTGCCGACCGAGGTGGCGTTGATCGAGCCGTCCGGATCGGCCACCGCCTCGTAAGTCACCGTCATACCCGCCGGGTCGCGGACGAGATGACCCTGCGGATCGATGAGCTGGGCGTGGATGGTGTTGTACGGCGGCAGCAGCGAGAACACCGCATAGTCGGCATCCATGCAGTGCATGCCGAGGTTGTTCCAGCCCACCAGGGTCCAGTCAGCGACCGCAGGCCGCGTGCCGAAGAAGAAGACAAGTGCCAACACGCTCGGGGTGATACGGTAAGACATAGGAGCTGCAATGAGAGCAACACGCGTACCCAAAGGGGGCTTCTCCTGACTATTGTGGTGTCGCCGCACGAGTGTCACGGCTACGAAGCAAACTCCGCGGGTGGTTCGCGTCGGCGCGAATTCCAGCAGCGCCATGTGACTGCGGCGGTTTGTCGTGATCCGAGCAAACCGGAGCAGTCAATGCGACGCCGTCGGGGTCAGATGGTGATGGTGGTGCCGTCGAACTTGGTAAGAGTAAACGACGAGTCCTCGTTGTAGGTTGCCTTCTGCTCCTGGAGGATGCCGATGGCGATCTCCTCTCCGAGCTTCAACCCTTCGGTGAAATCCGTGCGCCAGTGGATACCGGCAAAATTGCGGCCGCTGGCGATGTTCGAGGCCACCTTATTGAGCTCGCCGCCCACCGTTATCATGCCAGAGTCAAAGCCGACGTACGGCACCAAGGCCGTACCATCGATGTTTGGGATCACCGGGTTCGGGATGACGAATGACTCGTCGAACCAGGCCTTGAGAATGGTGACGCAGGCACCGGCAACGGTGGCGTGACCTGAACCATATGAGGTGTGCAGTGGGCAGCCGGAAGAAAACGCCTGCGGCAAGAGATAGCTGCCATAGCGGTTGAAGATCTCATCGAGAACCGGTGAGCTGAGGATCTCGGAGTCGATTGGATAGGTCGCTTGGCCGGTCACGTGGTTGTGCACGCGGCCGCCGAACTCCTCTGGACGCAGCCGGCGATGCACGTACCACTTGTGATACCACACGGCTTTGAGGGCGCGCGTCGAGACCTCGGTGACGAGGGTGATGATGTGCGGGTCACCAAACGTGCCGAAGGCGTCCGTCTTCGTGTACTTCGTGTAGGGATTTCCCGGATCGAGTGGGGCTTTCATCCCGATCAAGATCAGGCACGCGTTCAGGTAGGCCTGGTAGAGCATGTCGACGAGCACGTAGCCGGAGAGGTCACGTCCGTTGCGTATGTACCTTGGCGTCGGATCAAGCACCTGCTGCTGGGTCGCTCCAAGTCCATTTTCGACGTGCAGCCACGGGTCGTAGTCGGTCATGTAGTTGATGCTCGGCGCCAGGGTCCACTGCCGTTGACTGACGGTAAGTGAGCCGTAGGGGATATCCTTCAGCATGAACTGCGAGACGTAGGGACCATAGAGTTCCAGCGGCGTCGGCCCGCGGAAGAGGGTGGTGGGTGTCACCGTACCGCTGAGCTTCGGCCCGCGGAAGTCGGACTTGGCGCTGAGATCCGCGCAGGCGGCATCAATGATCGATTTTCCGCCGTAGTCTGTGAAAGAAATATCACGCGCCAGCGCCATCCAATAGAGTTCGGCCATCTCGCCCGAATTTTCCGGACTATCGATACGCGGGGCGGCGCGCATCGAGGTGGCGTGCGAGTCCGGCCCTTCGAGATCGAATGCCAACCCAGACTGCGGATTCCGCAGCTTCGCAGTCCCGCCGAGTGGAATGGCTTCGAAGTCGGAGGCCGCGCCGGTCGACAGCGCCTTCAGCATCGCAGCGTAGGCCGTTGGGTCTACCTCCGCGAGGTTGTTATGCGGCAAGCCCTTCGAAAAGTTCGCGACGTAGGGGTAGTCGACCTCTTCGTTGTTGGGGCTTGGCAGGACCACTCCCCGGGCATAGGCCATCTGGGCCGCGCTCGTACGACACTTGCGTGCCGCGGTGCGCCGTTTACGGGCCAGCGTTGGTGCGGCGGTGGCTGCCTCGGCGGGCTCGGTGAGGCTGATCAGACTGGTGCCGACACTGGCCAGCGTGGCGCCGACGCCGATCGTGCCGATGAAACTGCGCCGCGTCATTCCGTTGCGTACCGCTGACTCGCCGCTGGTATGTGGTGCCTCGTTCGTTTCAGGCGGCGGTACCGCTTGGTCCGTCTGCTGCTGACGAGGGAGCGTGTCCTTCATACCTAGTAAGCCTCCTAAAATGGTCAGGGCTTGTCCGCCCACGCACCGTGTTTCCAGCGATCGCGTTCAGTGGCAAGCAAAAATTTTGTTAGTTCGGTTTTGCTCGTTACGCAAGCGAAAAGACGTTGCCCTCAATGTGCCAGGGCAAATGGTTCTTCCAAAATGCGGGGATTTGTCGTAGGCAGAGGAGCGATAATCCCGAACGACAACCAAGCGAGGCGAACGACACGTATGGAGTTGCGGCGATTGTATTGCCTGCTGGCGGTGGGCCTGCTCTGTGCTGGGTCACGGGCGCATGCGGCTGTCTGGGTCGGCCGCGGCCCAAGCCAGGGGATGTACGCGGTAATCATCGATCCGAGCGATTCAAGTACGCTCTACGCCGGAGGCGACTCCGGCGGCGTCTTCAAGAGCACCGACAGCGGCGACAACTGGGCGCCCGCCCACAATGGCGTGCCCAACGTCAGGGTGAGTGCCTTGGCGATCGATCCAACCAATCCCGCCACGGTCTATGCAGGCACCTTGGGCAGCGGCGTCTACAAGACGACCGATGGTGGCACGAGCTGGGCCCCAGCCAATAGCGGCGTCGCGGGCAACGTCAGCGCTCTGGCGATCGATCCCGCATCCCCAGACACGCTCTATGCGGGCACCCCGGGCGTCGGCGTGTACAAGACGACGTCCGGCGGGATGCTCTGGACCCAAATGAACAGCGGCTTGACCAGCACCAACGTGATGGCGCTGCTGGTCGACCCCACGAACACGAATCGCATCTATGCGGCCACGCAAGGCGGTGGAGCCTTCAAAAGCGCCAACGGCGGCATGAGCTGGGTCACCGTCAACGACAGCGTCGGCGACGAGTACGTCCCGCTTCCCGACAACGTCCAGGCGCTCGCACTCCATCCATCGAATCCCCGCACCGTCTACGCCGGCACCACGGGCGGGGTTTTCCGGTCGTTCAACAACAGCGGCGGCAACTGGAAGGCCATCAATCTCGGCCTTACCACGCTGAGCGTGCTCTCATTGGCGATCGACCCGAATGGAAGTGTGTTGTACGCGGGAACGCAAGGCGGCGGCATCTTCAAGACGGCCATCGTGAAAACCGATGGCGAAACCCTGGAATTCGTCGATCCCAAGAACCTCCAGTGGAGCCCGATCAACGCCGGACTCAGCGATCGCAACATCGACGCGCTGGCGGTCGATCCTTCCGACCCCAGCGCGATGTATGCTGCCGGCACCGCTGCCGGTGTGTTCGTGCATACACAGCTGTGCAGCGCCGTGCCGCAGAGCACGTGCAAGGGGACGGTGGCCGCGCAGAAGTCGGTGTTGACGCTGAAGGACAAGACGAACAACAAGTCGGATGCCGTCTTGTGGAAGTGGGTCAAGGGGGATGCCGTCAGCGTCACCGACTTCGGCAATCCCATCACCACTGACAACTACTCACTGTGTATCTACGATGAGTCCGGCGGCACTCCACAGCTGCTCCTGGGCGCGACCGCGCCGGCAGCCGACGACTGCAGCGGCAAGACACCCAAGCTCTGCTGGAAACCAACCGGGACCAAAGGCTTCGCTTACAAGAAGCCGGCCCGTACGTCTGATGGCTTCGATTCGCTTACGCTCAAGGCCGGCGCCGCCGGGAAGGCGCAGATCGTGGCCTCGCTCAAGGGACTCGCAGTGAGCATGCCCGCGCTACCTCTCAACTTGCCGATTCATGTGCAGCTGCAGGCGAGCAACGGAAACTGTTGGGAGACCCGCTTCTCCACG
>DATKMS010000223.1:0-4462 GCA_035541735.1 Candidatus Margulisiibacteriota bacterium
GGGCAAGGTCGCGGTGATCCAAGGCTGCGGATACCCGGACTACAGCTTGTCCCACGACGTATCGCGACACAGCTGGCAGAGCGCCATCCCGGGCGGCGCCGGGGTGGGATGGGTGGGGCGCTATCTCGCGGCAAACTACACTGGCACGGACATTCCCGGCGTGAACATCACGAACGAGATCGCGGGCGAATTCATCCAGAGCGCCACCAGTGTCCTGGCCATCCGGCGCGTCGGCAACTTCAAATTCCCGTACGACGAGTACGACGACGCTGACATCCCGGCCAAGAGCGCCACCTTCAGCGCGCTGTGCAGCAACGCCACCGCTACGGCGCAACCGACCTTGCAATACGTCGGCAATGCCGGCAACGCGACGCTGACGGCGACCAGCAGCTATCCGCCGCTGAGTCGCCAGTACCAGAACGACCGCGCCCCCTTCAATCAGCAGTACAGCGACCTCAACACCGGCTTCGCGCGCGACCTGCGCGAGGTCGCGAAGATCATCTACGGCGTCACGCGCGGCGTGCCCAACGTCAACGCGCGCTTCTTCGAACTGCGCAACGGCGGCTACGACACGCACTCGGATCAGGGCGCGGGCGCTGCTGACGGCCAGCACTACAACCTGCACCGCGAGGTCGGCGACGCGCTCAATGTGTTCTACCAAGACTGCGTCGACATGGGGGTCGCGAACAAGGTCTGCATCGTCACGTGGAGCGAGTTCTCGCGCCGCATCGAACAGAACGACAACGGTACCGACCACGGATCGCAAGGACCAATGTTCGTCATCGGCGGCGCCGTCCAGGGCGGGGTCTATGGCAATCATCCGAACATCAACAGCGACGCGCTGAACGACGACGGCAACACGATGTATTCGCAGGCTGCCGGTGATCCGTACCGTTCGACCGACTTCCGCGACGTCTACGGCACGCTGCTGAAGAACTGGCTGAACATGCCGCAAGGCACGATCCTGTCGAGCGTGCTGACACCCGAGGCCGGCAACCCGGCAAGCTACTGGACCGCGCCAAATTTTGATCTCGGCTTCATCTGAGCATCTGACACTCGCCGACTACTACTTCCTCGACCGACGCCTGCTGCTCATTCCTATCGAGCAGCTCACGCCACAGGGCATGCGAACGGAGTTCGCGTCCCTGCTGCACGTGCGCGCCGCATGGAATCAAGACCGCATCACCCTGTTCAACACAGCCTTCGCACTCTACTGGACCCGCACCATGGAGCTGGCCGCACGCACGCGCTCCTGGGCAAGCCCGCGCCTGCGCCACGTCGGCGTGGTGCGCGACGCACGCGGCGTCCGGCCGTACGTTCAGCTCCTGAACACCAGTGCATGGATGCTGTACGAGAGCGACTTCGACCCGGCCGTTTCGCACCCCGAGTTCGCCGCGTATCTGCTCGTACACGGCGACCGCATGGCGCAGTCGGGCGAGGTGAGCAGCGCTGCAGTGCACGGCGCCGCATACTGGCTCGATCGCAGCGACGATGAGTGCGCCGCCTTTGCCGCCGCGGCGGCGCGTTCGCCGCGACCGGACGCGGCGGGCTGCCGGGCGATCGCGGCCGCCCTGCCCTGGCTGCGCGAACTCCATCATGACGAGCTCCGACCGGCAACGCCCGGAACGGCCGTGCACTCGATCCCGGGCACGGGGTTGCTCGTTCCCCGCCGCCTGGAGCAACAGCCCGTGGCGCTGGCGCAGGAATGGACCACCGTCGCCCGCAACGCAGTCGCCGCATTCCACCGCACGTGGCAGCAGTCCGGCGGAGGCGCGGTTGCGACGCTCACCAACTGGCTCGCGGCCGAGGCGCCGCCGCTCCTGATCACCAGCCGCGCCGGCCGCATTGTTTGGGATCCAGGCAACCCCGAGCGTCTCGGTGCCGTCCGCAGCGAGTTGCGCGGTGCCAGCGGCGCCGCGGTGCAGGACATCCTTGCCGACCTCCAGGTGATCGCCCGCCACACACGGGGGTTTATCGACTCGCTCGTCGATCCGCACGCCTTGCCGCCACCCGCAGCAAACACCCAGCAGAACGGTTACAGCTACATGCACCATCAGCGTCGTTTGATCGCGTACAACCTGCACGAGCCGGGTATGGAGCGGCTACAAGGGCCCGCCCTGCCCTATGCGCGCGCCATGCTCGGCGCACGCACCGTGCACGAGTGGGCGCACCTGGCGGTCGATGCCGGGTGGGTGCCGCAGGCGGTGCCTGCGCCGCTGGTGGCCGACCTGGTCACCGCACTGGCAGCCCAGCTCGATGCCGTGGTTGCCGCGGCCCCGGCGCCGATCCGCACCCGTACCGCTCAGGATCTGCACGCGCTGCGCGCCGGCGCCTCACCCGGCCACGCGCTGGCGCGCATCCTACTCACCCGCCTGCCGGACTACCAGGCGAACCTGCTGGCCTGTCGCTTTCTCGATCTCGCCGAACGTGAGACCTACATCCGCCACAACATCCGTACGCTGCGGGGACTGTATACTCCGGCGCAACTGTGGCGGATGCTGGTTCGTTACCTGTCGGAGTACCAGTACCTGGCATTCAGCGCGGTTGCCGATCGCGTCGAGTTCTTTTTGCGCAGTACCTGGTTCGACGCCGACTTCTTGGCTGCCGGCGTGCTCGATCGAACAGGCTTTCTGTCGCTCGTCGCAGCGGTACAAGACATCTGTGCGACCTATCGGGTCGATGAGTCGCGCTTTCGCGTCCGGAACTAGAAGCGGTTGCTCATTGTTGAGCCCGTGGGGCAAAGTGTTTCATTGTGTGGTCCATCCTGCAGCGCGCACTCCCGTTCTCCGGCGCCCTGAGCGTCTGCGCCGGGCTGGCGCTGCTGTTCGCGGCGCAGCCGTTGCTGGCATACTCCGCCGGCATCAGCGGCTACTCCGGTAAGAACACGGTCAATTGCACCACATCGGGCTGCCACACCGGCGGCTCCTTCCCGGCCGTCAGTTTCACAGGCCCTCAGGAGGTGAACGCCGGTGCGACGGCAACCTACTCGTTCAAGGTGGAGTCAACCTCGGCACACCAAACGGCCGCGGGATTCGACGTCGCGGCCACGGGGGGAACGTTCGTCGTCATCAGTGGGCAGGGTGAGAAAGTGCTGGACGGCGAGATGACTCACAACGCTCCGAAGGGCAACGTCAACGGGCAGGCGACCTGGAACTTCAAGTGGACGGCACCGCTGACGCCAGGCCCCTACACGCTCTGGGGGGCCGGCAACAGCGTCAACCTCAACCAGGCCCCCTCGCTCGATGCCGCCACATCGGTCGTCTATCAGATCAATGTCTTGGCCGTGCCCACCGTTGCGCCGACGCTCACACGCAGCGCTACACCCACCCGCACGGCCACGCCGACCCGCACCGCGTCGCCATCTCCGACCAACTCCCCGCCACCCTCTGCAACGCGCACGCGGACTGCAACCGTGACGTTGACGGTCACCCCAACTCAGACACCCACCCCGACGCCGAGCCCTACCCGCATACCGACCGACACCCTGACCCCGACAGCGACATTCACCGCAACGTCAAGCGTGACACCAACGCCCTCGCAGACCTCAACGCGAACGCCGACAGGGTCCCCGACCGCGACTGCTACGCCGCAACCGACCGTGACGAAGACGGAAACACCGACCGTCACGGCCGCGTTGCCGCCGACGAATACGCCCTCGCGAACCACCACGGCCACCGCATCCCTCACGGCAACCCGCAGTCATACGCCGACCCGCACCTTCACTTCGACTCCCATCCCCTCACCAACGAGCACGCCGACCGCAACGCCCAGCGCGACGCCGACGACAACGCCCGCCGCGAGCAACACGCCGACGGCCACCTCGAACAACACGGGGACGGCCACCCCGAGCAACACGCCGTCGCCGACCATGACGCTGACAGCCGTCCCCACAATGACGGCGACGTTCAGCGCAACGCCGACAGCGCCCCCGACCGCGTTCCCCACTGCAACCCCGACGCCCACCGCCACGATGACACTCGTTCCCTCGACAACCGCCACACCCACGGCCACCCCAACCGTGACGGTGACCGCAACCATGACGCTCACGTCCACGGTAAGCGCAACTCCGACCATAACCCCGACGGCGACCTTGCCGCCCCCCGTGTTGCGCGGCGACGCCAACTGCGACGCTGTGGTGACCGCCGCCGACACCACCTACCTGGTCGAGATCCTCGACGGTGCCGTTCCGCTGCTGTGCCTCGGCGCCGATGCCGATGCCAATCTCATGATCGACGACGACGACCTCGCCGCCGCGATCGACGCCGTTTTTGGCGACCACATCGGGAAGTGACGCGCGCCGCACGGCGGCAGATTCGGCTGCAGACTTTATGGCAACCGCCTGCTACGTTCGCCGCATGGTGAAGGCGTCGCTTCGCTTCCGCCGCTGCCGGGGCACGGGCTGGGTTGGTGTTCTGCTGCTGGTCGCCGGCTGTTCGTCGCCCGCGGCACGCGCCCCCATCAA
>DATKMS010000224.1:0-14296 GCA_035541735.1 Candidatus Margulisiibacteriota bacterium
ACGCGGGCACGAATGCGATAGCGGGTCTCGGCGTGATAGTTGTCCCCGTAGAAGCCTTCGACGCGGTTCCGTATGTCACCGAACAGGCTGATCATATCCAGCCATTTCGGGATCTTCGCCGCGATCGCATCGCGCAGCGACTCCTGCGCCGCCGCCTTCTGCTTCTCCTCTTCACGCGCCTGCTTCAGTTCGTCCTCACTGATCAGGCCCTTCTTCAGAAGGATGTCCCCCAGATCCTTGGCGTGCGCCGCGCCGGCGAGCAGTGACGCTGCCAGTACAGCTCCGCACACAGCCTTCCCCTTTCTCATAAAGCGCCTCCTCCTCGATGACTAGGTTGGTGACGGCGCCAACAGTAGGTGACGACGGCGACGGCACCGTTACGTTGTAGTTACAGTTCGGTTAAGAAGCCCTGGCCGCCGGATACCCCGCACGTGACAGTAGAGCAAACGGGATGTACAAGATCACCGGCTACAGGGGCGAGATGGAAGACCACGGCGCGACTGCTACGATGCCGACGCACGCGCAGGCCATTGCCGAGCTGCGCGGTATCTGCAAGTCGTTCAGCAGCGACGGCCAGGAGTTGGTGGTGCTGCGTGACGTCAGTCTGGCCGTCCGATCCGGTGAAGTCGTGGCGGTCCTCGGTCCGTCCGGCTGCGGCAAGTCGACACTGTTGCGCATCCTCACCGGCCTGGTGATGCCGACGTCCGGGGAGGTCTTGTGCCATGACCGACCCTTACAGGGCCTGCATGCCGGCGCCGCCGTGGTGTTCCAGAGCTTCGCCCTCTACCCGTGGTTGACGGTGGCGGAGAACGTGCGCGTCGGGCTGCACCGCAAGGGGCTGCCACAAGACGAGGAGCAGGCGCGCGTGCACCGCACCATCGACCTCGTCGGCCTCGAAGGCTTCGAGGAAGCGTATCCGAAGGAGCTGTCCGGCGGCATGAAGCAACGCGTCGGCATCGCGCGCGCGCTCGTCGGCGGTCCCGAGCTGCTGTGCATGGACGAGCCGTTCTCGGCGCTCGACGTCTTGACCGCCGAGTCCTTGCGCTCCGAGGTCTATGGCCTGTGGTCGCGCGCCGACATGGGCCTGAAGAGCATGCTGCTCATCACCCACCTCATCGACGAGGCCGTCTTCCTCGCCGACCGCATCGTCATCATGGGATCGAAGCCGGGCGTGGTGCGCGAGGTGGTCGACAATCAGCTGCCGCATCCGCGCGAATACCGCGATCCCGCCTTTATGGCGCTCGTGGATGACCTGCACGACGTCATCACTGAAATCCACCTACCGGACAAGCGCCCCGCAGCTCCCGGCTTTGTGCGCTTGGAGCCGTTGCCGAACGCGCACGTCACCGAGATCGTCGGGCTGCTCGAAGTGGTGCACGATCACGGCGACCGCATCAACGTGTTCGAGCTCGCCGGCCGCCTCGGGCTGGAGCTGGGGCACGCCATCGTCGTCATCAACGCCGCCGAGCTGCTCGCTCTCGTCGAAACGCCGAAGCAAGACGTGGTCTTGACCGCCGCTGGCCGCGAATTCGTCGCCGGCGACGAGAACACGCGTAAGCGCATGTTTCACCGCCAGCTGTTACGGATTCCCACCTTCTCCGTGCTCATGGAACGGCTGCGCAGCGTGCCCGAGATGCGCTTGCCCGCAGAGGTCATCCTGGAAGACCTCGTCATGCAGCTGCCCTACGAGCCCATGCAGCAGCTCTTCGACACCTTGATCGCGTGGGGCCGCTACGGCGAGCTGCTCGGCTACGATCCCGACGCCGAGGTTGTCTACCTCGACCGCGAGAGTACGGCCATGGAAGCGCCGCGGGCGTGACCAGCGCTGCACCGCACGTCGCCTGACGCAGCCATGTCGGTCATCCTGCGGCCGCCGGCAACCGCCCCGACTCCGACACGCAGCGCGTGGTGGATTGACGTTGTTCTCCTCGCCGGCTTGGGCGCGCTCGTCGCCGGCGTCGTCGGTCTGGCGCGCGGGTGGACCGCGCCGCTGCGGCCCACCGTCGAGATCAACCTGTCGCTCTGGTCCTTGCCCCGTTATACGCTGCTGTCGCTGGCGCGCGGCCTGGCGGCCTACGCGCTGTCCCTGGCGTTCACGCTCATGTACGGCACCACCGCGGCACACAGCCGCGCCGCCGAGCGCATCATGCTACCGGTGCTCGATATCTGTCAGGGCATTCCGGTGCTCGGGTTTCTGCCGGGCCTCGTGCTGGGTCTGGTCGCGCTCTTCCCGCACTCCAACATCGGGCTCGAACTGGCGTGCGTGGTGATGATCTTCACCGGCCAGGTGTGGAACATGACCTTCTCGTTCTTCGGGTCGCTGCGCACCATCCCTGCCGAGCTGCGCGAGGCGGCACAGGTCTATCGCTTCGGCTGGTGGAAGCGCTTCCACACGCTCGAGGTGCCGTCGGCGATGATCGGGCTGGTGTGGAACTCGATGATGTCGATGGCTGGCGGCTGGTTCTTCCTGACCGTGACCGAAGCCTTCACGCTCGGCGACCATGATTTCCGGCTGCCTGGAGTCGGCTCGTACATGAGCGTGGCGATCGACCGTGGCGACGGGCGTGCCATGACGGGCGCCGTGGTGGCAATGATCGTGATGATCATCGGCGTCGATCAGCTCCTCTGGCGGCCGCTGCTGGCGTGGGCACAGAAGTTCAAGGTTGAAGAGATCGAAGCGGGTGAGGTTCCCACGTCGTGGGCACTCGATCTGATACGCCGCTCGCGCCTCATCCCCTGGATGGAGGCGCGTGTGGGGCAGCTGTTTGCGCTCGCCGAACGCCGCCAGCTGGCACGCCTCGGCGCGCTCACCGGCGCGACGCGCGTGCATCCTCTCACCATCGTTGCGCGTCTCGCCGGAGCGGTCTTCGTCATGCTCGGCCTCTGGGGTGCGGTCCGCCTCATTCTCTTGCTGCGAGCGCTGACCCTTGCCGAGTGGCTGCACCTCACGGCCGCGCTCGGCCTGACGTTTCTGCGCACCTACTCGGCGCTCGCGCTCGGAACGCTGTGGGCGCTTCCGGTGGGCATTTGGATCGGGCTGTCGCCGCGCCGCGTGCGCGCCTTGCAGCCGGTGATTCAGGTCGCCGCCGCGTTTCCGGCGCCGATGATCTTCCCGCTGGTGACGCTGCTTTTGATCGCGGCGCACGTGAACTTTTCGTGGGGTTGCATCATGCTGATGCTGCTCGGCTCGCAGTGGTACATCCTGTTCAATGTCCTCGCCGGCGCCGGCGCGATGCCGCACGATCTGCAGGAGGTGGCGACAATCTACGGCCTCAGCGGGTGGACACGCTGGCGCACGCTGTATCTTCCCGCAGTCTTTCCCTACCTGGTCACCGGACTGATCACCGCGGCGGGCGGCGCATGGAACGCCAGCATCGTCGCCGAGTACGTGCGCTACCGCGGCGAGACGTTGATAGCCCCCGGCCTCGGCTCGCTGATCACCGAAGCCACCGCCGCCGCCAACTTCCCGCTCCTCGCCGCCGGCGTTCTGACGATGTCGTTGGCGTTGGTCACCCTGAACCGCACGCTCTGGCGGCGCGTCTATCGCATCGCCGACGAACGCTTCAGCCTAAACCGATGAGCCGTCGAGCCGAGGCTCTGTCGGGACTGCGACTCGCAATTTGCGGTACGTCCATCCTCCATCTGCTGCTTTCGGGGATAGGTGTACAAGCCGCCGAGCTTGCCGACGCTCCGGTCGCCCCGGCAAACAACCCGACGGTCGATTGGAACGGATGGTACGCGGGCGGCCATTTCGGCTTGGCCACCGGTTCCTCGAGTTGGACGGCGACCCAACCCGGCGCGCCCAACCTGAACGGCTCCCTCGATCTCTACAACGCGCCACATCTTTCCGACGGGACCGGAAGCTACTTCGGTGGCTTGCAAGCCGGCTACACCGCTGTGACGCGATCGCACCTCCTGTTGGGCGCCGAGACCGATGCATTGTTCCCCAACACTATTTCCGGCACGCAGACGTTTTCCTCACCGCTGGTGGGACAGGCGAGTTACCAGGACACCGTACTGGCAGCGGGAACCGTGCGCGGCCGACTGGGCTACGCGTTCGACCCATGGCTGCTCTACGGAACGGGCGGCTTCGCCTGGGCCTATGACCAGCTGACGCGCACCCAACTCGCCGGCGCGTCGACGACCGAGAACGCAACGCTGTGGCGCGTCGGTTGGACCCTGGGAGCCGGCATCGAGCTACCCGTCGGGCCGAAGTGGAGCGCCAAGCTCGAGTATCAATACAGCAACTTCGGCCGCAGTGACGTCACGTTTCCCACCGCGGGACAAACATTCAAATCCGACCTCGACTTGCACAGCGTTCAGCTGGGCCTCAACTATCACATCGGCGGCACTGCCGGGCTGGCCGATTTTGCCAGCAAAGGACCGACACCGCTGCAGCTCGAGTGGCTGGCTCTGCACGGGCAAACGACCGTGGTCGGTCAATATGCGTTCCCATTTCATGCGCCGTATCACGGCCCGCACAGCCTCGATCCGGACGTCGCCCGCGAGACCTGGGACGTCACGCTGTATGCCGGCATCCGATTGTGGGAGGGAGCGGAAATCTGGATCAACCCGGAAATCGACCAGGGGTTTGGCCTGACCGACACCCTCGGCCTCGCCGGATTTCCGAATGGCGAAGCCTACAAGGTCGGCGCCCGCTATCCCTATGCGCGCGTGCCCCGGCTGTTCATCCGGCAGGTGATCAATCTCGGCGGCGACACCGAGGAAGTCGAAGCCGGTATCAATCAGTTCCCTGCAACCATCACGAGCGACCGGATGGTGCTCACAATCGGCAAGTTCAGCGTATCCGACATGTTTGATGACAATCGCTACGCGCACGATCCAAAGAATGACTTCTTGAACTGGGCGCTCGTCGATGCCGGATCCTTCGACTACGCCGCCGACGCGTGGGGCTACACCTATGGTGCGGCGGCAGAGTGGTATCAAGGACCGTGGGCGCTGCGTGGCGGCGGGTTTGATCTCTCCACTGTGCCCAACGGCACGCAGCTGGATCCGTCGTTCGCTCAGTTCCAACTGGTTGGTGAAGTGGAGCGTCGTTTTGCGCTCTGGAAGCAGCCGGGGAAGGTTGCGATCACTCCGTGGCTGAGCCGCGGCCGCATGGGCAACTACAATGATGCGATCGGCTTGGCGCACGCGACCGGTCAGCCCGCCGACATCGCCGCCGTCCGCACGTACCGGAGCCGCTGGGGGCTGGCCGCAAACCTCGAACAGCAGGTGACACCCGACTGGGGCGTGTTCGTCCGGAGTGGATTCGCCGACCCCAATGTTGAACCGTACGAGTTCACCGATATTGATCGCACCGTCGCGACCGGCGCTGCAGTCTACGGTGCACCGTGGCAACGTCCCGATGATGCCGTCGGAATCGCGGGAATCATCAACGACATTTCAGGCAGCCATCAAGCCTTTCTCAACGCCGGCGGTCTCGGCGTCTTGGTTGGCGACGGACGCTTACCTCATGCCGGCCTCGAACAGGTGCTTGAGACCTATTACTGCCTCGCCCTCAATGCCGTGCGAGTGACCTTGGACTACCAGTTCTTCAACAATCCGGCCTACAACCGCGACCGCGGTCCGGTGTCGGTGCTGGGGCTGCGGCTGCACAATCAATTCTGAGCGCCAGGTGATCCCTGCGGAACAGGAAGGAGTACACGATCTATTTCCATCATGCCCTACGCTGCCGAATTCCCCCTTGACAAAGACGACCGAACGCGGGTTAAAAAACCATGCACACCATCCATCGGATTCGGCATGCACCCTACGCGCTGTGCGCTACGGTGGCCTTCTTGGTGATCGCGATCTCGCCCGCTTCCACATCCGCGCAAACCTTTCCAAGCGAATTCCGCACCTTCGACGGCTCGAACAACAACCTGGCGCATCCGGAATGGGGAAGCACCGGCGTGGAACTCATCCGCCTGACGTACGCCGACTACGCTGATGGCGTGTCGGCCCCGGCCGGGCCGACGCGGCCAGGTGCACGAGCGATCAGCAACGCCGTCGTGGCCCAGCCCGGACCGCTGCCGAACAGTGAGAAGCTCTCTGACTTTGTGTGGCAATGGGGGCAGTTCCTCGACCACGACCTCGATCTTACAGGGGCGGCAAGCCCGGCGGAGCCAGTCGATATCCCCGTGCCGTCGGGCGACCAGTTCTTCGACCCAGGTGGTACGGGCACCCAGGTCATCCCCTGTCCGCGCTCGGTCTACAAACGTTCAAGCACGCCACGGCAACAGATCAACCAAGTGACGGCATGGATCGATGCGTCGATGGTCTACGGCTCCGACGACGCAAGGGCGCAGGCGCTGCGGACCTTCCGCAACGGTCAGTTGAAGACGGGGCGGCGGAAGCTGTTGCCCTTCAATGTCGACGGCCTTCCCAATTCACCCAGCACCGACGCTTCGCTGTTTGTCGCAGGCGACGTACGCTGCAACGAACAAAATGGCCTGACTGCAATGCACACCCTTTTCCTGCGGGAGCACAACCGCATCGCCAGGGAGCTGCGTTTTCTCGGCGACGAACAGGCCTACCAGGCGGCGCGTGTCGTGGTCGGCGCTGAAATACAGGCAATCACCTACACGGAGTTTCTGCCGCTCGTGCTCGGTCCGAATCCCCTACGGCCCTACGGCGGGTACAACGCCAACGTCAACCCGGCAATTGCCACCGAGTTCTCCACGGCCGCGTTCCGGTTCGGTCACAGCATGCTGTCGCCAATGCTGCTGCGGTTGAAGAGCAACGGCAAGCCGATCCGCACGGGCAACCTTCCGCTCCGGTCTGCATTCTTCAACCCCAAGGAAATTGTGCGCAACGGCATCGAACCGCTCCTGCGCGGATTGGCCGCGCAACAGGCGCAGGAACCCGATATCTTCATCGTCGACGACGTGCGCAACTTCCTGTTCGGGCCGCCGGGAGCCGGCGGCTTCGATCTGGCGGCGCTCAACATCCAGCGTGGCCGAGACCATGGTCTGCCCACCTACAATGAGGTGCGCACGGCGTTCGGCCTGCCCCCGGCGCACAGCTTTGCAGATATCAGCTCCGACCCGCTCGTGCAGCAACGGCTCGCCAGCGTTTACAGCTCGGTTTATGACGTGGACCTGTGGGTCGGCGGGCTTGCGGAAGACCATTACAATGGCGGAATGGTCGGGGAACTCTTCTTCATGATCATCCGCGACCAGTTCGAGCGACTGCGCAACGGCGACAGGTTCTGGTACGAGACGTATCTCTCGCCGATCCTGCAGTCGACCTACCTGGACAACCTGACCCTCGCCGAGATCATCCGCCGCAACACCAACGCCCGTCAACGCCTCCCGGACAACGTGTTCGTCATTCAGTGAGCCCTCCGGTGGGCTGCGTTGGTTCATTGCGCCTCATCCGGATGAGGCGTCGTTCTCTTCTTCGCTCGTAACGTCCGTTGACGGCACGTACGAAGGCGATTAAGAACTTCTGCAGTGACATTGGCGATGGGGTCCGCCAGATAACCGCCCGCTTGGGATGATGACTCCTACCAGACCTTCGAGGGTAGGAGTTGACTCGTGGCAGGAGCCCAACAGCAGATCGGACCGCAGCATACCGCCGGCGATCGTTCGCGCGATTTACTCGCGGCGGTGTCCGAGTTTGCCGCAGAGGTTGGGGCGTCCGACATCGCGGCGGACGCACTCGCGCTCAACGAGCGCCTCGCAGAAGGGCGCTTTTACGTCGCCTGTGTCGGGCAATTCAAACGCGGAAAATCGACGCTGCTGAACGCGTTGGTGGGGCAGCCTTTGCTGCCGGCGGGTGTGGTGCCGATCACCACGGCCGTCACCGTGTTGCGCTACGGCGAACGCGTGCAGGCACGCGTCCGTCTGGGCTCCGAATGGCGCGACATCGCCCCAAGCGAAATCACCGCCTACGTATCCGAGGAGCAGAACCCGGCCAACGCAAAGGGGGTGGGCATCGTCGAGGTGTTCGTCCCCAACGCCCTGCTCGCTTCAGGGATGTGCCTGGTCGATACCCCCGGCATCGGCTCGGTCATCGCGGCCAACACCGAGGCAACCAGAGCGTTCGTGCCGCACGTTGATGCGGCGCTCGTGGTCATCGGTGCCGACCCACCGATCTCCGGCGACGAGGTCGCGCTGATCGAGCAAGTTGCCCAGCACGTGCAGGAGTTGATTCTCGTGCTGAACAAGGCGGATCGGCTAACCGAGGATGAGCGGCGCGAAGCAATCGCCTTCGCCCGCAAAGTGCTGGCGCAGCGGCTCGGCAAACTGATCGCACCGGTCTTCCAGGTGAGCGCTACTGAACGCCTCAGTAGCGGCGATCCGGCGCGCGATTGGTCAGGCCTCGAAGCCGCGCTGGCAACGTTGGCGGTAAACACGGGCGCCAAGCTGGTCCGTGAAGCCGAGCGGCGCGGCAGCAAACTATTGGCGCAGCGGCTGCTGCACGAGATCAGCGAGCAGCGCGATGCCCTGCTGCGGCCCGTCGAAGAATCGGAACGGCGGATCGCGCTGCTGCGAAGCTGCGTTGCAGAAGCCGAGCAGGCCCTCAACGACCTCGGACCGCTGTTCGCGGCAGAGCAGGCGCGCCTGAGCGCAACGTTCCGAACGCAGTGGGACCACTTCATCAAAGCGGCCGTGTCTGCGGCCCGCCAGGAGTTCTCGGCGGCGTTGTCACCGGTCGTTGCTCGTCGCAGTCGCGTCCGCAGTGAGGCAATTCAGCTCGCGCAAGACAGCGCAACCCGCTGGTGTGAGCGCTGGTTCAGCCAGGCCGAGCCGGCCGCCGAGCACCTGTACCGCGCAGCGGCGCACCGCTTCGTGGAGGTCGCGAACGGTTTCCTCGAGCGGCTGGCGACCTCCACCGGCGCACTCGCCGGACTGCCGCGCAGTGTTAGCCCGGAGCTGGGGTTCCGGACGGGCAGCCGTTTCTATTCCACCGAACTGATGCACCTCACCGGCCGCTCACCCTTGCAGTGGCTCGCGGACTCAGTCCTGCCACCGGCAACCGCTCGCCGACGCCTGGAGCGCGAAGCCGGCGACTATCTCGAACGTCTGGTCACTACGAACACCTCCCGCATTCTCAACGACCTCGATGAGCGCGTACGCGAGAGCCGGCGGCGGCTGGAAGCCGAGATCCGCGGCTACCTGCACGAGGTGTGCACATCGGCAGAGCGTGCGCTGGAGCATGCGCGTGGCCGCCAGGCGGCAGGAAAACAAGCGGTGCAAGCCGAAGTGAAGCGTCTGCAGGCGATCCATCGGCGGATTGAGGCGCTCTGCCCGGAGTGAATGGTAGTTCGGCGACATGGGGCTCGGAGTCGGTATCGGAATCGAGGGCGACATGAGCTTGGGCCGCGAGCCACTTGATCTATGCCGGGAAGCACGGAACGCCGGTCGTGGGAAGGGTTGGGCATGAACATCAGGCGTTTGGCGACGACGCGGCTCGGCCGCGCGGTGCTACGCGACGCACTGGGCGATGCAGCCGCGTCCGGCGCTTCGTCGCGATGCTGTGGACCGCCGGCCTCGCGCGTGGCGGCGGCGTTATGACCGTCCTCGGCTGGCGGCTCGAGCGTCTGAACCGCAAGGTCGGTACGCCGCCAGCCGAATCTCGCGCGAAACCTCCAACACGAGGCCTCGAGTTCACGGGACGAAGCCGTCGCTGAGGGTCTTCATAAACGCGACGATCGCATCCTCCTGCGCGTCCGTCAGGTGCAGGTTGCCCACCTCCGCGGTGTTCACGTTCACAGGCACTTCGGGTGCCGGCCAGCAATTCTGGGCGATGGCGTCGTCGACGGTAGTGAAGGCGCTCAGACACGCGGGCTTGGCGTCCCTCGTGTTGTAGAAGTGCACAATCTGCTTCAGCGTTTTGAAGTAGCCGTTGTGCGTGTACGCTTTGACCCGTGGCCCCAAGACGTTCGAGTCCCACTTGTCGGCGTTGCGCAAGGTAGGGACTTTCATTTTGCCGTTGTTTGCCGCCGCGAGGTGCTGATAGTCCATGCGTGAAGCGAGGAACCCGCCCAGCCCGAGATCGATCCACGCCGCGCCCAGCGGGTTGAAGTCGGCCTCGCCGTAAAGGGGATTCATCGGGTTCCTTGCAACGCCGAGGTTGTCGTAGGTGAAGTCGGTGAGCAGCGTACACGGCGCCGCCGGCGTTGATGGCCGCAGTAGGACCGCTCCAGCCGGACTGCGGCGCATGACACGCAGCGCAGGATTGGTTCCGATTGCTCGAACGTTCTGGTCGAAGAATATGCTCTTGCCCAGATTCTCCTGTGACGAAAGCGCGACCGCAGGCGCGGTCCACAAACCAAACAGGACCATGAGACCCACAGCAAGGACAGCTAGCCTTTTCATTGTACGGCCACCTTTCGTGGGCTTGGTTTCACACCACTCTCACAGGCGCGTTGCCACAAACCACCTCGTCTCAGCTGCCCGGCACGTTACGTGCCAGGGCGATGTCAGATGCACCCCCGTGGCGCCGGACTGGCTCCCATCGCAAGGCCGAGACAACAGTGAGTGGAGTTGCGGCGGACGTGAGAACGAGGGCTTGAGAACTGACCGCTGAGCGGACACGAACAATGGCTGACAGCCCGGCGGAGCCAGGCGCTGCCCTCCTGGCTCGTGAGTTCCGTCCCGCCCCTGCGGGGCTCATGGTGGCAGTGCAGTCCGCACACGGTCCGCAGCCTCGGCGGGGCGGCACTCGCCAGCCCGGGACATGGACGCTGTGGGCAGGGCCTTTCCTTTCTCATCCGTGAGACGGGAGGGCGCTAGCGTCGCGCGGGCAGCGGCAACGCTGTGGCTCGGCGACCGCGGCACGGCGCATGCTGCGGATGCTGTCCGGGAACAAGACTGACGTCCCGCTGGAAACATCATGCGATGGGAGGTTGAAATGGCTCGAAACGCTGGAGATCGTTACGTCTGCGAGAAATGTGGCGCGGCGCTCGTCTATGAGACAGCGTGTCCGTGTACCTCCGGACATGCCCATTCCGAGATCTGTTGCGGGCAGCAGATGAAAGCCGCGAGCAAGACTGCCCCGGCTGCAACGGTCTGAGAAAACCGACGTCGTGGGGCAGTCGCCTCCCGCTGGCAGTGGCGGGGTCGAGCCGGACCTTACGCTCGGTTATGCGCACCTCCCGAAGGAGTACCTCCCAGAGGCGACCTTCAAGGCGCATACGATCGTGGCGGCGCCCCGCTGTGACGTTTGGGAGCCGTTGGACCGATGCACCTACCGGTGGTGGTCAGCGCACAGATCAGCATTTACCCACTCCGGCAAGCACACCTGAGCCCGGCGGTCGATGCCGTCTGGCAGGCGTTGAAAGGCCAGGGCCTGCAGCCCGATGTCGGACCGATGAGCACGGTCGTGACGGGCGAGGTGGCGGTGGTCTTCGCTGCCTTGCAGGAGGCATACGGTCGCGCCGCGGCCGCCGGACACGTCGTGATGGCGGTGACCATTTCGAATGCTTGTCCGGTCTGACGACGGTGTCCTCAGCCTTCTTGCCGATGGGAAATCGATCCGTGGCTAATGACCTGCAGCGGTTGAAGGGTCGCTGGGTCGCAACTTACACCTGAACTGGCGCGTGAGGAGCTTGAAACGCTGGATGCCTGGACGTACTTCGAAGCGGCCGCCGGCAGGTACGAGGCCTGGTATGCCACGCGCCGCGGGCGGCGCGTGGACCAGGCCGAACGGCAGCTCCTGGCCTGGCTGCTGAGTTCCTTTCCGAGCAGCCGTGACGTGCTCGACGTCGGTTGCGGCACAGGCCACTTCACGCAGTGGTTGGCCGCCTCGGGTCTGTGCACGCTGGGGCTCGACCGCTCGGCAGCGATGCTGGCTGAACTGCGCAAACGATTGCCTCAAATCGCAGTTGTGCAGGGCGATGCCCACAGCCTTCCGCTGCGCGCCGCGGGAGTCGACATCGCCCTGTTCGTCACCACGCTGGAGTTCCTCGAACACCCAGGTGTGGCGTTGTCGGAAGCCGTTCGCGTCGCCCGCCATGGGGTCGCCGTCGTGGCCCTCAATCGTTGGAGTGTGGGTGGCCTGTCGCGGCGATTCGGACGCCAAGCGCACCAAACGTTGTTGGGTCGAGCACGCGACCACTCGGTCGCCTCCGTACGCAGGATGCTGACTGCCGCCGCCGGCGAACGGTTGCGAAAGATCCGCTGGGCGAGCACCCTTTTCCCCGGTGGTGGGTGGAGGCTGCACGCGCGGATTCCGCTCGGCGACGTCATTGGCATGGCGGTGCTCCTGAAGCGACACGAATCACAGGTGGCTTCGCAAGCGTGAGAAATCAGTGGCCAGTCAGCGCGTGGAATGTGGTCACAGCTGCGCTGGCGCACTTCGTGCGACCTGCGATCGCGAAGGATGGGTGCTAGTAGCACCCCAGCGCCATGAGCCTGTTCTTCTGGATTTTCCCGGTATTCTTCCTCGGTTTGGCGGTACATCCCCGCGCAGCGCAGTCGCGAGGATGCCGCCGCGCAGATGGAACCAGAGAAAGGGGGGCGAACCAATGTCACTCACCGAGCTCACACAGAAACCAGTCTTCACCGTGCAACCTGCCGACACCATCGCCAAGGCCGCCCGCCTCATGTGTGACCATTCCGTGGGCGCGCTGGTCATCACCGACGAGACCGGCGTGACAGCGCTCGGAGTGATCACCGATCGCGATCTCGTCTGGATGATCGCCGAAGGACTCGATCCGCAGGTCGCCGAGGTTGGCCAGTTCGTCCATGCGCCGTTGCATACTGCGCGCCTCACCGACAGCCTGTCAGACGTCACGCGCAAGATGCGCGAGCACGGTGTACGGCGGCTGCCGATTGTCGATCAGGAGGCGCGGCTCATCGGCATGGTGTCGCTGGACGACGTGGTGATGCTGCTGGGCCGAGAGCTCGCCGATGCGGCCGGGGCGATCACCGGCGAGATCGCACACGAGCGCCGCATCGGCGCGGCGCACAAGCCGGCGAGAGGCGCGTAGCGCGGGGGGACTGATGCTCCAGCGCACGGTCGATCAGCGACGCTTCATCGTCCACGAGCACAAAGCCACACGCCTGCACTATGACTTCCGCCTCGAGATCGGCGGTGTGTTGAAGTCCTGGGCGATACCCAAAGGTCCATCCATGAATCCTGCCGACAAGCGGCTCGCCGTCATGGTCCCGGATCATCCGCTCGAGTATGCCGACTTCGAAGGCGTGATCCCCGAGGGACACTCCGGTGCGGGGCCGGTGGTGATCTGGGATCACGGCACCTACACGGTTCCTGAAGATGAGGACCCACCCGAGAAGCAGATCGAGACGGGTCGCATCGTGTTTAGCCTGCATGGCCGCAAGCTGCGCGGCGGGTTCGCACTGGCCCGCTTCAAGGGTGGCCAGGGTGCGCAGTGGCTGCTGATCAAGAGGAAGGACAAGGAGGGCGACACTGCCTGGCGCTTACAAACGGCGCTCACCGCCCGGAAGCTCAAGATGCTGTCCGTGAAGACTCCGCCCTGCGAGAGCGCCTGAACCAGGCCCCGGGATTTTGGTGTCGTCAGCACGCGTTGGGGCCGTGCACACGGCGCGGCCCTGGAAGGAGGCACCAGCCCGGTCCGGGCCAAAGGCGCTTGCCCCAGCCGATGTTGTTCGCTTACATATCGCGTCACGAGGCGGACTCGAATCGCTCGGAATGACAGGATTGTAAGCCACCCGCTGATTCAAACTGACCCACCACCCTGAGGGGCGTCAAGCCCGCCGTATACAAAACGAGTTGACTCACGCAATGAGCGCGCTACAGTCTGGCGACACGGCGATGGGGTTCGCCGGATAACCACCCGTCAGGGTTGATGACTCCTACCACGGCACAGCGATGGCGGGAGTATACCTTCAAACGACAGACGAAGACTGGACGCCCGGTGTGGGTTGGAGTCCGCTGCGGTCTACAGTCGTCCCCTCCGCCTCGGGGTCGTCGACAACGGAGGACACATGCGCGCCAAGCGAATGATGGTCTTCACCGGCGAGAGCGATCAGTGGCATCACCGGCCGCTCTACATGGCTGTCCTGGAGCATCTGAAGACAGCGGGCTGTGCCGGTGCCACGGTGACGCGCGGCATTGCCGGCTTCGGCGCACACTCGCAGATCAAGACCGCGAACATCCTGACGCTGTCGATCGACCTGCCCGTCGTCATCACTGCAATCGACGCTGCCGACGTGATCGAGCGCGTGCTGCCGGAGGTCGCGGCGATGCTCGGCGGCGGCCTCATCATCGTTGAGGACACGGAGGTCTACTTCCACTCGGCGGGCTTCCGTGGCGGATTCCCGGACCTGCAGGTGAAAGACCTGATGAGCCCCAACCCCGA
>DATKMS010000225.1:0-8214 GCA_035541735.1 Candidatus Margulisiibacteriota bacterium
GCCGGGCGCGTGCTGCCCATGCACGCGGCACCCCACTGCGGCGAGCGCCGCCTGCAGCTCGCTGATGCGAATGGGCTTGGTGACGTAGTCGTCCATGCCCATCGCCAAGGCGCGCTCGCGGTCTCCGTGCAATGCGTTGGCGGTCATGGCGACGATCTGCGGGCGCCGCGCACCATGTTCCTCGCGAATACGCCGCGCCGCCTGCAACCCGTCCATCTCCGGCATCTCGATATCCATGAGCACGACGTCGTATGTCTGCCGCCGCACCGCATCGACTGCCTCCAGACCGTTGGCGACGACGTCGGCCGTATAGCCCATGCGCTGCAGAAAGCGCACTGCCAGTTGCTGGTTCGTCCCGTTGTCCTCGGCCAGCAAGATTCTCAGCGGGAGATCGCGACCCAGCACATCATCGAATTCGGAATCGGCCGGCAGTGCCCGCTGCTGCTGCGCTTGATCACCCGCCCACAGTGCGGCAAGTGCATCGTAGAGCTGCGATTGCTTGACCGGCTTACTCAAGAATGCCGCAAACATTGTCATCACAGGCATCGCACTCTCGGGCCGCCCGGCCGAGCTGATCATGATCAGCGGCAGGGTCGGCTGGCGACGCCGGATCTCGGCGGCCAGCTCGAGCCCGTCCATTCCGGGCATGAGCCAATCGACCAACGCGGCGTCGAAACACTCCCCTCGATCCAGCCGCGCCAGCGCCGCCGCTCCTGAAGGGGATTCGACGACGGCCATGGCCCACGCCCGCGTCTGTAGCACCAGCATGCGGCGATTCGTGGGGTTGTCATCGACCACCAGCACTCGCTTACCGGCCAGAAGAACGTCATTGGCGTGATCGAGCCGGCGCAGCGGCGTGTGCGAGCCAGGCACAACGACGGTGAAGGCGAATGTGGCGCCCTCTCCCGGCACGCCACTGCTTTCGACCCAGATGCGGCCGCCCATCAGCTCGACGAGGCGTTTGCTGATGGCCAACCCCAGTCCCGTCCCGCCGTAGCGGCGCGTCGTCGACGCGTCGACTTGACTGAACGACTGGAACAGACGGTGCTGCCGATCGGGCGGAATGCCGATCCCGGTATCCTTCACCGCGAACTGCACCTCGTAGATCGCATCTTCCGGGGAGCGCACGCGCCGCGCCGTCACTGTGAGGCCCACTTCTCCCGCCGCGGTGAACTTCACCGCATTGGTCAGCAGATTGACCACGATCTGGCGCACGCGGGTGACGTCGCCGGTCAGCGTGCACGGCACATCCGCATCGATCAGGCACGCCAGCTCCAGTTGTTTTTCCCGCGCCTTGCCCTTCACCAGATCCGCAGCCCCCTCCACGCACTCGTGCAGGTCAAACGGCTGCACCTCGAGATCCAGCCGGCCCGCTTCGATCTTGGAGAAATCCAAAATGTCGTTGATGATGACGAGGAGCGCATCGCCGCTGTGGCGGATGCTTTCCGCGAATTCCTGCTGCTCGGCGGTCAACGGCGGCGTGTTGAGCAGCAGGCTGGCCATCCCGATCACGGCGTTCATCGGCGTACGAATCTCGTGGCTCATGGCGGCGAGAAACGCGCTCTTTGCAGCGTTCGCCGCCTCGGCTTCCTCTTTGTGGCGCGCCGCTGCCTGTTTCTCTTCGACCAGCTGCGCAACGTAGAGCGCCGTGCCGGCTTGATCGGCGAGAGTCAGCAGAGTGGCCGCGTCGGCGCGCGTGTAGCCGCGGCCGGAACGTTGCGGACCGACGGCGAGCACGCCGAGCAGCAGGGGGCGGAGCGAACGGTCTTCGCGGCGCGGCGCCAGCAGAGGGACGAGGAGTGGGAAGTGCTGCCCATCCTGCCGTACGACCCGGCCCGCCTCGAGCTTGCGCAACTGGTCCGGCCAGGCGCGATCCCCCACCATCACTGGGAGCTGCTCTGCGGCGGCGCCCGGCCAGTCTCGCGCCTGCGCCAGCCGCAGCGGCTCGAAGCGGTCGGCACTCCCGTTGGGACGCAAGAAGACGCCACCGTGCGTGATGTCGAGCAGGTCGGCTGTCCGATCGACGAGCGCCCGCAACAGTTCGGGAAGATCGATGATCGTGCGCACCTCGCGTGCAAACTCGGTAAAGGCCTGTCGGAAACTCACGGTGCGCCGGTAGAAGCGCCGGTCGATGGTCGCCTGGAGACGGTGGCGCAACGGCTGGAAGAGGACGGCGATCGCCAGCGTCGATCCCACCACAGCGAGTTTCGACTCCTGCCCCGTCACTGCCTCGAGCAGCCATTGCAAGGCTGCAACGCTCACGAAGTACACCAACAGGAGGGCGCCGGTGAGCGCGCCATACACGAGCGATCGATTGATGAGGGCGTCGACCTCCCACAAGCGATAGCGCAACAGCGCAAATGCCAGCGTGACCGGGATCGCCATCACCGAGAAGTAGAAGGCCGGCACGCCCAGCAGGGCGAACAAGACGCGCGGCACGCCTGGCGTGCGCACCGCGGGGATGAAGATGGCGGGGAGTTGAAACAGGACGATGCCCACGACCGCAACGGCGACCCCGAACACGTACCATTTGATTTGTTGCCGTTGCGGCGCATCGGTCAGCCGCCGGTAGCGTTGGACCTGCGCGATGCCCGCGGTCACGAATCCTCCGATGGCGAGGGCCAGAATCAGAAGAGACATCCACGGCCCCGGATCCATTGTCCCCGCGGCCGGCCGGCCGTCAGGCCGCGCGAATTGCGGGAAAAAGACGTAGCGCACCACGATGCACAACGCCCAGAAGGCGGTCATCGGCCGCGTGTACCGTGGGACGAAACGACCGTCTGGCAAGAGAACGAGACACGTGACGGAACAGATGTTGACGAGACACGTCCAGACCAGCGCAAACAAGCGCCAGTCTGCCGGCACGGCGGCGAAGGAGTCTTCCGGCCGCGTCATTGCCGCCCCCTGCAGGATGATGCCGGCCGAGACGACGATCGTCAGCCAGTTGTCCGACCGCCGCAGGAAGATCAGGATCCCGACGGCAGCGAAGACCAGAAACAGCAGCAGGTCGAGACAGCTCAGGTACTCGACGAGAGACTCTTGCGACAGGCCGAGCGCAGCCAGGCCTGCGGCGTTGTCGGACGCCAGCCCACGCAATTGCTGCATGCGGGCCGGCTCGAGCCCGACGAGGAAGACCAGGCCGAGAAAGACAGCAGCGGCCCACACGCCGCGGGCCACGCGCACCCGCGGACCACGCAGCGTGCCACCCACAACTGCCCCACTGTCTGGACGACTTGGTCTCCGAGGTCCCATCGGGGGGGCGTTCCCAGCACAGCGGATGCCAAGCTGCCGTGTGCTCCCATTTGGTCGCGAGCGTCGACGGCGCGACGGCGGCGTACGCCTCAACGGCATATCCCTGGCGCCGACCGGTGTTGGGGCCGGGGCCGCACACAATTTGGCGATAGACCAGGGTGGCATCGTGCTTGCCAACCGTCCGCTTGCGGAACCGCGAGCCAAAGGGAATCGTCTAATGGCGCCATGTGCGAAGACCGTTCTGGTGGTGGATGATGAAGAGGCGCTGCGTACGTTGGCGGCAAAGTTGATCGAGAAGCGCGGTCATAAGGTGTTGACGGCCGCTGATGGCAAGGAAGCCCTCGCCATCTTGGCCGGTGGCGCTCCAGTTGACCTCCTGGTCCTCGACGTCGTGATGCCGGAGCTGAACGGGCTGCAGACGTTGGAGGAAGTGCGCAAACAGTGGAGCTACGCGGAACTGCCGGTCATCCTGCTGACAGGGCAAGCCAAAGACGCCGACGTGCTCGGCGGCTACCAGCGCGGCGCCGACTACTACATCACCAAGCCTCTGAAGCCGGCCGCACTGCTCAACATCGTAGACTATCTCATTGGCGATCTTGCCCCCGACGAAAGGACGAAGCTCGAAGCGCTGCTGTAAGCAGCGCGTCGGCGATACGCGGCGTTCAGTCAGCGAGCCGTAGGGTCACGCTCGTCGGGCGGGCGGACGTGGCGGAACTGGGCGAGCAGGAGAAGGTCGTACGTGATCTTGAACAGGCCGCCCGCCACCAGCGGCCATCCAAAGGTCGAGAGCTGCAGGAGGGCGCCGGCGAGCAGCGGCGACAGCGCGGTGGCGAGGCTGCGCGGCACGTTGGTCACGCTGGCCGCGGCGGCCCGCTCTTCCGGGGGTACGACCGCCATCACGTAGGACTGCCGTGCCGGGACGTCCATCTGCGATAGAGCCATGCGCAGGAGCAGAAAGGTCACTGCGAGCGGCGCGTTGGGCATGAAGGCGGCGAGCACGAGGAACAGGTTTGCAGGCAGATGTGTGAAGACCATCGTCTCGATGAGCCCGAAGCGCGCCGCCAGACGTGGCGAAGCCAGCTGGGAGAACGCGGAGAGCAGCCGTGCCCCGAAGAAGACGCTGCCCGCCGCTTGCAGCGAAAGAGAAAAGCGCAGGAAGAGCCACAGTGCCAACAACGAGTCCACCGCGAACCCGCCGCCGAACGAATCGAGCGAGAAGAGCACGGTGAGCCGCAGCACGATGGCGCGCGACCGCGCCAGTGGTGCGCTTGCGATATTTTCACCCGTTAGGGAGCCGCCGTGGCGCATGCCGGTGTAGAGCACAGCGATACCGATGGCGATGGCCCCATACAATGCGAAGCCGGCACGGAAGGCGTCGATGAGGTGGCAGCCGAGATAGTGGGCGGCGACCTCGGGGAGCCCGCTCGCCAGCGCGCCGAACGCACCGAGTAGCGTGCCGCCCAGGCTGTAGCGTGCAAACAGCGCCGTGCGATCCGCCGCGGCAACTTCACTCGACAGCAGCGACTGCTCCGTCGGCAGGAAGACGCTCACGTCGCCGGAGCTCGGGTTCAGCGTTCCGGCGAAGGCGATGACGAGCAAGGGCCAGAAGTCACTGACGAGCGCGAAGCCGGCTCCCGTCGCCAACATCAGTAGTGTCGCGCCAAGGAGGACCCGGCGTGCGTCGAGGCGGTGCGCCACGAGGCCGACCGCCAGCGTGAGCGCCGCCGACCCCACCAGCGTCGAGGTGACCACCGCCCCGACCTGGAAGGTCGAAAGACCGAGCAGCTTGAGGTACGCGGCCAGATACACGCTGACGAAGCCGTCGGCAAAGCCGCGCAGCGCACGCGCCGCGACCAGCCGAGCCGCGTCAGGAGTGGCGCTCGCGGGCAGCATTTCGCCCCCATCCTGACCTTCCCCCGTTCGCGGAAGTGCTCACAGGGGAAGGGACCCATCTGCGCGCGTGCCGGTCATTTTCAGCATGCGCGGGTGAACGACGTTCCCCGATCAGCGCCTGTCATATCCTTGCGATTGCACACACGCGTCACGAGCGCGGTGTGAACGTGATGGGCATCGACGCAAAGCCGCGCACGTTGGGCGAGTGCACGCGCACCAGGGCGGCGGCGTCGATCTCGTAATCGGGCAGGCGCTCCTGGATGGCCGCCAGCGCCACGCGTGCCTCGAGGCGCGCCAGCGAGGCGCCGAGACAGAAATGCGTGCCCTTGCCGAAGGCGATGTGCTGGCTGGCGTCGCGCCCGACGTCGAACACGTCGGGATTCGGGAACGCGCGTTCATCGCGATTCGCCGAGCCGATGAGCAGGAGCAGCCGGTCACCAGCGCGCAACGGCTGGCCATGCAGTACCGTGTCGCGCATCACCGTGCGCGCCAGCATCTGCGTTGAGCCGTCATAGCGCAAGGTTTCCTCGATCCAGTTGGGGATCAGGGTGGAGTTGCGGCACACCCGCTCGCGCTCGCGCGGATTCTTCCACAGCCAATACAGCGCGTTGCCGATGAGCTTCGTTGTCGTCTCGTTGCCGGCGATGATCATGAGGAAGAGGAACGCCATCACGTCGCGGTCTTCCAAGCGGGCGCCGTCGATCTCGGCGTCGAGCAGGGCGCTGGGAAGATCGGTCCCGCGCCGCTGCTTGCGCTGCGCCACCAACTCGCGGAAATAGGCGAGCATTCGTCCACTGGCCTGCAGCGCGGCGGGCGGAATGTCGGGATTTCCCGGTTCACGATGCACCACCGTATCGGCCCACTGCCTGAGCATGTTGCGGTCTGTCTGCGGCACCCCGACCAGTTCGCTGACCACATCCATCGGCAGCCGCGCTGCGAAGTCCTGGATGATGTCGCAGCGTCCGGCCGCGGCGACGCCGTCGACGTAGTGCGCCGTCAACTCGCGGATGCGCGGTTCCAAATCGCTCACGCGCCGCGGCGTGAATCCGCGTGACACCAGCGCGCGCAGCTGATCGTGACGCGGCGGGTCCATTGCCAGGAAGGAGGCCACTGCCGAGGCGTCGCCCTGACTCGAGCGCTCCAGGGAAACGCCTTGCGCATTCGAGAATGTCAGGGGGTCCTTGAATGCCGCGAGGACGTCGTCGTAACGCGCCAGCGCCCAGAAGCCGAGCGCATCGTTGCGGTACACGGGTGCATGTTCGCGCAGTTGCCGGTAAATCGGAAAGGGGTCCTCGTGGATGGCATAGGCGTACGGGTTGAAATCGAGGGCTTGCATGCGCGTGCAGGTACTATGCGCGCAAACGCAGAACAAGCGGCGGCTGCAGTGGCCTTGGGCCGCCCCCTGCTTCTATTGTATGGAAAGGCATGCACCCTGGCGTGTCAGGCCCCGCCACCCCGGTGTGATCTGCCGAGTCTGTTTGGGGCGCCCACCTGTCACACGCCACAGGTGGAGGGAGGAGACGGAGCGATGACGGTGCCGGTCTGGATGCTGCTCGGCTTCGCCGCGTGGACGGTGATCTTGCTGCTGGGAACCGTCGGCGTGTATCGCTGGAGCCGGATCCTGACGGGGCGCGTTCCAATCCGCGACTTCCGGGCTGATCAGGTCGAGGGAGACGATTGGTATCGGCGTGCGATGCGGGCGCATGCGAACTGCATCGAGAACCTTCCGGTGTTTGGAGCTATTGTGTTTGCACTGCACGTTGGCGGCGTCCGCGGCTCCGCGGTGAATTATCTGTCCATGAGCGTTCTCGTTGCCCGTGTAATGCAATCGCTGACACACGTGTGCTTCGTACAGACGAATGCTGTGGTATCTGTGCGCTTCGCGTTCTTCCTTGTCCAGCTCATCTGCTTTGTGTCGCTGACCGGCATGGTTGTCCGTCAGGTGGGGCTAACATGGTGACGGACAGCACGACGGCCCAGCCGACCGCGACGGGAGCACCGGCAACTGACCTAGACCCTCGCAATCACGGCGTCCGCATACCGGCGCAGCAGGTCGAGCTTCTCCTCCAGCGTCTGCGAATCCATTGGCTCGTAGTACGGATTGCGGAAGCCGACGATCACGTCGGTGACGCCAAGATCCTCCAGCCGGCGGATGCCGTCGACATTGTATGCGTCGAGGGAGATCACGTGGATCTCGAAGGGCGTATGCTCGCGGCCGTATTCCCTTCGCAGCACGGCGAGCCGCCGGAGCATGTGCTCGAGGTCGTCGCTGCCGGCGTGCATCCAGCCGTCACCGATACGTGCGGCACGGCGCAGCGCCGGCTCCGAGTGTCCGCCGATGAGGATCGGGACCGGCCCGCTCGGTACCGGACAGATCTTGATGCTCAGGATCTCGTAATGACGCCCGCGGTACTGGTAGAAACCGCCCGCCGTGAGGCCGCGGATGATCTCGATCATCTCGTCCATACGCTGGCCGCGCGTGTGCCAGTCCTCCCCCGTCACCTGGAAGTCCTCCGGCCACGGGCTTGTGCCGACCCCGAAGCCGAAGCGGTTGCCGCTGAGCACGGCGATCGACGCCACCGACTTGGCCACCAACACCGGCTGCCGGATCGGGAGCTTCACGACGAAGGTCGTGAAGCGCAGCTGGGTGGTCACCGCTGCGAGCGCCGGAATCAGGGAGAACGGCTCGATGAACGGCTTGTCTTCGAGGAAGTGCCGGTCGCCGTCGGGGGTGTACGGATACTTGGTGTCGGACACCTGCGGGTAGCAGATGCTGTCGGGGACGATGAATGAGGTCCAGCCGGATTCCTCGCAGGCGCGGGCGAGCGGAATATAGTGACTGGGATCGCACATCGATTCGGCGTACGAGAAGCGCATCGTTCACTCCGTCGCTCGGCCGTCGAGCGGCCGCAGAATGACGCGGTGCAAACGCGTCGAGTAGGTTGGCTCCTCGATACGCTCAGCGATGCGCCAACCCGCCGGCGTGCGCACCAGCTTGTCGCGGTAGTAGCCACCTTCCAGGAATACGGCGAGCCCATCGCCGTCGCGCAGGCCCATGGGATTGAACAG
>DATKMS010000226.1:0-33779 GCA_035541735.1 Candidatus Margulisiibacteriota bacterium
GCAGTTTCACAAGAGCGAGCGCGCCTTGCCGGGGAAGTAATTGAATTCTGCACACCACACCGACGTGGGCCCCGGCTGCCCACCGGGCTTGGAGGGCGGCGCCGACCAGCCAACGCCACTGCTGCTTTGGAGGACCGAATGCGAAGGGAAACGTTCCTGGCCGGCATCGTCACCGTGACGCTGACTCTGTCGGCGGCGCAAGCGGCAGCGCCCGTTTCCTTCATGCGCGTGGTCCCGGATCTGGTCGCAGACCAGAGTCCGCTGGGGGTTGTGGCGGCGGACATCGACGGCGACGGCAAGATCGATCTCGTGGTGGCAAACAGTGACGGGGACAGCGTGTCCGTGCTGTGGGGGGACGGCAATGGTGGGTTTCTCGATTCGGGTGCGCCGTTCCCCACCGGCGTCGCACCGTTCGCGGTTGCGGTCGGCGACCTCAACCACGATGGGAAGCTCGATATCGTGACCTCGGATGAGATCGGCGACACGACGGCCGGCGGAACGGTGACCGTTCTCTTGAACCAAGGCAATCGGGCCTTCGCGGACGGGGTCTCGACCGACACGGGCGGGTCGCCGCAAGCGCTCGTCGTGGCGGACTTCGATGGTGACAACTTGCCGGACGTGGCGACCGCGAACAACTTCGACGGCACGGTGAGCATCTTGCTCAACACCGGTGGCGGCGCACTCTTTCTGGCGCAGACCGTCACCGTCGGTTCCGAGCCGGTCGGTGTGGCGTTCGCCGATTTGAATGGGGATGGACGCGGCGATCTGGTGGTGACCAACAGTAGCGGGGGCACCGACGGCAACGGCAGCGTCAGCGTCCTCAAGGGCGTCGCCGGCGGCATGTTCGAGGCGCAACCGGAGATTCCCTTGCCGTCCGACTGCGGCACGCTCGGCTGCGTACCGGTCGCGGTGGCCGTCGCCGACCTCAACGGCGACACCAAGCCCGACATCGTTGTAGCCAACAACGAGACCGACAACGTCTCCGTATTGCTCGGCAACTGCGACCTCACTTTCACTGCCCTCGGCAGTTTCATGGTGAACGCTTCTCCCGAGTGGGTGGTGGCGGCGGATTTTGACCGCGACGGCCGGATGGATATTGCAACTTCCAGCGATTTTGACAATAAGGTGTCTGTGCTTCTCGGAAACGGTGACGGGACATTCATGCCCTTCGTCGAGTTTGATGTGGGTGCCGGCGCCTTCGGCATCGTGGCTGCGGACCTCAACGGCGACCACAAACAGGACATTGCCTCGGCGAACGCCGATGATGGAACAGTGTCGGTTCTCCTCAACACGACAACGCCGGCACAGATCTGTGGTGGCGACTGCAACGGCAACGGTCACGTGGGAGTCGACGAGATCATCAAGCTGGTGGACATTACGCTGGCGGTGCCGCAGCCCTCTGCGTGTACGGCGGGAGGGGCGCCGGTGTCGACGTGCACGGCGGGGGACCTGAACGGCGACGGGCAGATCACCGTCGACGAGATCGTCGCGGCGGTAAGCAACGCATTGAACGGATGTATGCAATGAAGATGTACGCAATGAAGACGAGCAGGTGGAATGTGAAGGTAGACGCTGGCTGCCACGTGGGCGGCGGGGAGGTCCGCAAATGAAGGGACGAGCACTCTTGGTGATCGCCGCGGCGATCATCGCCCTGGCGGGCACCGAACGAACTGCGTTGGCGACGATTCAGGCATGTCCGGACCCGAATGGTTGCGCTGACGTCAGCGTGACCGTTGGAGCAAGCGGCACACTGAAGGTCGGTGACACGTTTGATGCGCAGCTGATCTTCAAGCAAGGGCCGGACAACGCGCAAGCCGCGGGCGGCATCGGCAAGCTCGCCGCACTGGCATTGACCGTGGGCATCCCCGGCACGGGGTCCGCCACGCCGCTACAGTTGGCAACCTGCACACTCAACGCGGATGGTTTTCCCGAGGCCGACGTCATTCCCGACTCGTCGATTGCATCGAACTTCAACGTGGTGGTCGAAAACGCCAACTGCAACAACGGACGCACGCATTGTTTGTGTCCGGATGCCGGGCAGACGCGCGACAACTTCATCAACCTGGTCATTTACGGGCCGCATCTTCCGCTGCCGCTGCCGGGGGCCAACGGCATCGACATTCCCATCCTGCCCGCGGGACCGCAATCGCTGGTTACGTTCAAGCTCAAGGTGAGCGTCGGCGCCGGGGGGGAGATCCCGCTGCATATTTTTAACCAGGTCACCGACAGCTCGCGCCCGCAGTTTACCGCGTTCCTCTCGGTCGGCGATAAGATTGCCGTCGATCAGACCTGCGTGCCGGTCGCGGGACAGCCGCCATGCAGCGCGGCGCAGAGTGTGAGCCAGGTACAGATGGCAGATGCAGCCGTCAGCACCCTGAGCACATGCGTTGGTGATTGCGACAATTCGGGATCCGTCTCCGTGAGCGAGGTGGTCGTCATGACAAACATCACGCTCGGCACCGATCAACCGTCGAGTTGCCTCGCTGGCGATCCGGGGAATGACGGTGTGCAGATCAACGACATCGTCACCGCGGTGAACAACGCATTACACGGCTGTCCCAGCTAGCGGAAACCGGGTCAATTGGAGATCCCCGAGGCGGTTTCAAAAAAACCGCACGATGGGGCTGGACAACGAATGGAAGTTTGAGGTAAACGGGGGGCCGAGTTCGGCAGGCGCACTCGAACTAGTTAGATCGGTTTCGCGGGATCGGAAAACTCTCAAGCAGGAGGAATCTTATGATGAACAGGGTCAGGAGAACCGGACGGATGACGCTGCTGACTTCGCTGGTCGCTACGGGTGCGCTGTGCATCGCCAGCAGTGGAGCCTATGCTGTTTCGATCAGCGTCGGCAGTACGCCGAGTAGCCCGGCGGGTACCACGGCAATGTTCGACGTCACGTTGCAGACTCAAGGCTCAGCTGTCCTGGGAACGCAGAACGACATCAGCTTTGACCCGGCCACGCCGATTGCCACGACGGTGGCGGGAAACTGCGCGATCACGACGACGACGGTGTGCACCACGGATCAGCAGTGTCCGCAGTTGACGGCCCCGTTTACCGGCAACGAGCCGTGCGTGAACCTGGCCCCCGCGCCAAAGTGCTCGGTGAATGCGTCGTTGGGGAAGGGCGGTTTCTTCGCGTTCGAGCCGAGCGGCTGCAGTGGAACGAGCTGCACCGGTATTCGTGCGCTCATCTTCGCCCTCAACAACGTCACCACCGCCATACCGGACAATTCGGTGCTCTACACATGCACCGTGAGCATTGCCTCGGGTACCGCGCCCAACAACTATCCATTGACGGTTCCAGTCGGGTCGGTGGAGATTGCTGATACGAACTTCCAGTTGATACCAAATCCATCCGCCAGTAACGGCAACGTGGTCGTGGGGCAGGGTGGTGGTCAATTCACGGTCTGCGACGTGTCTCCAGCCACCGGAGACAATGTGGGCCAGTTCGGGGACAAGTCACTCGACATCTTCGACGTGCGTGCCCTCTTCAACGCTGAGTCACTCGGCATCAACGCGCCGGCGGACGGCACGGCCCGCTTCTCTGCGATGGATTCTTCAACGGTGGACAGCCCGCCGACCTGTGGCGGCGACCAAACGCTCGACATCTTCGATGTGCGCCAGTGCTTCAACGTCCAGGCGGGGCTTGCCGGCACTTTCCTGCGGAGCATTACGGGAACGAGCTGTACCTCGGCGGCCGCACCGCAATAGCCAACCAGTACGACCTGAGAGGAGCTGCGATGGACATGCGACGGATGAGAGGTGGATTCGCGAAGTACTCGTTGCCGGCGGCACTGGCGGGCGTGGGATTGCTGGTCTCGACCAGCCTGGCCACGGCGCAGACGATCACCGCCGGAAATGTCACCGGTACCGCAGGGCAAACCGCGTCGGTGCCGATCACGATCGACACCGGTAGCAGCAATGTTGCGTTTTTTGGTGTGACATTCACGGTCGTAGCGCAGGGAGGTGCTCCGGCTGTTACCACAGCGATGGACTACACGTCCGCCGTTACTCCTGGACCGGACCTCAAGACGGCGGTTGCAGCGCAGGCGAAGCTGGCGATCGGTTACGCTGGTGCAACCATCGACCCACCGCTCAGCGGGAGTGTTATGGTGGGAACGCTCTCGGTCCCGATTCCCGCGGGAGCCACTGGGAGCTACCAGGTGCAGCTGTCGAAGGTAAGCGCCGGTGACTCCGGCGGCAATAAGGTTACCCTCACAGCGACGAATGGAACCATTTCGCTTGGCGGTGCCGAGCCCACGTTGACGCCGACCACACCAGCTGGCCCTGGTCCCGACACCCTCAGTGCCGGGAGTATCAGTGGCCAGGCGGGGCAGACCGCAGCAGTGCCCATTACGATCAACACCGGCACCAACAATGTGGCGTTTTTCGGGGTGACGTTCACAGTTGTGGCTCAAGGAGGCATCACTCCGGTTACTACGGCAATGGACTACACATCCGCAGTAACTCCGGGCCCGGACCTCAAGACAGCAGTTGCCGCGCAGGCGAAGCTAGCGATCGGCTACGCCGGAGCAACCATCGACCCACCGCTGACTGGAACCGTCCAAGTCGGAACCCTGATGGTGCCGATCCCCGCTGGAGTGACCAGCGGCATCTATGAGGTGCAGTTGTCAAAGATCAGCGCCGGTGATTCCGGTGGCAATAAGGTCACGCTCACGGGGGTCAATGGCTCGATCAATATCGGTGGGGTGACGCCGCCCACGTCGACACCAACCCAGACGCAGGGGCAAGTCCTGACGCCGACGCCGACGTTGACGAACACGGCTGTCGTCGCGACACAGACGCCCACTAACACGCAGGTTGTCGCAACAGCAACTGCGACGCGGACCCCGATTATTACAGCCACCATCACACGGACCATCGCGCTGGCGACGCGGACACCGACGCCCACAGGTGCTGCAGCACCATCGCCTTTCGATGAAGACGGTGGCTGCCAGATCAACAGCGGTGGTAGTGATAGCGCCGGCTGGCTGCTGCTGTTCCCGGCCATCGGCCTGTTGGTGCTACGCCGCAGGCGGCGCTAAGACTGCGAGCTAGCAGTCGCTGATCTCAGGCACCGGGAGCCCCTCTGTACGGGCTCCCGGTGCCTTTGTTTTTGCGGTCAGAATTGCCTGCGACGTTGAGAGTTCGTTGAAGCAAACACAGCCGGCTTTCGTCTCTTCCAGAAGGACGCTTCGACAATGAGAGTGCGTTGGGGCCGAACGACGCTGGCGTGTGTGGCGGCGATCGGGGGCTTGCTTGCACGTCCGGAGGGTGTGCATGCGGTGTCGATCAACATCGGCTCGGCAAGTGGCACCGCCGGAGGCCAAGTGCAGGTTCCTGTGACGCTGAGCACGACGGGCGAGGAGGTCGCTGGGGTGGCAAACGACATCGTGTTCGACCCGGCAGCGGCGATCGTAGAGTGCATCATCAATCCGGCGTTTGCCGGCTTGAGCGGTGCCGTCCTGTTGCCGGATGGTTGTACTCCAGGCGTCGACTGCCGGCGGTCGCGGGTACTCATCATCCAATTTCCACCCCTGCCCATTGATGATGGCTCGGTCCTGTACATCTGTACGATTGCGATTGCTGCCGACGCGCCGATGAAGAGTTATCCGCTGACGTGCTCTGCACCATCCGTCAGTGATCCGAATGGGAAACCATTGCCCGTGCAGTGTGCCGACGGGCAAGTGCAAACCGGGTTTTCTGTTTGTGACGTGGCTTCCTCCGCTGGAGACAATACCGGCGCGTTCGGGGATGGGTCGATCGACATCTTCGACGTGCGGGCCATCTTCAATGCGTCGCAGCTCGGCGTCGACGTGCCAGCAACGGGTACGGCACGCTTCTCAGCCATGGACGCTTCGGCCGTGGACACCCCGCCGGTCTGCGGCGGCGATGGAACGCTCGACATCTTCGATGTCCGCCAATGCTTCGGGGTTGCGCAGCTCGGCGAGACCGACTATGGCCGCACGGATCCGGGACCAACTTGTACGTCGAAAATACAACCGCAGTAGTCTGCGGACTTGAGACGGAGGGAGTTCCGATGAACACACGAAAACCGATGAGCGGAATCATTCGAGGTTCTCTGTGCGCCGCGGTGGCAGGGGTCGGCTTCATCGCCTCGGCAAGTGTGTCGATTGCGGACGATAGACTCGTCGCCGAAAACGTCAGCGCTAGCGCCGGGCAGCCTGCGGCCGTGCCGATTACGATCAAACTCGGGGCTGACAACGTAGCTTTCTTCGGTGCCACGTTCACTGTGACGCCGCAGGGTGCTGCCCCAGCTATTGTCGAAAAGCTCGCCTACCAGGCAGCTGGGGGATCTCCAGCGCCCGATCTTCAGACCGCCGTTCAAGCGGATGCCAAGCTGGCGATCGGCTATGTGGGAGTGACAATCAGCCCGCCGCTGAGTGGGACGGCTCGAATAGGAACGCTGACGGTACCAATCCCAGCGGGGGCGTCTGGCACCTACAAAGTGGAAGTGTCGAAAGTGAGTGCCGGCGATTCCTCGGGCAACAAGATCAGTATCACCGGACAGGCCGGCACGATCACGATCGGCGGTGACACACGCTCCAGATGAGGGCATGCGCAGGACGGAGGGCGCTTCGCTGCGCGGTCGCTGCAGCAGGACTCATCATATCTGCCGCGCGTGGGAACGCTGTCTCGTTCAACGTGGGCTCGGCTAGCGGCACCGCCGGCAGCGAGGTGCAGGTTGCAGTGACGCTGAGCACGATGAACATGCAGGTGGCGGGAACATCGAACGACCTTGCGTTCGACCCGGCGACGCCGGTCGTCAGTTGTACTGTGAACCCGGCGTTCGCCGGCCTGAGCGGCGCTGTCTTGCTGCCGGACAACTGCACACCGGGCGTCGACTGCCAAGGGGCTCGTGTTCTGATCATACAGTTCCCGCCGATACCCATCACGGACGGCACCACCCTTTACATATGCGACGTCAAGATCTCCGCTGCAGCTGCGGCCGGCGACTACGCGCTGACGTGCTCGGCGCCCAGCGCCAGTGATCCTAATGGAAAAGCTCTCCCGGCGCAGTGCGTCGATGGGCAACTGCAGGTGCTGCCGACGTCCACGCCCACTCCTACGCCGACGCCGCTGCCAGGAGGGGGCGGTGGGGGTGGCAGCTGCGAGGTTGCGCCTATGCAGCAGAACCGCGCCTACGTGCTGTTGTTCCCCGCCGCAGCCCTGCTGTGGCGGCGGCGGAGGGCTCGTGAGTCCAGGGCCGCACGCGACGCTGCAGCTTGATCCACGCGCGCCCGCCGCGTAAACACCAAGGTCGATGAGACCGCTCGACCGGCGCGTGGTGGTGACCGGCCTCGGACTGGTGACGCCCCTCGGCAACGACATCGCGGCGAACTGGGAGAACCTGCTCGCCGGGCGTTCGGGCATCGGCCCGATCACCCGATTCGATGCGTCGGTACTGCCGGTGCGCTTTGCCGGCGAAGTGCGTGCCTTCAACCCGGCTGACTACATCGACAAGAAAGAAATCAAGCGCATGGACGCGTTCACCCACTACGCAGTGGCGGCGGCGCAAATGGCGGCGGCCGACGCGGGCTGGTCGGCGCACACTGTGCCCAGCGAGCGGGTCGGCGTCTTGGTCGGTGTGGGTATGGGCGGCATCGCCACCATTGAAGAGTGCCTGCGACTGTTCTTCGAATCGGGACTGAAGAAAGTTACGCCGTTCTTCATTCCGCGCCTCATTGCCAACATGGCACCGGGGCAAATCGCCATGCACCTGGGTGCCAAGGGTGTGAACTACGCCACCACCAGCGCCTGCGCCTCGGGTGGGCACGCGATCGGCGAGGCGTATCGTCAGGTGCGTTTCGGCTTTCAGGACGTGATGTTCGCCGGCGGCGCCGAGGCTGCGGTGACGCCAATGGGTGTCGGCGGCTTCGCCGTCATGCGCGCGCTGTCGACGCGGAACGACGAGCCGCAGCGTGCCAGCCGCCCGTTCGACAAGGAGCGCGACGGCTTCGTGGTTGCCGAGGGATCCGGAATGCTGGTGCTCGAGCCGCTCGAGCAGGCCGTCAGCCGCGGCGCCCGCATCTATGCCGAGATCATCGGTTACGGAGCCAACGCCGACGCGTATCACATCACCATGCCGTCGCCGGAAGGCGAGGGCGCGGCGCGCTGCATGCGGCTGGCGCTCGAAGATGCCGCGATTGATCCTGTGGAGGTTGACTACATCAATGCGCATGGGACCTCGACGCCTTACAACGACGTCAACGAGACCCAGGCGATCAAGCATGTGTTCGGCGAACATGCTGCTCGTATCGCCATCAGCTCCACCAAGTCCATGACCGGCCACGCGCTGGGCGCCGCCGGAGCGATGGAGGCAGCCTATGTGGTGCTGACGCTGCACCACGGCATCATTCCGCCCACGATCAACTACGAACACGCCGATCCCGAGTGCGATCTCGACTATGTTCCGAATCATGCGCGCCGTGCTGCCGTGCGCATCGCGCTGTCGAACTCCTTCGGGTTCGGGGGGGCCAACGCTTGCCTGGCCTTTCGCGCCTATGCTGCGGCGTCGCAGCCGCCTGGCTGAAGGCACGGGGTTGCGGTGAACCAACTACGCGGAGCTTTGCTGGACCGCCGCCTGCTGATCGTTGCAGGAAAAGGCGGCGTTGGAAAGACAACGGTGGCGTGCGCCCTGGCGCTGGTGGCGGCGCAGGCAGGGAAACGCACGCTGCTCGCCGAGGTCGATGGCGCCGGGCGCGCCGCCTGCTTACTGGGCATCGAACCCGGGCCGGTCGGCGCCGCCAAGGAAGCCCGTGCCTCGCTCTCCGTCATGTCGGTTGACGGCAGTGCTGCCCTCGCGGAGTATCTCGAGATCATCGTGCCGGTGAAGCGCGTCCTGCAGGCAGTGTTTTCCAGCAGCATCTACCAGTACTTCGTGGCGGTGGCGCCCGGCCTCAAGGAACTGATGACCATCGGCAAGGTCTGGTACGAGGCGGAGCGCAGTGACGACGACGGGCAACGCCTCTGGGACTTGGTCATCTTGGACGCACCGGCGACCGGACACAGCTTGCAGTACCTGCGCATGCCGCACGCAGCGCACGACGCCTTCGGTGCCGGGATGGTGGGCCGCGAGAGCCAGCGCATCGTCGACCTGCTCACCGACCCACGCCGGACCGCAGTCAATCTGGTGACCACCGCCGAGGAGATGCCGGTCAACGAGACGCTCGAAATGTACCGGCAGATCCGCGACGAGCTGCGCATGCCGCTGGGCATCATGTTTGTCAACCGCGTGCACCATTCCGACTTCACCGCCACGGACCTGGAGAGCATGGCGCAACGACTGGACAGCATCGCCGAGCCGCTGCAACGTGCCATTGCGGCGGAAGCGCTGAGTCGCGGGCAGGAAGAGGCCGGCTGGAGCGCCATCAACAACACGTATTTGGAGCAGCTGCGGCAGGATGTGGAGATGCCGCTGGTGCAGGTCCCGTTTGCTTTCGCTGAGGAGTTTGGTGCGGCGCAGGTGCAGGACATCGCGACGGGCATTACACCGATCGTCATGCGCTCGGCGCGCCGTGCTCAAGGCAATGCCCGGTCTTGATGATCTGTTGCGCCGCCACCGTGTGGTGATTTGTGCGGGCAGCGGTGGTGTCGGCAAGACGACGACCGCCGCCTCCATTGCGGTCTACGCTGCCCTGTCGGGCAAACGCACCATGGTGATCACCATCGATCCTGCGAAGCGGCTCGCCAACGCTTTGGGGGTGCGGATGCTCGGCGGTATCGGCGCCGCGGTGACGGTTGACGAGATTCCGCACGGCGCACTCTCTGCCATGATGCTCGATCAGAAGGGTGCCTGGGACGAGCTGGTCGAACGCCATGCGCCGTCGCCCGAGATTCGCGACCGCATCCTCGGCAACCGCTTCTACCAGCATCTCTCAGAGAGCTTTGCCGGCTCGCAGGAGTACATGGCCGTCGAACAGCTCGCCGAGCTGCATGCCAGCGGGGTCTACGACCTGATTGTCGTCGACACACCACCGACGCGGCATGCGCTCGATTTTCTCGAAGCACCGCAGCGGATCGCTGACTTCTTGGACCGCAACGTGGTGAAGTGGTTCGTGCGCCCGTACTTCTCCGCCGGCTGGGCGACGATGCGCTTTGTGAGCCGTACGATCGGCTTCCTCTTTCGTCGGCTGGAAGACGCTACGGGCATCTCAGCGCTGGTCGAGGTCTCGGACTTCTTCAGCTCGATGAGCGGGCTGTTCGAGGAGTTCGAACCGCGGGTGCGGCGGGTCTACGAGTTGCTGCGCTCGCCGCACACGGCGTTCGTCCTCGTTGCCACACCGGAGGAGCAAGTGCTGCGAGAGGCCGACTACTTTTGCCGCAAGGTGCGCGAACTCGACATGTTTTTGCGGGCCGTCGTGTTCAACCGGACCCACCACGAGATGGCGGCGGGGCGGCGCCGCGTCGAACCGGAAGAGGTACGCACCCTTGTCCGGGGCCTCCTGGGTGACACACCGACCGCCGCGGCGATTGCCGAGAACTTTCAACGCTATGAGGTGCTGGGGCGTGGTGATGGCCTGCGTATCGAAGCCTTCCGGCGCTCGCTTCCCAAAGGTGTCAGTGTCGTTGAGGTACCCAACTTCACCTCGGACATCCATAGCGTGGTGGATTTGTGCACCATGCACCCGTTCCTGTTTGCCGCGTGAACATGCGGCAAGCATGATTCGACTGGTCGTCTCGCTAAGGGGACAACGGTCCTCACAATGGTACGCTCTCGGCCTCGATATCCTGTGTGGTTCATATGGTAGTCGGGGTCGTGCCGATGGTATCATGATTGCTCTACGGCTAGGGCGCGGGAACTCTTGGTGGACCAATCTTGCCCCCCAAAAAGTCCACCAAAACGGGATGGGCGGGAAGGTAACACTTCCATCCGCGTTCGGACCGCCTCCACGCGGATCTCTCAATGAGGGCGCCCATTCCCGTCTCGCTGTGTGAGCCGCAGTGGGCGGGCTGGACCTCCCTCAAGTTGCGGATGTCGATACACAGGGCGAAGTGACAAGTCGGGACTCGTACTCTCGACTGTGCCACTGGGCTTAGGAGTCTTCTCGTCATTATCCTGTAACCTACTTCCCAGAGCGTTCCGATTCCGCTACAGTCGTAGGCAAAACAAAACAAGGGGCGCGCCGGGCTATTCCGATCCCTGACGCGCAACCATAAAGGAGGCGCTCATGCGTAGCGAACTGAGGTTGAGTGATCTGAAGAAGAGAGAGTACAGCAGTAGCCGATTGATGAACGTCAAGATTCCGGCCTACGTGAGTGACGCAATCCAAAAGGTGGCCGACGATCTGGGTGCGTCGAAGACCGAAGTGGTGATTGCTCTGCTCAACGAGGGTCTTGAGGTGGCGGGGAACTCCCTCAAGGGACTACAGCTCAGCAAGGGTAAGGCGGCCAAGCGAACGAAGTAATTCCCGGAGCCGGCCCGCGGGCGCCATCCACAACGGTGGCCCCTTTCTCTGTGTCGCGGAAGAGGCCCGGCCCGTTACCCAATAGCTTGAGCGGTTCAAGGGTTCGAGGGCTGCGGGGCGGCCCTCCCCTTTGACCCAAACAATGTTTCCGGGCTTGAAACCCTGCCTCTCGTTGCCCCGCGCCGCGTGCTATCAGCTGTAGTGACTGCGGCGCTTCACCGCGATCTCGCGTTCGAGATAGAAGATCTCCACTCGCTCCGGTTTGTCATCTTTGCGGACGAACTTATGCCCGTGGAGGGTGGTGGCGAGGATTCCGAGGTCGGGTCTTTCCGGCCAGTCACGCTTGCCGCGGATCTGCGTCGAGGCGAAAACCGTGTCGCCGGCAAACAGTGGCGCGGTGTGTCGGCCTGAGTGGTAGTTGATGTCGGTGAGTGCATTGTCGGCGATGTCGGGACACGACAGCCCGAGGCACAGGTTGAAGGGGATGCCTCCATAAATGATCAACTGGCCACCGACGTAGCGCTCCGGGTTCTGGTCGATCATGAATTGGTTGGAGTGTACCTGTGACGTGTTGTCGAGCATGGCGGTGAGGGCGACATGCTCGGTGGTCATGACGCGTCCCCGGGAATGCTCGATCAGATCGCCGACAGTGAAGTCTTCGAAGTACGTGTCCGGACTCGAAAGGTGGGCCAACTCACCGTAACGGCGGCTGGCGTCGTACGCTGGCAGTTGCGGCGTGCACAGTACTTCCTCGACCTTCTCTGCGGCCATTTCTTTTACATCGGCCTTCGGGTCGTCCTTCCACACCTGGACTTTACGTTCGTACGTCAGAACGACTTGGTTGTCCTGGTTCCGACCCGTCGTCTGGACGTGCACGACACCGAGTACCGGGTCGCGCGTTGATGGCTTCACCCCGAGGACAGTGGATGTGACCTCGATGGTGTCGCCGATATACACCGGGGCGCCGAATCGCATGTCGATGTATTCAAGATTGGCGCGCGCGTTTTCCGAGATGTCTTCGACACTCTGACTGAGCACCACGTTCATCACCAGGCCCGGGGGCACCACTAGCCCGCGGAAGCCGTAGCGTTCCGCATACCGCCGGTTCTTGCTGAGCGGGTTGGTCGTCATGTTGAACTCGGTGAACGCGTTGAACAGGCCCTCGGTAATCGTCTTCCCATACTTGTGGTAGAAGACGTGGCCAACGCGAAAGTCCTCGAGGAAGTTGCCCTTCTTTTTTCGGATCACTGCCATGCCTTGCTCACTTCGTTGCGAGGTTTTCGGAGAGGGCGGATGATGCCAAGCGGCCGGCGCGCTGTCAATCCGCGGCTGACTGCCGTCACCGCGGTCGGCGGGCCGCGCAGTGCGCTCCTAAAGCGCCGCAGCCGTTGATTTGACATGCAATCGGCAGGAGTAGTATGCGGCGCCCGGCGTATGCAGGAACTGCAGTTGGCGGCGGCCATCATCGATGTGGCCCGCGACCTGGCGCGCACGGTGCCGCCGCCACGCGGCGCACCGTATTTCTGCCTCGACAGCGATGCGCCATACGACCTGGATGTCCTCAGAATCTTCTGCGAGCGCGGCATCTTCCGCAAGTATGAGTTCGCCCTTGATCTTGGTAGCGGCCTGGGCGGCCGGGCGCGCTGGCTGGCGGCACGCTCTGGTTGTCGCATTCTCGGTGTCGATTCGCGGCCGCGCGTGGTGGCCGCGGCGGCGTTGCTCAATCGGCGTGTCCACATGGACGACCAGGTCACATTTCAGGTGGGGCAATTGGAGTGTCTACCGTTGCGGCCGCGGGTGTTCACTCACGTGTGGCTGGTGGACGTTCCCGATCCGGCGCAATTGGTGGCGATGTGCAGCGAAGCGTATCGCGTGCTGCGGCCGGGCGGGCACTTCGCCCTGCAGTGCGCCGCGTCGTCACCGGCCGTCGGGGCCAACTGGGTCACGGCGCTCACCGAGGTGGGCTTCGTTAGCCTCGAGGTGTGCGCGGTCGAATTGGCCGAGCTGTCACCGCCGTGCCGTTTGGCACGCGACCGCCTGGCCGTGTGGAGCCAGGGCGCTGCGCGCGAAACCACCATGCGGCCAGCGCCAGCTGTGCAGATCTTCGCGACCCGCCCGGCGTGATGCAACGCCGCTCAACCCGATATCTGATCGTCCTAAGCACCATGTGGGCGGCCTTGTCGTTTCACTGGACGGTCCTGAGCAACAACGTCATTCCAACCCGCGTGCTGGCGTTCGCGTCGGACAGCAACAAAGGCAGTCTGCTCGGCCTCGTCACTGTCGTCGGTGCGTTCGTATCGATGTTGACGGGACCGATCGCCGGCGTCCTCAGCGACGAGTCGCGCTTGCGCTGGGGACGCCGGCTGCCGTTCCTCGCGGTCGGGCTGCTCGCCAACGCCATCGCGCTGCTTGCCCTGGTGGGTGCGTCGACACTGACCGGCCTGGTTGCGGCCTTCGTCGCGGTTCAGTTCTGCGCCAATTTTGCCGGCAGTCCATATACGGCACTCATTCCCGATCAGGTACCAGACATTCAAAAGGGCAAGGCAACTGGCTTCGCCGGGTTCGCCGAGGTCATCGGTCGGCTCGTTGGTGCCATCATTGGGGGCCTGATGATTGCCATGCCGGCAACGGCGATGACGCTGGCACCGCTGCTCTGCTTCTTACCGCCGCGTGTGCGCACCGATCCGATGTTGCCATTGATGCTGCTGGTCGTGGCGGTGACGCTCGCTGCGCTGCTGTTCACGCTCGCGCAGGTCCGTGAAGAGGTGCCGGCGCACGCGCCGACGCGCGCGCGTGCCCACCTCCTGCGGCATGCCTTCACGTTCGACGTGCGCACCGAGGCCAGCTTCGCGTGGCTGCTTGCGGCGCGGGCCTGCAACATGCTGGCGATCAATACCATCGTCACGTTCCTGCTCTACTATGTGCGCGACTACCTTGGCGTCGGCGACATCACTGCAGCCAACGCGGGGCTCGGCTACCTGTTTGCGGTGTCGTCCGTGACCACGCTGCCCAGCGCGCTCTTTGTGGGCTACGTCATCGACCGGTACCAGCGACGCAAGCTGTGGGTATATGCTTCGAGCATCGGCCTGGCGTTGGTCAGCATCACCTTCATCGTTGTCCAGCGATTCAACGACGCGCTGCTGGTTGGAGCGGCCTTTGGGCTCTGTTGGGGTGCGTACTTCACCAGCGACTGGGCGTTGGCACTGACCCTGCTGCCCAAGGGCGACGAGGCCGCCAAGTACATGGGCATCTGGGGCATCGCGGGCACGCTGCCGCAGGTACTGGCACCCGGCATCGGCGGCCTGCTCCTTGATGGGTTCAATCGGCTGGGGCCGAATTGAGGCTACCCGGCGGTCTTCGTCGGCGTCGCGGTGTATCTCGCCGTCGGGGCGGCCATGCTGGTCATGGTGGTTGAACCGGCGCCGGCGCATGCGACGGGCGGAGGCTCCGTGGCCTGACCTGCTGCGTTTGCCGCAGCACAAGCGCATTGGGTTTCGCGAAATGGCTTGCTATGATCGATCGCGCATGCAATCCCGCAGTGCGTACTGGCTGCCCACCGGACTGCTGCTTGCCGTGTGGTTGGTGCTCTCGGCGCCCCGCATCGCGGCATGGCGCGTCTCCTGCGACTCCGTCATCTCCGAGGTGGACAAGGAAGCGCGAACGACAAAAAAGGCACACGTAGATATCTCGAAGGTTGCAACGCATCTGGGGACCAGCGTCGCTTGGACAGAACGCTGCATGCGTGCCTACGGCCGGCGGGCAAAACGCCCGGGCACCGAGTCCTCAGAAGGCAGGGAAGAGGAGCTTGAAAGCTTCGAGGAGGACGAACCCGAGGAGACCGCCGCCGAGGATACCGAGGAGGAAGGCGCGCCCGACCCCAGGCTTCATCCGGAGCGGCAACGGATGTTGAAAGTCCATCCACCGCCCACGCCAAAGGAAGGCCTGGAAAGCAGTGAAGGATACCGAGAGGGGTACGAGACCAGATGATCCCGGCTCTCGCTTGATTCCCTCGTGCCGAGACGCGAAAACAACACATGGCCTTGCTCGTACTGATTCGTCACGGTGAGTCACAGTGGAACCTTGAGAACCGTTTCACCGGCTGGGTCGATGTGCCGCTCACCGAAAAGGGACGCGAGGAAGCACGCCGGGCCGGTGAGAAGATCCGCACCCTTCACTTCGACAAGGCCTACACATCCGTGCTCAAGCGGGCCATTGACACCCTCGAGATTGTGCTGCAGACGATCGGCCAAACCGCTATACCAGTCAGCTACGATCAGGCTCTCAACGAGCGCCACTATGGCGATTTGCAGGGCCTCAACAAGGCCGAGACCGCTGAGAGGTACGGCAAGGAGCAGGTGCATTTGTGGCGGCGCAGCTACGACGTCGCTCCGCCGGGTGGTGAGAGTCTGAAGGACACGGCGGCACGGACCTTACCCTACTTCGAAACCCACATCGTGCCGGATCTGCGCGCCGGCAAGAACATCCTGGTCGCGGCGCATGGCAACAGCCTGCGCTCGATCGTCATGCACTTGGACAAGCTGACGCGCGAGCAAGTGCTCGAACTCAACCTGGCGACGGGGGTGCCGATCGTTTACGAGTTCAGCGCAGACTTGCAGGTCCTTTCCAAGAAGATCCTGAACGACTGACCGATCAGTCGGCGGCGCGGCAACCGACGCGATACGCCGCGAAAATCGTGTTGCGTCACCGCCGTCGGGCGTGGTAAGGCACTACGTGCTTTGCAAGCGGGGTGCGACGCGTGGTTGTCGGCGCACGAGGCTCCACACAACACCGATGGTTGAGAGGCGAGACGGAGGCAGTCACCGCATGAAGTTCCCGTTGCAAGATGCTGCAGAAGGGTACCATCGGCCAGTGCTCAAGCCGGAAGAACGGCTGCTGCTGGCGGTTGTTGAGTCGGCGTACTGGGATTTGCACAGTGGTGATGCGGTCCGCCGGCGCACGGCCTGTAGCTATTTTCTCGATGAGGAAGACGCGCACACGTTTAGCTTCGTGGCGATCTGTCACCATTTCCGCTGGTCGCCGACCTCGATCCGTTCGCAATTGCGGGCCTACCTCGCTGTGGAGTACGCGGCCCACGTCGGTTGAGGGGCCTCGGTTCACCCACGCTCCGTCGTCGCGCGCGGCATACGCTCACACGAGACGCACATGCCTCCGGAGATGGACTGGGAACGTTCACTCTACGGGGAGCGTCCGCAGCAAGGGAAGGAGCAGGCGATGGCCCCGATCGATGGTGGTGCGCTGGTCGGACGCATTCTGAAGGAGCAAAAGGTCAAGTATCTGTTCGCCATCAACGGCGGACACACCTTCCCGATCCTCGCCAATCTGCGCAACAATGACGTCAAGCTGATCCACATGCGTCACGAGCAGGCGTGTGCCTACGCCGCGGACGCGTACGCGCGCACCACGGCGACTCCTGGCGTGTGCTGCGTTACTGCGGGTTGCGGGCTGACCAACGCGGTGACCGGACTGTGTGTGGCCGGCCTGACCGGTAGCGCGGTAGTGTGCATCGCCGGCCAACATCCGACGACCGAAGATCACCTGGGCTCGTTTCAAGAGGCCTACGGTTCCGATGTGTGTCGCACATTCTCCAAGTTCGTGAAGCGGACTGTCGATTGGTCGACCATCGAGGTGGACCTGCGGCAAGCCTTTCGCGAGGCGCTGTCGTATCCGCAAGGCGTGGCGCTGGTCGAAATCCCGACCAACATTCTCTATCACCAGGACGACCCGGCGCGGCAGCGCAAGGGAGCCAAGGTCTATGAGATCGACGACCTGCGCGCGCAGGGTGACCCGACGAAAATCGAGCGGGCCTTGGAACTGCTGCTGCGTGCCGAACGGCCGCTGATTGTTGCTGGCGACGGGATCTTTTGGTCCGGCGCATCTTCCGAGTTACGCGAGTTGGCGGAGTTGACCCACATTCCCGCATACGCGCGGCGTGCCGGGCAAGGAGCGATTCCCGAGGACCATCGGCTCGCCGTACGCGGTGCGTGGAAGAAGCCGTTCACGGGCCGTGCGGACGTTGTCTTGGCCGTCGGCTTCAAGTTCTGGAGCGGCGAGCACTTCGGCGAACCGCCGACGTGGAATGACAAGGCGACCTACGTCCAGGTGGATCCGGTACCGGACCGCATCGGCTGGCACGTCCCTGCCGAAGTCGCCGTCGTCGGTGATCCGAAGCTCGTGTTGCGTCAGCTGATCGACACCGCCAAGCGCCAGCGGCTCGATTTCTCACGCCACAGGGATTCGGAGTGGTTGCGCGAGGTCGTCCAGGTACGCACCAACTACGAACGTACGATCGACGAGCGCGAGCGCGCCACACGCGACAGCGTGCCCGTCCATCCCGACCATCTGGCCCGCACCCTGTGCGAGGTCATCGATCGCGACGCCACTGTGGTGATTGATTCGTTCACGCTCAGCGGCTGGATGACGCAGTGGTTCACGTCGCGGTTCGCCGGCCAGGTGGTGGACGCCGGGCCGCTGGCTCCGGTTGGACATGGTGTCGGCATGGGCATCGGCGTGCAGTTGGCGCGGCCGGGCAAGCAGGTCGTGCTGGTCATCGGTGATGGCGGGTTGGGCATCGGCGGGTGGGACATCGAAACCGCGCTACGATATGAGCAGCCGCTCATCACCGTGCTGTGGAACAATAGCTCGTGGGGACCCAGCTTCGAGCAGATGCCGCTGCTGAAAGGCCGTACCGAGCCGTTCAACATGCTCGAAAGAATCCGTTACGATCAAATGTTTGCTGTGATGGGATGCCACACCGAGTACGTCGAGGCGCCACAGCAGCTCCGCCCCGCATTGGAACGCGCGTGCAAGTCGGGCAAGGCCTCACTCATCAACGTCGTCGGCGACAAACGTATCGGCCACCCGCGCCTCGGCGGTAACCTGCTCGGCTCCACGCAGCTCTGACTCAGTCCGGTTCTGCTGGTGGCGCATAGCGGCGCTCGACCACGATCTCGACCTCATCTTCCGGGGAAACACCGCGGTTGCGGATGTGGGCTTGCCAGTTGGGGAACGAGCGCAGATGGGTGAAGACCGTCCGGATGAGCCCCGGCTTGATCTGCGTCTCCCATTCCTTGAACCAGTCTTCTTCCTCGAAGCATTCGTCGTCCCACAGTGCCTCTGGAATCCTTGCGGTGAGCGAAAAGCGAATCGTGAAGGTCCGGTCGCTTGCGTCCATGCTGCCTCCCTGAGCGGCGCCGCGCGCTTGGTCTGCGGGTGTCGCCGACGATCATAGCGCGAACGGCCGCGCCAGAAGGATCTCGCCGTCTGGGTTGACGAGGTAGACGTATACGGTATCGAAGGGTGGGCGCCCCGGCGGGTGATCGAGCGTTGCCGTGATCCGCGTCCAACTCGGCGACAACTTGACGGCCTCGCCGCTGGCGGGATTCTGGGTGCGGAGGTGGCCGCCGGCGGTGACGACACCCCCCGGCCCTTGCGTCGGCCACACTGCCCACAGGCGCGGTACGACGTGGTCGTTACGCGCCAGGACATACACGTACGCATCGACGCTGCCCGGTTTCGTCAGGCGTACCCGCAGTGATACGGTCAGTCGTTCTGCGTCCGCGCTGCGCTCTTGCCGTGCCGCGAAGTTCGCGATGTCGAAGAGTGGAGTGCTTTCCGGCTCGGCGGCTGCTTCACTATTCCCAGCCACGCTGTGGCGGCGCTCGCTGACAGCCCGAAAGGTGAGGTACCCCAGCACCGTCACGAGTGCGACGAGCGCGCTGTAGGCGATCGAGTTCAGCAACCTGCGCGAGCGTGGCGAAAGCGAGGTCGGCATCGATGCAAGACTAGGTCGACCGCCCGGCGAGTTCAATCGCCCGCCCGGCGCGACCTGCCACAATCACGACGAGCCAGATTGCTGCACGCAGGGGATCTCTGATAGACCATGCGCATGCTTATCGGTCCCGCGGCTGCGGTGCTGGTCGTCATCGTCGTCCTGCTGATCGGTGGGATCAAGATTCTGCAGGAGTACGAGCGCGGCGTGATCTTACGGTTGGGACGTCTGACTGCGGCGCGCGGTCCCGGGATCATCTACGTCATCCCATTCATCGAGCAGATGTTCCGCTTGGACCTGCGGACCATCACCCTCGACGTGCCCTCGCAGGACGTCATCACCCGCGACAACGTATCCATCAAAGTAAGCGCCGTGCTCTATTTCCGCGTCCTCGACGCCAATCGCGCGGTCGTGGAGGTGCAGAACTACCTCTACGCCACGTCGCAGATCGCGCAGACGACGTTGCGCAGCGTCTGCGGGCAGGCGCATCTCGACGAGTTGCTTGCCGAGCGCGAGAAGTTCAACGCGCGCCTGCAGGAGATCATCGACACGCACACTGAGCCGTGGGGCGTGAAAGTCGTGGCCGTCGAAGTGAAGCACGTCGACCTGCCGGTGGAGATGCAACGCTCCATCGCTCGTCAGGCAGAGGCAGAACGGTTGCGGCGGGCCAAGGTCATCAACGCCGAAGGCGAATACCAGGCAGCCGTGCGGCTGAGCGAAGCGGCAACCATCATGGAGACCCAGCCGATGGCCATCCAGTTGCGCTTGCTGCAGGCGCTGTCGCAGGTCGGCACGGAGAAGAACCAGACCGTGATCGTGCCCGTACCGATCGATCTGATCAACGCCGTCATCGACCGCATCGGAAGGCCGTAGCGCATGCGCCCGCCTCGTGGGCGTTTCCACTGCGCGTTCCTCTCCGCTTGCCGCAGGTTCTCCAAACAGGTAACGATTCGACTCGATGGCCATTCCGCCTGACGTGCTGGCGCAGCGCCGCCGCCGGCTGATGGACCGGCTCGGTCCGGACGCTGCGGCACTTTTCGTCGCCGCACCGGTATCGTTGCGCTCCAACGACGTGGAATATCCCTATCGCCAGAACAGCGATTTTCTTTACCTGACCGGCTTTGTGGAACCCGAAGCGGTTGCGCTGCTTCTGCCCGGGCATCCGAAAGAAGAGTACGTGTTGTTCGTGCGTCCACGCGATCCGGAACGCGAGACTTGGACCGGACGCCGCGCGGGCGTTGAGGGGGCCGTCGCCACGCACGCAGCGCAGGCTGCCTTCCCCATCGACAAGCTCGACGGGAAGATCGGCGAATACGTCAGCGAGCGCGAGCGCCTCTACTACACCTTCGGCCGCGACACGGCCTTCAACCAGCGCGTGCTCGGATGGATGCAGCAGTGGCAGATGCTCCGCCCGCGCAGTGGCAAGGGGCCCATGGCCGTCCTCGATCCCGGTGAGATCGTCCATGAGATGCGCCTCTTCAAGGGCGAGGAGGAGCTCGCGTGCATGCGTCAGGCGGCGGCGATCTCGGCGGAGGCCCATCATGCAGCCATGCGTGCGGCGCGCGACGGCATGCACGAGTACGAAATCGAAGCGCTCCTCGACTATACCTTCCGCCGCCTGGGCGGCAGCGGGCCGGCGTATCCTTCGATCGTCGCCGCTGGTGCCAATGCGACCATTCTTCACTACACGACCAATGACCAACCGTTGCGCAACGAGGACTTGCTGCTGATCGACGCGGGTGCCGAATATGGCGGTTACTGTTCAGACGTCACACGTACGTTTCCTGTCGGTGGCCGCTTCAACCCAGCGCAGCGCGCTATCTATGATCTGGTCCTGCAAGCGCAACTGGCCGCCATCGACCTGATCCGACCGGGCGTGCGGGTGGATGCGCCACACGCCCGTGCCGTCGAAGTGCTGGTCGATGGCCTGCTCACGTTGGGCCTGTTGCAGGGCACGCGTGAAGAGATCATCAGCAAAGAGCTGTATCGGCCCCTCTTCATGCACCGCACCAGTCACTGGCTGGGCATGGATGTACACGACGTCGGAAAGTACAAGCTCGAAGGCAACGCACGCATCCTTGAACCGGGCATGGTTTTGACCGTCGAGCCCGGTCTCTACGTCTCTCCTGAGCGTGCCGCCGTGGACCCGCGCTATCTCGGCATTGGCGTTCGCATTGAGGATGATGTCCTGGTGACCGCCGATGGTCATGAAGTCCTCTCTGCGGCGGTGGCCAAGGCTCCAGCGGACATCGAAGCGCTGCGCGGCGAACCACGCGACTGACCCGCTGGTTGAGCGGCGCGGTCGGAGTGAATGCGCCGCGCACGGAACTCCGCCGCTGTCGCCGGTGTTCTGGTCAGTGCGGTGGACTCGTGGTAAGCCACCGCAATGGCGGAGCCAGATCGCCGGAAGCGCGATGAATTCGCGAGAGAAGCGCTTCCGCACTTGGACCAGGTGTACACGGCGGCGCTCTACCTCACCCGCAACGCGGACGAAGCCCAGGAACTCCTGCAGGAGACCTTCCTCAGAGCGTACCGCTTTTGGCACCAGTTTACGCCGGGGACCAATTGCCGTGCCTGGCTCATGACCATCCTGCACAACACCTTCAAGAACCGCTATCGAGACCGCTACCGCGAGCAACAACGAGTCGACTTCGACGACACGATCACCGAGGCCAACAGCAGCGTGAACGCTGAGGCCCTGCCGACGAGCCCCGAAGACATTGTCCTCGCGCAGTTCCTCGACACGGAGGTGGAGGAAGCTCTCAAGAGCCTACCGGTGGAGTTCCTCGAGGTCATTGTCCTCGTCGACATCCATGAGCTGACCTACGAGGAGGCAGCCGCGGCGATCGGTTGCCCAGTCGGCACGATCCGTTCGCGCCTGTCGCGCGGACGCCGTCTGTTGGAAGCGGCCTTGCGGCAGTATGCGAAAGAGCGCGGTTACGGCCGTCGCGGCAGCTATGCACTGCGGTGAGTACAGAGAGCCGACCGCCGCCCACGTCGACGGGTTGCTGACGCCGGAAGAGCAGGCGACAGTAGCGGCGCACATCGCCGGCTGCCCGACCTGCACTCGGCTACTCGAGCGAGAGCAGCAGTTTGCGCGATCCCTGCGCGGCCGCAAGCTGATTCGTCCTGTTGTGTCGGAGATGTTAGTGTTTGTGCGTACCGCGACGGCGACGCCGTCGGCTTGATGGCGAGCGCCATGTCACGCGAAGACCTCGAGCACCTTCTGGCGGGTTACGTTTGAGCGGAAGTTCGGAGCCGTGAAAACCGCGGACGTCGCCATCATCGGCGCCGGCGTCATCGGCGCTTGTATTGCCGAGACGCTGGCGCGCGTGAGTCGCCTGCGCATCGTCTTGCTCGAACGCGGGACACCTGGGTGCGAGGCATCGAACGCCGCCGCCGGCGTGCTGGCGGTGGCCAGCGGCCAGGCGCGTCGCGGCGTGCTGCTGGAGTTGCGGCGCCTGAGCGCCGACATGTTCCCTGCCTTGGTCGATCGGCTGCAGCAGGAGGCCGGTATTGACCTCGGCTACCGCCGCGAGGGCCTCATCTCGTTGGCCTTCTCAGAGGAGCAGGCGGTGGCGCTACGAGCGCTGGTCCTGCACCGCAGCGAGCAGGGGCTGCGCTGCGAGATGCTGTCGCCGGCCGACGTGATGCGGCTCGAGCCTGCGGTGAACCCGCAGTTGCAGGCGGCTGCACTCTTTGCGGATGATCGGACCATCAACAGCGAGCACTTCGTAAGTGCGCTCATCGGTGCGGCGGTGCGGCGTGGTGTCGAGCGCTGCGACAAGACCGCAGTGCGGGGAGTTTTGCCGAGCGCGGGTGCGGTGACGCTGGAACTGGACCGCGGGCGCATTGAGGCCGGCGTGGTCATCGTGGCAGCGGGGGCATGGTCCAGGCCGCTGCTCGAACCGTGCGGTGTCAAGGTGCCGGTGCGCCCAGCCCGTGGCGAGATGCTGGCCGTGCGGCCGACGACCTGGGAGTTGCGGCATACGCTGGTTGCTGGCGAAGGTTGTCTGGTGCCGCGAACCGGTGGGGAGCTGTTGATCGGCAGCACGACGCTCTTCGACGGCTTCAATAAGCAGGTCACGGCTACTGGACGGGCCACGTTACGCGTGCGTGCGGCGGCGATGGTGCCGCGGATCAGCGCCGCCGCCGAGTTGCGCAGTTGGGCCGGGCTGCGCCCGTGCTCGACGATCCGCCGTCCGATTATTGCGCCGTTGCCGGGTATGGAAAATGTGATTCTCGCGACTGGCCACCATCGCAACGGTATCCTGCTTGCGCCGATCACTGCGCAGTTGGTTGCCGAGTTGGTGACCGGTGCGGCGCCCACTGTTTTCATGCGTCCGTTCAGCTATCGTAAGCGTTGATGCTGCGCGATGACGCACTCCTGTTTCGGCTCCGCCGTATGCCAGGTACGCGGCTGCCCTATGCGGTGTGACGCGCGGTGCGGCGGCGCCGCGGTTGACTCTGCGGCGCGAATCTCATAGGCGGCTGGAGCTTCCTGGGCCAAGAAGGACATGCCGACGACACTTCTGCGGACGGAACAACTGACATACCTGCGCGACGGTGATCCCATCGGCGCCTATGCTGCGTGGCTACGGCGTGACGAACGGCTGCCGGCGGTGATCATCATCCCCGACGTTCGTGGTCTGACTGAGCACTATCGGGACATTGCGCGCCGCTTCGCCAACGAATCGTTCTTTGCGCTGGCCGTCGACCTCTACAGCCGCGAAGGTGCCCCCGAGCTCCCCGACATCGAGAGCGCGCTGCGCTGGATGCGGCAACTCGACGACCGCCGTGTCCTCAAGGATCTGGATGGTGCGGTGCGCTTTCTCGGCAGCCGTCCCGAGGTGCGGGCGCGGTCGATCGGTATCACGGGATTCTGCATGGGAGGCCAGTACGCGCTGATGGCGGCGTGCAGCGTGGGGATGATCGCCGCATGCGTCAGCTTCTATGGCATGCTGCGCTACGCAGAAAAAACGCCGCTCAAGCCCGAAAGTGCCCTCGACATGGCGCCCGGCTTGGGCTGCCCCTACCTCGGCCTGTTCGGTGAGGACGATGCGCTGATCCCGCGCGCCGACGTCAAAGAACTGGAAAGCGTCCTGCGGCGCGCCGGTAAGAACTTTCAGACGAAGATCTACTCGGGCGCCGGCCATGCCTTCTTCAACGACACGCGTCCTGATGCGTATCGTCCGGACGCGGCGAAAGACGCATGGGCGCGAGCGCTGGCATTCTTCCGAGCACATCTGGACGCCAAGTAGCAAGCCTGCCTGGTTCCTCCGCCCCCTACGTTTGCCGCGCGCCGTCGCGTTGCGGGATGGCGATGCTTCGATTAGCTTGGAGATCGAAATGGAAATTGCGGTGCGTGATCTGGGAGTCTGTCCCTACGCGACGGCACTGGCGCTGCAGGAGGAGCTGGTTGGACGCAGAGTAGCCGGGGAGATCACGGACCAGCTCTTGCTGCTCGAGCACTTGCCCGTCTACACCCTGGGGCGCGGTGCGGACGCCGAGGATCTCCGGGGAGCCGATCAGACCCTGGGCGTGCCCGTGTTCCGGGTCGGCCGCGGCGGTGGTGTGACGTTTCACGGGCCGGGGCAGCTGATCGCCTATCCGATCATCAGGTTGGGGCACGGTGGCCGTGATGTCCATCGCTACGTGCGCGCGCTCGAAGACGTGTTGATCGGCGTGTGTGCGGACTTTGGAATTGCAGCGGAACGCCTTGTCGCTCTCACAGGTGTCTGGGTGGGTCGTGCGAAGATCGGCTCGATCGGGATTGGCGTGCGCCGGTGGACGACGTTTCACGGGATCGCGTTGAACGTGTCGACCGACCTGCGATTCTTTACCCACATCATCCCTTGCCGCATGCCCGAGGTGCGCATGACCTCAATGGCGGAGCAACTCGGAGCGGCCCCGCCGATGGGAGCCGTGGCCGCCCGGTTCTCAAGCCGCTTCTGCTCGGTGTTTGGTTACACCCAGGCGCGCGCCCAAGAGGAGCACCACCCATGACAGTGGTGCGCCGGCATCCCGCATGGATCAAGGTGAAAGCGCCCGCTGGTGCGGCGTTCTTCGAGACCAAGCGTCTCGTCAAGGAGCTGCATCTGCACACGGTGTGCGAAGAGGCGCACTGTCCCAACGTCGGCGAGTGTTGGCACCATCGGACGGCGACGTTCATGCTGCTGGGTGACGTTTGTACCCGCAATTGCTCGTTCTGTGCGGTCACGCACGGCCGGCCTGTCGCCGTGGATCCGGAAGAGCCACAACGGGTGGCGGAGGGAGTGGTACGGCTCGGCCTGCGGCACGTGGTGGTGACCTCCGTCGACCGTGACGACCTCGCGGACGGAGGCGCCGCGCACTTTGCGCGCACGGCCGAGGCAATCAAGGCGCGGGCGCCCGAGTGCACGGTCGAGCTGCTGGTTCCCGACTTTAGGGGTGATTTGAGGGCGGTCGATACCGTCGTTGATTCCCCGGTCGACATACTCAACCACAACACCGAGACTGTGCCGCGGCTGTACAAGCGCGTGCGGCCCGGCGCCCGATACGATCGCTCCCTCGAACTGCTGCGTCATGCGAAGCAACGCCGCCCCCGGCTGGTGACGAAGACGGGGCTCATGCTGGGCTTAGGCGAGGATCACGATGAGCTGCGGGTCGTGTTTTCCGACCTCGGTGACGCCGGCTGCTCCATCCTCACGCTCGGGCAGTACCTGCGGCCGTCAGCCTCCCAGTTGCCGGTGGAACGCTACGTTCCCCCGGCCGAGTTTGCCTTCCTGCGCGAAGAGGCGCTGCGGTTTGGTTTTCGCCACGTCGAGTCAGGACCCCTGGTGCGCAGCTCCTACCATGCCTGGCAACATGTCGGCTGAAGACCGCCCTGGGGCGGTCTTTTGCTGGCGCTCCCGGTAGACACGCCAACGGTTTTCTGCGATGTTGTGCGGCGCAAGGTGTGGGCCGTAAAGGCAAAAACGGGAGGAACCGATGATCAGACTGTATGACTACCCGGATTGCCCGTTCTGTCAGAAAGTCCGGATCGTTCTCGCGGAGAAAGATCTGGAATACGAGCGTGTCCACGTGGACTTACACAAAGGAGAGCAGAAAACACCTGAGTTTCTCAAACTCAACCCGTACGGCAAAGTCCCGGTCCTGATCGACGACGACGTCGTGGTGTATGATTCGACCATCATCAATGAGTATCTGGATGAAGAGTACCCCAATCCGCCACTGATGCCCGAGGACTCTGCGGGGCGGGCGCGGGTGCGCCAGCTCGAAGACTTTTGTGACAACTCCTTCATGCCACCGGCGGGCTTCGTTCTCGCCGAACTCCACAAACCAGAAGCCGAGCGCGAGGCAGAACGGGTTCGTCGTTATCAGGCGGAGATCGGCCGCGTCCTTGGTCGCCTCGAGGGAGCACTCGATGGCACGCCGTTCCTGGTTGGTGAGTTTTCGCTGGCTGACGTGGCGTTTGCGCCACGAGTCTTGATTCTGGGACAGTTGGGGGTCGAGGTCGACCCACGCTTGCACAACGTTGCCGCGTGGATCGGGCGTCTGCGCGAACGCCCCAGCGTCCGCACCCTCGGCTTGTAGGCTCGACCCACCTCCCTCGAGTCGCGGCGTCAGTTGCCCGCGCTGCCCGCTCCGGCAGACCCGCCAGAGGGGCATTGACATGGAGCTGTACTTGGGCCATAAGCCTAACAGGAATAATTCCTGTTAAGGAGGTTGAGCGATGGCAAAAGGCTTGAAGGGCACCAAGACGCACGACAACCTGAAGGCCGCTTTCGCGGGTGAGTCACAGGCGAACCGGCGCTATCTCTATTTCGCGCGGCGCGCCGACATCGAAGGGTACCCAGACATTGGCGGCTTGTTCCGCGATACTTCGGAGGCAGAGACGGGCCACGCGTTCGGACACCTGGACTTTCTCAAGGAAGTTGGTGATCCATGCACCGGGGTGCCGATCGGCGATACCGAGAAGAACCTGAAGTCGGCCGTCGAGGGTGAAACCTACGAGTACACCGAGATGTACCCGGGATTTGCGAAGACGGCGCGTGGTGAAGGCTTCGACGAAATTGCCGAGTGGTTCGAAACCCTGGCGCGCGCCGAGAAGTCGCACGCCGGCCGCTTCACCAAGGGCCTGCAAGGGCTCGGTCAGTAAACCACGGGGAACTGCGACGCTGGGGGCAGGGGGGCTGCAACTCCCCCTGCCCCAGCGCGTTGATCACTGGAGCACCCGCCAGATGAAGAAGGTGACTCTCGACGAAGTCATGGGCTTGGAGCGCTACGAGCAGATGCGTAGCGAGGTGCGCCACCGCATCATCGCGCTGAAGAAGCAGCGCCGTGTCGCGGTGGGAGAGCAGGTGACCTTCGTCTTCGAAAACCACGACACGATGTGGTTCCAGATTCACGAGATGCTGCGTGCCGAGCACATCGTTGACCTTGATCGTGTCCGCGACGAACTTGACGTCTACAACAGCTTGATCCCCGAACCCGGCGAGCTGAGTGCGACGATGCTCATCGAGATCACCGAGGAGAGCCAGATTCGCGAGCGGCTCGTCAGTCTGATTGGCATCGATCAGGCGGTCACCATGGAGATCGGTAACGGTGCACCCGACACCCACTTCTGCATTCGCGGTGCGTTTGAAGCGGGTCGGAGCACAGAGGACAAGCTGAGCGCTGTGCAGTACGTGCGCTTTCCATTCACTGCGGCGGCGCGTCACGCGTTCATCGAGCGCCGGCAGCCGGTGCGACTGGTCATCGACCATCCGAACTATCGCCATCAGACGGTGCTCGATGACGCCGTCCGACGATCCTTGGCGCAGGATCTGGAGGCGGCGTGAAGGAGCGGCGCACACGCCAACTGGCTGCGGTGGAAGAGGTCGTGAACGCCGCTCACGACCACCCGAGCGCGGAGGAGGTCTACCGCCGCGTACGCCGCAAACTACCCCGGGTCAGCCTGGGGACCGTCTACCGAAATCTGCAGAAGCTCGCAGCGCAGCAGCGCATCCGTGTCGTGCAGTTGGCAGAGAGCGCTACGCGCTATGACGGCATGCTCGAGGAGCACGATCATTTCATGTGCGAGCGGTGTGGCGCCGTGTCTGATCTGCTGCGCAAGCACATCCCCGCGCCGCGCTTGCCCCCCCTGCATCGGGTAGGGTACGTCGTTCGCCGCCACGCGCTGACGTACTACGGCATATGTCCCAAGTGTCGGGACACTCCCGTACACCGGCGCTCCGGCGCGGCGCTCCATTGATTGGTCGCCCTCGAAGTCAGCAGGAGGAGACGTGCGCAGACCGCCACAGTCAAAAGTCTCTCTTCAACACCTTCTGCTGGGCCTCGCAGTGCTGGCCAGCTGCAGCGATTCCTCCGCGCCACCGAAGCAGACGGTGGTGGCGACGCCGGTCGATCCGGCAACCGCCGGGACGATTCGGGTCGAGGTCACGTACCGCGGTGCGGTGCCGACGCCCAGAGTGTTCGATATGCGCATCGCCCCGCAGTGTGCCGCGCAACACCAGGGGCCCGTGTACGACAACTCGCTGGTGGTTGAGGGCGGCCAAGTGGCGAACGCCGTCGTCTGGATCAAGGCCGGACTGGAAAAATGGGTGTTTGCCCCGCCGACCGAGCCGGTTGTCATCGACCAGAAGGGCTGCGTCTACCACCCGCACGTCGCTGCGGTGATGGTTGGGCAACCCGTCGAGTTTGTGAACAGCGACCCGGAAGCCCACAACGTGCACGCCCGCCCGCAGGTGGTGCGCGCGTTCAATTTCCTGATGAGTCGCCAAGGTTCCAGGCGCACGCTCACCTTCGACAAAGCAGAGGTGGCTGTCCCGGTCGGCTGCGACATCCACCCCTGGATGAGCGCTTACGTCGCCGTCGTTGGGAATCCCTACGTTGCGGTGACGCCGGCGAACGGCTCAGTGACTTTGGCGAATGTGCCGCCGGGGGACTACATCGTCGGCGTCTGGCAGGAAAAGCTGGGAACCAAGGAACAGCGCGTCACCCTCGAACCACGTGGCACCGCGAGCCTCCAGTTCGCGTACACCGGTCCGAACTGACCGCAAGGGCAGCGCCGCGAGCGGGCGTCTCCCAGCCGGCCGGGGCGCCGCCTGCCAGAGGACGCCGGCCGCAGGCCCGACCTATAGCGAGACCTAGAAGCCCTTGACCTTCGGAGCGCGGTCGTACAGGTGATACACCAGCCCCCAACCTGCGAGCACGACGATCGTCAGCGTGATCGGGTTGGTTGCCCACCCCAGCGAGTGCTGGCTGAGCATCAGGAAGACCAGCGGCACGGACATGTAGGTGTTGTGCCGCGAGCGCAGCCCTGCCAGACCGACTAGCGCTGCATCGGGAGGATTGCCTTCCTTGATCGCGGTGATGATCTTTTGCTGCGCCGGCCATATGCGGAACCAGACGTTGAAGGCCATGATCGTGCCGAACGTTGCTCCCAGATGGATGGCATAGCCCCGCACGCTGAAGCCGCCGACGTAGTCGAACAGAAGGAGCAGCACGAAGGACAGGATCACCCCGCCAATGAAGGCCGCCTGCAACTCTTTCATGAACGAGTTGACCAGTGCGTCGTAAATGAACGGCGCGACGAACACCAGGGCGATCATGATGATTGCCCTCAGGCTCCACCCGCTGTCGGCGCTGAAGACGGCGCGACCGTGATAGTAGACGATGAGCAACAACAGGACGCCAGTGACCCATGTGAACGCGGCCCCCCACCGAAACCAGAAGAGCGCCCGCGGCCGCAGCTCCGGAATCACCTTCTTCTTGGTCTCGGCGTCGAGCGTGCCCTCGAACGGTCCGTTGATCCAGTTGAAGAAGTACAGCACGCCGATCCAGATGATACCCGCGACTACGTGAAACCAGCGGAAGATCGATTCGAAGAAGTTCATCACGTCCATAACCCCTCCTGCATGTCGGCTCGTTCTGGCTGCATGGCGTTGGTGCTTCACCCGGTTCCGATGTTCTGCAAAGGCCGCTGTAGTGACGCTTCGCTTAAACGCCAACCACAAACTTGTCAAGGTGCCTCACCGACCGCCGTGTTAGAAGCACCGGCGGACGCGTGCCGCTGCGCTTCTGCCGCATCGGCAAGTTCTCCTTGCGGCCTCCGCTGCAACGTGTCATCCATAGCAAGACGTCAATGGATCTCCCGTCCATCATCCCGGTCTTCCCCTTGCCCAACGTGGTTCTGTTCCCAGGCGTGCCGCTCCCCCTCCACATCTTTGAACCGCGTTACCGTGACATGGTACGCGACGCCTCAGCCGGGCACGAGATCATCGGTATGGTCTTGCTGCGCGGCGACTGGCGCCCGCGGTACCACGAGAACCCGGACATCTTCGAGACTGGCTGCGCGGGAAAGCTCGTCAACGTCGAAGCGCTGCCCGACGGCCGCCGCAACATTCTTTTGCACGGCCACCGCGAGTTCATCATTCGCCGGCAGCTCTTCGAGAAACCATACCGGCAGGCCGAGGTGGCGTGGCGCAGTATGGTGCATGGCGGTATCGATGGCGGTTGCCGCGATCGCTTGATCAACCTGCTCGGTCGCTTCCTGCAAGCCAAACCCGCAACCCCGGCGCATCGCTTGCTGCACGATCGGTCGCTTTCCGACGAACTACTCGTCAACTTCTTCTCCTACGCCCTCGACCTTGCGCCGCTCGAAAAGCAGGGGCTGCTCGAGGCCCCGAGCCTCACGGTGCGCGCCGAACGTTTGCGGGAGATCATCGAGTTCCACCTCGAAGAGGCACGCTGGGGACTCAAGGCACCCGGCCCTGACCGCTGCCACTAGGACCTGCGGCGTCATTTCTATGGCCCGCTCCGGGGTCGCTGGCTTTCGTCTGGCAGGCGGCGAGGGACTGACGAGTCGATAGACTCCGAAGCCGCCCAGCGCTATAAAAATCAGTCAATCAGCATCGGCGTGGGCACTCCGGCGACGTCAGACCTGGCGTCGCCGCGAGCCAAGGTTCAGCCTGCTGCGGTAAGGAGACCAACGATGGCTAAGACGTTCAAAGACCTGATGGAAGAGGCCCGGCGCGAGGTGCCGGAGTGGAGCATCGACCAGGTCAAGGAGCACTTGGGTAACGGCAACGACTATGCCCTGGTCGACGTACGCGAGAAGGAAGAGTACCGCGAGGGCCATCTCGCCGGCGCCATCTCGTTGCCACGCGGCTTCCTCGAGTTCCGCGTCGAGCAGGAAGTGCCCGACAAGAGCAAGCCGATCATCGCGTACTGCGGCGGCGGCACGCGCTCGCTGCTCGCCGCCAAGCTGCTCAAAGAGATGGGCTACCAGAAAGTCATCTCGATGACCGGCGGCTACAGCGCTTGGAAGGGCGCGGGCTACCCATGGAAGCAAGACCGGCAGTTCACGCTGGAGCAGACCAGCCGGTACAGCCGACATTTCCTCCTTCCCGAAGTGGGAGAAGAAGGACAGGCGAAGCTGCTCGACGCCAAGGTGCTGCTGATTGGTGCGGGCGGACTTGGCTCACCGACGGCGTTCTACCTCGCGGCCGCTGGAGTTGGGACCATCGGGATCGTCGACCACGACGTCGTCGACATGAGCAACCTGCAACGCCAGATCCTGCACACCGCGGAACGCGTCGGGATGCCCAAAGTCGAGTCGGCGCGTGAAACGCTGCAGGCCCTGAACCCTGACGTCCACATCGTTGGCTACCAGGAGCGGCTGTCTTCGGACAACGTCATGCGTCTGTTCGCCGACTACGACGTCATCGTCGACGGCTGTGACAATTTCCCGACTCGTTACCTGGTGAACGACGCCTGCGTGATGCTCGGCAAGCCGAATGTGCACGGCAGCATCTTCCAGTTCGAAGGTCAAGCCGCCGTGTTCTACCCTGGCAAAGGACCCTGCTACCGCTGCTTGTTCCCCGAGCCACCGCCTCCGGGCGCCGCGCCAAGCTGTGCCGAAGCGGGTGTGCTCGGCGTGCTTCCTGGCCTCGTGGGCTGCGTGCAGGCACTGGAGACGATCAAGCTGATTCTCGGAGCCGGTAAACCGCTCATCGGTCGCATGGTGTACTTCGACACCCTGAGCATGGAGTTGCGCATCCACAAGCTGCGCAAGGACCCGAACTGTCCCGTCTGCGGTCTGCATCCGACCGTGACCAAGCTGATCGACTACGAAGAGTTCTGCGGCCTGCGCGCAGCGGGACATGGAGCAACCGAACAGGCTGCACCCCCAGCGTAAGTCGCAGCCTGCTCGCAGCGAGCCTACACATGAACGACGACGCCGTTCGGGAAGACTGCGGTGTCTTCGGCGTCTTTGGCGTCGCGGATGCCGCGCGCCAAACGTACCTCGGTCTCCATGCCTTGCAGCACCGCGGCCAGGAGTCCTCGGGGATGGTGGTCGGGGACGGCCACCAGTGGAGGCGGCATGTCGGTATGGGGCTGGTGGACCAAGTTTACAACTCGGCGGTGCTCGCGGATCTCAACGGCGACGTTGCCATCGGACACAACCGTTACTCCACAAGCGGGACGTCGACCGTGGACAACGCGCAACCGCTGGCGTTCGGCAGCGGCGCCGAGACCCTTGCCCTGTGTCACAACGGCAACCTGCTCAACGCCGCTGCGCTGGTGCCCGGAGCGTCTGCCGGGACGTCGGACACGCGCCTCCTCGGCCAGGTGCTCACCGGTATCCCATCGCACGCCGGGTGGCTCGCGGCGGTGATGGACACCTTTCGCCGTGTCCGCGGCGCTTACTCGATGCTTCTGGTGCATGGCCGTGCCTTGTATGCGGCGCGTGATCCCAACGGCTTCCGGCCGCTGGCGGTCGGGCGGCTCGGTGACGGCTGGGTGGTGGGCTCCGAGTCCTGTGCGTTCGATCTGGTCGGTGCCCGCTGGGAGCGCGAGGTCGAGCCAGGTGAGCTGCTCGTCATCGACGACCGCGGCGGTCGCAGCGAACGCATCGCGCCCGCGGCGCCGGCGCCGTGCGTCTTCGAGTGGATCTACTTCTCGCGTCCGGACAGCACCGTCTTCGGCCGCAGCGTTGGCGAGATGCGCATCGCGCTTGGCCGGCAATTGGCGCGCGAGGCACCGGTGGTGGCGGACTGTGTCGTGCCGGTCCCGGACTCCGGCAACTTTGCGGCCTTGGGCTTCGCGCGCGAGTCCGGCATCCCGCTCGCCCACGGCCTCATCCGCGACCACTACGTCGGCCGCACGTTCATCGAGCCGCTGCAGGCCACGCGCGATTTCAAGGCGCGGCTGAAGTACAACGTTTACGCACCGCAAGTCAGCGGCCAGCGCGTCGTATTGGTGGACGATTCCCTGGTGCGCGGCACGACCTTCCGTGCCCTCGCGGCGAGTCTGCGTGCGGCCGGGGCGCGCGCAGTGCACGTGCGCATCGGTGCGCCGCCGCTGCGCCACGGCTGCTTCTTCGGCGTCGACATTCCCGACCGCAGCTTGTTGATTGCCGTCGGCCGCGATGAAGCAGAGATCGCGGCGGCCATCGGCGTCGACAGCCTGCGGTACCTGTCACTCGACGGCGTGCTGGCGGCGACCCGTCCCGAGACGCGGATGTGCCGCGGCTGCTTCTCCGGCCGCTATCCCATCGCCGTCGGCGACGCGCC
>DATKMS010000227.1:0-2368 GCA_035541735.1 Candidatus Margulisiibacteriota bacterium
GAGCGGTCCCGGTTGGCGAGGACGATCGGTGAGCAGTGACACCGAGCGGTCTTCAGGAACGAATCGCTCCGCGACCGCGATGTCGTGACTGCCGGTGCCACGCAGGCCGGCGACGGTCCAGGTATCGATGATCTCCACGTCCGCTGCCGGGAAGAGCATCATGCGCGCATCCGGTTGGCCGTTGGGCAGCAGGCGCGGCCGGCCGTCGTCGAGGATAACGCAGCCGCCCATCAGCCAGGTACAATGCTCGCAACCGCTGGCGAACGGCCAGCGGCCGCCGACACGGTAACCGCCGGGGACGACCGTGGCCTTCCCATGCGCAGCAAACACACCGCCGGTGACGTGGAGCGGTGGACCGTAGATGTCATGAGCCACCGTCTCCGGCAGATACGCGCTGACGAGCCCGCTGGTCGCGCCGATCATGACGCACCACGCTGCCGAGCCGTCGGCTTTGGCGATCTCTTCGATGGCTTCTACCATCGTCGCGGCGTCGACTTCGCCTCCGCCGAACGCCCGCGGAACAGACATGCGGAACAAGCCGGCTTCCGCCAACGCGTGAACCAACTCCGTGGGCAGACGGCGATGACGTTCGATGTGTTCGGCCCGGTCGCGGATACCTCCCGCCAACGCGCGTGCCGTGTCGACCGGTGGCATGCTTGCGGCACTCTCGTTCTGTCTCGGGGTTGCTTGCACGCGGCACCTCGGCTGCGGAACGGGATCTTCATAGCCGATTCCAAGCGCAGAGCGAAGGGGGAGAGGCTACGGCTGTTGCAGCACTGCCAGTAGATCCGTGAGGCGTGTGATGATGTGCTGCGGCACAGGCGCACCGACGGTCAGTGGTGCGTTGTTCGCGTTGAGCCACGCGACCGGCACGCCGGCGCCGTGCGCGCCGACTACATCGTCTGCCACGCTGTCGCCGATGAACAACGCTTCGGCGGCGCGCACTCCGACCCCGTGCAGCGCCGCTTCAAAGATCGCCGGGTGCGGCTTGCGGCGGCCAAATTCCGCGGAGATCAGGGTGGTCGGGAAGAACTCGGCGACGCCGTGGTCGAGCAACACGCGGCGCGCGGTCGGCCCGTGATCAAAGTTCGATACGAGTCCGAGCCGGTAGCGGCCGGCAAGCTCGCGGAGCAGCAACCGGTGCGCCGGCGGCAACACGGTCATTGAGGCGAGATGCGCCATGTGTGCCAGAGACAGGCGCTCCGCGATGTCTGGGGCCTGCGCCGCCGTCACGTTGACGCGCAGCAGGGCGCGGCAAAAGCGCTCGCGAGACGGCACTTCACGATACTCCGGCGCTCGCCGGCGGACGATGTCCTCGGTGACCTGCAGCAGAGCAGGCAGCAACTCGTCGAACGACACGTCGGGCAGTTCGCGCTCGGCAGTCGCGCGCAACCATCCCATCGTTGTGCGCCATGGAGTACCTGCCACCTCGACAGCCGGCACTTGCGGCTTGAACTGCACGACGGTGCCGAACAGATCAAATAGAAGGGCACGTGGCACGGGTGGCGCCGTTTGGTCCGTCGCTACGGCCGCAGGGCCGTGGCCGTGATGATGCTGGCGGCAATGCCGCAAATGAGCACGGTGCCATTCAATTGCACAGCGCGGCGGTGCAGACGATCAAACTCCGCCTGTACCGTCGGTGGTGCCGCCGGATCATGGATCTGCGGCCGCAGTTCGGTGGCGCGCGGCTGGATGATGATACCGGCGTAGAGCGTGGCGGTGAGCATGATCAGCGCCAGCGCTGCGTTCACCCCCCACCAGACACGTGCCGCGGCACCGGCGAGCAGAAACAGGCTGGTCAACAGGAACACCGCACCGCACACGTACCCGAGGCGGTAGTAGGTTGGGAAGACGGCGCCCACCGCGCGTCCGGCCTCCGCCGCCGGAAACGTGCGGAACATCGCGGGCGCCACGACGAAGGAGAAGAACACGACTTCGCCCACCCAGACGATGAGGGCGATGAGATAGAGCCACTTGAGGAAGATCTGCATTGCCGGAAGTGATCAGTAATCAGTGATCAGTAATCAGTAACCAGCAACAAGTAGCGAGTCTGTTGTCATCCACCGATCACTGATCACTGGTCACTTTCCCCTCACCGTTTCAATTCGTGCGCGAAGAAGCTGAGGGTACGCTTCCAGGCATCCCTTGCTTGCTCGGCGTGGTACACGTCCTTGCGTGTGTCGTTGAAGAAGGCGTGTGGGAGGCCCTTGTAGATGACCACCTCTGCCTGTTTGCCGAGATCGTGCAGGGCGGTGCGCAGGCGCTCGACGTCCCGGATCTGGATCCAGCCGTCCTCGTCGCCGTAGAAGTAGCGCACGGGGCAGGCGAGTTTTTTCAACGTGTCGTTGGACGGGATCTCGCCATAGAA
>DATKMS010000228.1:0-7767 GCA_035541735.1 Candidatus Margulisiibacteriota bacterium
GCTGAACGCTAGTGGCTCGGTCAACCTCAATATCAAGGTGCAAGCAGCGCCGTGGATACCCATCGACGAAGTGCGCCTCATCAAGAATGGCTGTGTCCTGCAGTGCTTCAACAGCACGACGACCCCGGCGGTTGCCGCCAACCCGTCCGATCCGTACGAGCAGAGCGCGGCGCATGTCACCCGGTTCAACGCGACGGTATCCGATACTGTGACCGGTGACTCGTACTATGTCGTCGAAGCCAGCCCCAATCTACCGGCTCCGGGGATCACTCCGACGGTCGACCCAATCGTCAATTCCGTCGCTGAGAACAACGTTCCGCTCGGCTTTACCAATCCCATCTTCGTCGACCCCGACGGCGGCGGCTACACCGGCATTGCTCTGGCCGCCGGCACGGGTGAACCGACGTGTCCGGCACTCCCGGCATCCTGTTCGGCGGGCGCCGTCATCGCCGCCGCCGCGGCACCGACACTGTATGCCTCTGCCTCCGAACCGGCGTCCGGGCCTGGCAGCCTGCTGGTGTACCTGAAGCACCTGTTCGTGCATCCTGCTGCGGCGCGTGACGATGAACCCCAAGGCGAGAGCGAAGAGCAGCGCCTGCAGGAACACGAGCGAGAGATGCGCAAGAGCTCCCAAGAGTACTACCCGCGGCATCTGATCGAGTTTCCAACGCCGCGGCCGGAAGACATTCGGCCTCAGCCGAAGGCTCCAACCGAACCGTGATGGCGTTGCAGGCCCCGCGGCGGCGTTGGCCGCTGTGGGGCGCCGCGCTGGTCGTGCTCGCGGGCACGACCAGCACCTACGCCCACTGGATGCGGCCCGAAGACATCGTCGCCGGCCTCGCCAGCGACACACAGTTGCGCCAGCGACTGGGCGTGATTGCCGTCTACATCGAGCCCCAGCTGCCACGTCTCCTCATCATCAAAGTGGACCGGACGCGCTGGGAAGCTGCGTCTGCGGAGACACGCACCAAGCTTGCCGAGGAATGGCTGGAGACCTGGCGGCACAACGTCCCTGAGGGGATCGTCGCAGTGCTCGATGTCGCGACGGAACAGAGTGTCATCAACTTCGATGGGTTGGGACACGCACGGCTGCGTGCCCTGGCACCCATGCTGACGCCTTCCCCGCAACCCAGCAGGTCTGTTTCGCGTTGACGAGATTGCTCGTCTGCTGAAAGAAATTGAAATTTCCGAGCGAAAGGGGTACGACATGTGTCGTACCATATCTGTCAGACCTGGCTAAAAAGGGGGGGTATGCACCCACGCACCTTGATACTCACGACCATCGCAGTTTTGGGCAGTGTGACCGGCGTGTCGGCGCAGACACCCACGCCGACGGCGGTGGTCAGCAACGTCGCTGTGAGCGCCTACGCGCAAAGTCGTGGCCAGGAGTGCACAACTCGGGGCGGGGCGGGATGCGGCGGCTGTTACCCGGAGCCGATTCCGCCGAGTGACCCGATCGCCAACGCGCTAGCCCAGCTGAACCTGGTCAATCCCGAATGGCAGCCGATTGGCCCGATGATACCAGGTGTCGACACCTCGCTGCCGCCCGACTCGGTGCCGGTACGATTCAACGCCACGGTTGCATTGAGCAAGAGCCCCGGGGATGACTTCCCGGCCACGCACCTCAGTCCTGACTACAATGCCGAGTTGATTCCCGACGACAACGGCCAGTTGGCCACGGGCGATACGAATGGGGACAAGCGTCTGGAGTTCGAATGGGAGGGCGACAAGCTCCCGATGTACATGTGGTCGGGTGAAGGCGACCGCATCATTGCCGACGGCCGCTGGATCTTCGACTGCGGCCATGCTGACCCCGGTCCGCAGGGCAAATGCTCCAACGGCGGCGCGGTCTGCAATGTCGATGGCGACTGCCCGAGCGGCGGAACCTGCACGAGCCCGGTGCCGACCTTCAACTACCAAGCAGAGCTGCATCCGCCGCATGCCGTCGCCGTGCTGCGCAGCAAGAGCAAGGGAGCGACACCGGCAACGCGCGCCGACGTCTACATCAGTGCCGACGCCGGCGGTGCGAGCGACCGCTGCACGGTGACGCATCTGCCCGGTCCCACCGATGTCCTGCTCAACAAGTCATGCTTCCTCAACCACTGCTCGGTTACTACGGCGCGCTCGTGCAGCGTGGACAAGGACTGCGCCAAGGGCGAGACGTGTCTGCGCTTCGATCCCGCGAATCGTCTCGTCGACATCAATGCCAGCGACTTTGAGTTCGACATGTCGCTGCCGGCCAAACCTGCGGGTGCGACAGCCGTGGCCATCAAGACGACGAAGACGAAGGTTCCCAAAGGCAGCGTCATGCCCAACCCGACCTTCGATATGACGCATCTGACGGATCCTACGCCCAGCATTCACGTCACCGTGCCCATGACCGCGTCGATCAAGGGGCAGAAGCCCAACATCTTCGCGCAATCCATCCTCGCGACATGGAAGGGCGACAAGACCAAGTTGAAACACGTGCAGGTCAAGTTTTCCGGTCTGACGGTCAAGAATCCGGTAAAGGACAGCACCCCGCCGGTGCCGCGTGTTTGTGCCGACGCGACGACCGGACCGACGACAACGGCGTGCACCGTGGACACCGACTGCGCTGCAGGGACCTGTCACGACAGCGGCAAGTCATGCTTCGCCAACACTGACTGCAAGCCGACAGATTACTGCACCGGGGCGGCGCGCTGCATTGGTGGAGTGACCCCCGGCTGGCGCCTCTGGGGCGAGGTCAACGGCGACTGGGTGGAGTTCACCGGACTAGCGCAGCTCGGGACGCAGGCGCCATTTGAAGCACCGCCGTACACGCAACTAGCGACACCGCTGGTACTGAAGCAGAAAGCGAAGTTTGATGAGTACGTACCGGCTGACGGGTCGATCCACATCAAGGTGAGCGGCCGCAGCTTCAACTGCTTGCACGGGCTCTTCGGCCACAACCTCAAAGAGCTGCTGGGCTTCTACGGCTTCACTGACGGCGGCAACTGCCTGCTCAATGGTGGCAGCCACGACGCGGGGACTGTCGACCTCACGCTCAACGGACCGGACTTCGGTGGCTCAGGGACATTCTCCGTGTCCTCCAGCGGTGCCGACGCCGGCACGTGCTCCGCGACTGCGAGCCGGCTGTGCGTCAGCAGCGCCGACTGTCCGAGTGGCGAGACCTGCAACGTCACGGGGGACGCGTACACGCTGGCGTATACGGTGAAGGTTTTCCCGTAGGCCGCGCGTCGGGGTGGCGGAACCCTGTATCCCGGCGCCCGCCGCTGGCGCATGCCTGAAGCGAAGAGTAGGGTCAGCGCGTGAGCGAGGCCCGGAACCGTTTGCGCTCCCTGCTCGATACGACCCTAACGGTCGCGGCGATCGCTACCAGCGTGCTTGCGATTGCAGTGGTCATCGGCTTGGTGTGGTGGATGCGCTTGCTCTCCAACGCCGCTCCGCAAGAGGCGGTCGTTCCGCTGCGGCCGCCTCCGCGCGCAGCGGCTGTTCGCCCAGGAGGCGATGTCCCGGCGCCGCTTCGGCCGGCGCCCACCGCTGCGCAGCGTGTGGCAGCCGCTCCAGCAGCGGCGCCAACCGCTGCAGCCCCGACCGCGGTTCCGACCCATGGCGCGAACGATGATGCGGCGAAGAACCGTGCGCTCGGGGCTGCCCTGTCTCGCCTGGCCGACGATCCAGAGCTACAGCGCAAGCTGCATCTGGATGCCAAGCAGTGAGGACGGGACGCAGATGAAGGCCAGCAGAGACCTTGCCATCACGCTCATCATGTCGGCCATTCTTATCTTGAGCGTAAGCTACCTGACGCAGTGCAGCTCCCCTCCGCAACGGCCATCGCCCACCAGCAGTGTCGAGACCGACCATGAGGGGGAGGCATCATCTGGGAAGACAGAGCGCGAGGAGGCCGCGGGCAAACCCAACTCAGCACGCGATCTTGAGGAGGAGGGAGACCAGGAGGAACGTGCAAAGATCCAGCGCGTGGGGCGCGCTCTGCAAACCATCGGCGCCAACCCCGAGTTGACGAAGACCCTGGGGATTCCCCCGTAGACCGCTGGCGGCGTCGACTAAACAACCGCCAGAAAGCTGCGCACCACGCACTCGCCGTAAGCACGGCCCAGCAAGACGGCGAGGCTGACGCCCACCGCCACTGCCAGGGGCCACAGCGCACCCCGGTTCACGGGCGTCGCGGTGCTCTCGAGCGGCCGCAGGAGACGCGCAATGCGTGCCGCTGCGAACGACGCGTCGCCGCCGAGCGTCGCCGCACCCGGCGCGCCGCTGCTTTGATTGAACCGGAGGGCTGTAACGATTGCCGCGGCGAGATCCATGCCAGCTACGCCCCGGATCCGCACCTCCTCGTCGCGCGCCAGTTCCAGCGCCTGCCTCCAGCAGCGGAAGCGCGCATAGGCAGCCGGCCACGGCCACAGCAAATCGCTGCCCAGTTGCGCCAACCAGAGGCGCAGCGGATCCCGATGGCGCACGTGCGCGCGCTCGTGCGCGATGGCCGCAACCAGAGCCGGCGCGTCGAGGGCCTCGGCGACGCGTGCTGAGACAACGATGCGCGGCCGAAACAATCCGACCGTTGCCACGGCGTAGTCCTGGCGAGCGCTCACCAGAGAGCGGACCGCCCGGCAGGCGGCTCGCACCATAACCGAGGCGAAGGGCACCGCAGCCCACAACAGGCAGGCCGGTACGGGCTCCGCGTCCGCCGGCTCAACCAACGCCCATCCGCACAGCGCCGCAAACAAGAGCACCGCCGGCACAAAGGGCAGCCACAGGCGCCGCCAGGCACGACGCTCCAACGTGCGGCCGCTGCCCGTAACCGGCGACCGGGCCGGATACCAGCCGACAAGCGTGAGCGCGCCGCCGCACAGCAGTGCCGCGAGAATCGCCAGCACCAACTCACGATCCATGGCGCGCACCCCGCCGGGCGGCCACCGCCCGCTCCAGCTCGTCCAACAGTCCTGGGTCCAACGATTCCATCGCCTCCACAAGTGTTGCAACAGCCGGCCGCGGAACCGGGCCGAGCAGCTTGCTCAGCGACACCCGGGCGCGCGCAAACTCGATCACACGCCGTGTCAGCCGCGGCCGGTAGATGAACGCCATTCCCTTGCGCTTGCGGGCCACCAAGCCTTTGGCATGCAGCCGATCGAGCACCTTGGTAATGGTGGTGTAGGCAAGACCGTCCGCCGCGCCCACCTGTAGATACACCTCGCGCGCCGACGCCGCACCCAGTTCGCACACGCTGAACAACACGGCATATTCTAGCTCGCCACCCGGTAATCGTACGCCCTGCTCTGCCATCGAGGCCCGCATATCCGATGCCCCTCCTCAATGTCAATTGCTCCGCGCCACGGACAGGCGCGAGCAGCGTTCAATATCAGGCCGACGGCCGTAGGAGATACGACGCACATCGCATCTACGACATGCGTCGCACATGACAGACATCAAAATTCGTCTCTTGACAAATTGAAGCCCTGTATTTTATTCCACGCGCCGAGGGGGTCATGCGTTCGAGGCCGATCGTGAGCTGGGGCAGGGGGAGCGCGCTGTGGGACATCTACGGCGCCGCGCTCGTGGTGATCGCAACAGTCGCTGGAGTCGCGAGTGCTCAGGAGGAGACTCCGAAGAAGGCGGTGCGCCTCGAGCCCGTTGTGGTCACAGCGACGCGCACGGACCTGAGCACTGAACCGCCGGCAGCCAATGTCACGGTGCTCGATCAAGAGGCCGTCGACACCTCCGCCAACACCGCCGTCGACGACATCCTCCACACCATCCCGGGGTTCAGCCTGTATCGCCGCTCCAGCAGTATCGTGACCAGCCCCGACAGCGACCCCGAGGCGCAAGGAGTGACGCTGCGCGGCATCGGCCCGAGCGGTTCGAGCCGCGCCCTCGTTCTGGTCGACGGCCTTCCAGTGATCGACGCCTTCAGTGGTCAGGTCTTCTGGGGCAAGATCTCCCAGGAACAGATCGATCACATCGAGGTGGTGCGCGGTGCCAGCGCCAGCCTCTGGGGCAACTATGCGATGGCGGGGGTGATTAACATCATTACCAAGAAGCCACAGGAAACGGGCGCAGCGGTGAAGGTGAGCTACGGCAGCAACAACTTCACCGACAACAACCTTGCCATCACCGGACACAAGGACCAATTGACGGTTGCGCTCGACACCAATCTGTTCAATACGGGCGGCTACCCGATCGTCGCCGCCTCCGAGCGCGGCCCGATCGACGGCGACGCCGGCTCTCGGCACTACACCTTCAATGGGCGGACAACCTACACGCTCAGCGACAACGCCTCCGTGGTACTTGGCGGCCAGTTTTTCGATGAGAACTACAATCTCGGCACGCCACAGCGCAAGAGCTGGAACCAGGCCGGCTTGATCGATCTGGGCGGCCGTCTGGTCACCGACGATGGCAGCGAATGGCAGGCGATGCTGTTCTCCAACATGCAAACCTTCCAGATCCAGTTCACCGACGTCAACGAATCCCGTACCGCCGAAGTCCGCAGCCTCTTGCAGACCCTCCCCTACACGGATGTGGGGGGATCGCTCGTTTGGTCACGCAATGTCCTGCCGCAGACGCTCCTGACCGGCGGCCTGGATCTCCACACAATCGACGGCCAGAGCCGCGACGTGTTCTTCGACGATCTGGGCCAGGACATTGAAATGACCCAGCGCGGCGATGGCAAGCAATTCTTCACCGGCCTATTTCTGCAGGGCATCTACACCCCCACGGAGCAGTGGGTGATTTCTCTCGGCGGCCGCGTCGACCTGTGGAGCAACTACGACGGCACGCTCACAACCACGCCCGATGTGGGCGCGGCCACCCATACGGCGTTCGGGTCGCAAACGAAAGGATATTTCAACCCGCGCCTCAGCATCCTCTATCGGGCGACCGAGTGGCTGGACCTTCGCGCCGCCGTCTACGAGGCTTTTCGCGCCCCCAACCTGGCTGAACTGTACCGCGAGAGCCGCGTCGAAGGTCTCACGTTGCTCCCCAACCCGCACCTCACACCCGAGCGCCTCCAGGGCGCCGAAGGGGGCGTAGATCTCCCAATCCTCGAAAATCTGGATTTCCGCGCCACCGGGTTCTGGACTCAGATCCAAGATCCAATCACGTTCGTCGATGTCGATCCCGACATGTGCGAAGGCGACATGGGGATGGGTAGTGGGCACGGCGGCCAAGAAGAGGAAGCCACCTGCCGCAAGCTGTTCAACCTCGGTCTGGCGCGCACACTGGGCGCCGAAGTTGAAGCGGTCTACAAACCAACTCCCCTCCTAACGTTCTACGGCAGCTACCTCTACGCAAATGCGACGCTCGTGCGCGACCCGATGGATCGCGATCTGCAAGGCAACGCCCTCGCCCAGATCCCGCCGCATACGTTCACGCTGGGCACGGTGTTCAGCGACCCCCAACTCTTCACCCTGCGTGTCGAAGGCCGCTGGGTCGACGAGCAATTCGAGGACCAGGAGAACATGGAGAGTCTCGCCAGCTACGTGGTAATCAACACCTCCCTGTCGCGGGCGCTACCGTTCGCCAACGGTGAGGCGTTCATTGCTGCCGAGAACCTGCTCAATCGCGAGATTCCTGTGGACATGGGTGGTGGCATCTTGAAGATCGGCACTCCGCTCATCGGTCACGGCGGCGTGCGCTTTCGATTTTGACGCCTTCGTGAATTTCTCTTGACAGCCGCCCTCCCCCGCTGTCACAGTCCGCCTATGAATGGCGCCAGGAGGCGCCGCGGGCGCTCCCGCAGTGCGAGCAGTACTGCGGATTCGAAGAAGGGGG
>DATKMS010000229.1:0-11793 GCA_035541735.1 Candidatus Margulisiibacteriota bacterium
TCGACGAACAGCTGGCTCACCGGATGGTCGGGCCGTTCGATCACCAGCGGCGTCCCGGCATCGCCGGCGCTGCGCACGTCGAGGACGAGCGGGATCTGCCCGAGCAGTGGAACGCCGTAGTGCGCAGCCATGCGCGTGCCGCCGCCGCTGCCGAACAAGTCTTCGCGCTTGCCGCACTTCGGGCACTGGTAGTAGCTCATGTTCTCGACGATGCCGAGCACCGGCGTGTTGACCTGCTGAAACATGGCGATCCCGCGCTGCACGTCGAGTGTCGCCACCTCCTGCGGTGTCGTGACGACGACGCCGCCCGCGAGCGGTACCTGCTGGACCAAGGTGAGCTGGGCGTCACCGGTCCCGGGCGGCAGGTCAATCAACAGCACATCCAGCTCCCCCCAGTCGACATCTTTCAGGAACTGGCGGACAAGCCCCATCACCAGGGGCCCACGCCAGATGACCGGCGAGTCGTCGTCCAGAAAGAAACCGATCGACATGACGCGCAGGCCGTACTTTTCGAGCGGGAAGATGCGCTGGTTGTCGCCAACACGCGGCCGGCCCTGCAGGCCGAGCATGATCGGCAGGCTGGGCCCGTACACGTCGCAATCCAGCAGGCCGACGCGTTGGCCGCTCTGCCGCAATGCCAGTGCGAGATTGGTGGCGACGGTGGACTTGCCGACGCCGCCTTTGGCGCTGGCGACGGCGATGATGTCGCGTACGCCCGGGAGCGGGCCCAGCTCGTTGAACGCGGCCGCGCCGCTCGCGCCGGACGCATCCGGCACACGCACGGTGACATCCTTCACGCCGTCGAGCGCCCCCACTGCGCGCCGGATGTCAGCGATGGTGGCGTTGAGGCTCGATGGCGGCATCGCCGGCGGCTTGAGGTGGATGGTCACGGAGCCGTCGTGCGCGTCGATGCCCTGCACCATGCCGAGCGCCAGGATGTCGCGCGGAAAGCCCGGTGGGCGAATCTCGGCGAGCCGCTCGCGGATGTCGTCAACGGTGGTCATGTCGCGGTCGCCTTCGCGGCTCGGCACTGCTCGCAGGGGCACAACTGGCGGAGTGTGTCGTAGCTGTAGATGCCGGTGTCGTGACGGTCACTCCATTGGACGCTGATGGCATAGCGGCCGACGATGCCGATCTGCACCGGATAGATCTCGCCCGGGTTACCGACGACCGGCAGCAAGCGGCGCGGCTTGCCTTCACGGCAACCGGCACATGGGCAGTTGTCACGCAGATAGCGATTCGGATACAGCCCGCGGTGCCCGTCACTCCACGTGATCTCCAGGCTCTCCTTGCCGAGCCGCTTGATGGTCGTAGGGGATAACGGCATCTGCAACAAGGCCTCGCGAATGTTTACGTAACCAGTCCGCGATCGAAAAGCAACGTGACTCGGCGACGCCCGCACGCCGGCGGAAGACGACTCTCCCGCAGAAGGCGGGGGCTCGCGATGACGCGCACGCGCCGAGAATGTTGCCTTGACTCGTTGGCGGTTTTCACATTAGGTGGCAGACGTTGACGCAAAGGGGGTGTGTGAGCAACGCGGCAAAGAATCCGGCGCGCGGGCGCATCCAAGTTCCCGACGTGCCGCTCGAGGACGCCCTGGCACTTGTCGAAGCGCGCCTCGACGAGCGCCTGCAGTCGCGTGAACCGCTGCTGCGCGATATTTCCACCTACCTGGTCGGGTCCGGCGGCAAACGCGTGCGCCCCACGGTGACGCTGCTGGTGTATCGCGCCTGTGCGCGCAGCCTTCAGGGCCACGCGGCTGCCGATGAGTTGCGCGACATCATCGATGTGGCGGCCGCACTCGAGCTCATTCATTCCGCCACGCTGCTGCACGACGACATCATCGATGGCAGTAGCGTTCGCCGCGGCAAGGACTCGGCATTTCGCAAATACGGCCTGGCGAGCACACTGGTCACCGGTGACTTCGTGTTCAGTCGTGCTTTTCAGCTGTGCGCACGGTTCGACGAGAAACTGATCAACTGGGCCGCCGAGGCGTGCATCAGTCTCACGGAGGGAGAGACGATGCAGAGCCGCTTCCGTCACAACCCTGCGGTTACGGTGGCAGACTATCTCGAGATCATCAGCCGCAAAACGGCGTGCATCTTTCAACAGGGCGCCCGAACCGCAGCGTATCTTGCCGCTGCGCCCGATACGGTGGTCGAAGCGATGGCCAGCTGCGGGTTCAACGTCGGCATGACGTTCCAGATCGTCGACGACCTGCTTGATGTCGAAGGGACGGAAGCCCGCCTCGGCAAACCCGTCGGGCTGGATCTGCGCGACGGCAACCCGTCACTCCCGATTGTCCTGACGATCGGGCGGGACGCCGAGGTCGCGCGCATCTTTCAGAAGCTGGAACCGACGGCGGCAGAGATTGACAGCGCCCTGGCACGCATCCGGGGCAGCGGCGTGCTCAGCGAGATCCGCGCGCTTGCTGCGCAATACGGCGTGCGCGCTCGTCAGAACCTCGACGTGCTTGCCGCATCACCCGACAAGGAACACCTGCAGTTCCTCATCGACCAACTCCTCGAACGTGCTGACTAGGGCCTACGGCCCGCACTCCCGGAGGCCTCCGGCGGACGTGCCGGCGTCGTTCGCTACTGCTCGAGCACGCCGATCCCGTCGGGAAACGCAAGGCCCGTGTCCATGGTTTCTGGCGCCTGGGGCTGCCCGTTCACGAAGCGAATCCGGCGCACGGTGCCTTTGTTTCGACCAGGTCCGATACCGCCCGTGCTGACCACAATGCCGATATCGGCGTAGTACACCGTACCGCTCGAATCGATGCCCAGGCCGAGGGGGGTTCCAGTCATGAAGGGCAACGTGTGATCGTTGGCCGCGGGCGAGAGGATGCGGCGGACGAAGGAGCCGTTGGCAGCGTACTCGGCGATGACGCCGTTGAAGACGCTCGAGACGTAGAACGTTCCTTGTGGGCTCGGGACGATGGCGTTTGGCGTCTGAGCGCTACCGTCGGACCGGATGAACTTCGTCTTGTTGACGGTGTCGGCCATCGGTGCGCCGGTGTCGTCGTGCTGACCGCAACCGCCGGCAGCGTCGTCTGATGTGGGGAACGGTCCGGTGTAGCGGAAGATGCCCGGATCAACGCGGGCGCTGGCGACGTAGATGCGGTCTTGCGCGTCGATATAGATCCCGCCGGCTGTGCCGATGGCGATATCCAACTTGCAGTAGTGTGCCGGATGCGTTGGTATGACGCCCGTGTCTGTGTACTCCGCACCGGTATCGAACGGTGGAAACCACATGATGAGCTGCCCGTTGCCGTCGCCGGAGGCTTGATTGCCGACATCCGTGGTGACCAGGCGGCCATCGCTCAAGAAGCCGCAACCATAGTTCTCGGCCTCGTCTGGCGTTTGTTGGTAGGTGGGGATGAGCTTGCCGATTTCCTGGTAGTGAAAATCACCGACGCGCGTTCCGGTCAGCGTGAAATAGCCCCAGCCGGCGGTCGCGTGCCCCGCTCCCTGGTTGGTATCCTCGCCGCCGATGAAGTGTAGTCCCTGCGCGTCGCGCCGGAAGCAGATCTGACCGTTCAGATCGCGCCCGACTCCTCCGGGCGCATCGGCGTTGCTTGGCACTACCGTCTGCTTGCGGAAACCGTCGGCGGGATCATAGGCGTTGAGCCGATTGTTTTCGCCGTTGAAGACGACGACCGAGCTCGGCCGCACAGTGGGAGTCGCCGTCGCGGTTCGGGTTGGAGTGGGGGCGGGCGGCGTCGAATCGGAGTCGTCACCGCAACCCAGGAGCGCCACTACGCAAATGCACCCCGTCAGGGATGCTGCCGTCCAAAGTCTCAGTCGCATGGTCGCTCCAAAACACACCGGAGCTACAACTGTCAACTGGATTCTGTTCCTGTCGCAGTAGCGTTCAGTGGCGTATGGTCCAGCTCTGCTCTGCCGGCGTGACCGGTGGTCCCACCGGTGTGGCGAATTGCCTCAAATCTCCAATTGGCGCAGCACCGACCCGACAACCGTGCCTTGCTGGACGTCGTGGCATCTGCGTTGCACTGTCGAGTGAGATGGTCGAATCGACTAGCGTGGAGGTTTGGCGTCACACGCCCAGCGCGTCGGGTCGCACGTTTTTCTCGCATCTGGCGTTCGGTCCGGAAGCCGACTCAGGCCCTCCCCAAACAAGGGACGATACACTGACCGATTCAATGCCTCCTCATGTACGAGTACATGATTCATATCATGCATCTCATCAACCGTGCGCCCACCTTCCTGATGTACCGTTCCCGAACGGCTGGGCCGATCTTTGGGGTGCTGCAACAACTGAGGCGAAGTCTGAGGCGAGGGTGCTGTCGACCTCCACGTTCACTCACGGCGAACGTGTTGGGTATCTCAAACACCATGGCACTCATCCCATGGCCTTCTCGACCTTACAGCCAAATTTGGAGTACTTCGATGTTGCCGGCGTTGGGTATATTGCATACGCCAGCTACCTAAGGATGAAGGTGGTATTGTCAGATCCCATCTGCCATCCACAGCACGCCGAAGCAATGCTCGACGCTTTTGTGCGACGGTTTCCCAACGCCCTGTTTGCCCAGGTGACCAAGAGCGTCGTGGATATCCTGCATCGCAAACACGGCTATTACGGCACGCAGTTGGGTTCGGAGGCAAAGATTCCGCTGTCGGACTGGAATCTCCGTGGGCGCAAGAAACAGATCATCCGTACCGGAGTGAATCAGGCCAAAGCACAAGGGGTCGCGATCAGGGAAGGTCCGTTTGACGAGCGGGCCAGGGAGGTTTCCGAATCCTGGATCAAGACCCGTAAGTGCAAGAGCAATGAGATCCGCTTTCTGGTCCGTCCCATGCTAATGGACTACCAGGAAGGCACCCGGCATTTCTACGCCTATCAGGATGATGGGATTGTTGGCTTCATATTCTTCGACCCGATCTATCGGCATGGCAAGGTGGTTGCCTACGTGCCGAACATTTCCCGTTCGTGTACTTCATTCAAGCAAGGCCTGTGGTATCCGATCATGGTACACGCGATGGATGTATTCAAGGCGGAGGGCATTGAGTATGTGGATCTGGGCCTGACGCCGCTGAAGCTGGCGGACGAACTGGAACATCAGGAATCCAAGCTCCTGCGCCTGGTCCAGAAGCAGATCTACACCTGGGGCAACTCGCTGTACAACTTCAAAGGCCTGGAATTCGCGAAATCGCGCTTCCAGGGGCACGTTATGAAGACCTATTGTTGCCACCGCAGGCGGCTGCCGGGCCTGTCAATACTTGCGATGTTCCGGTTGACGCGGCTGATCTGAGGGCGAGGGCCATCGGCCTCGCCATGTCTTCGGGTGTCGGGCCTCGCCGTCTGGGGGACGCTGTCACTCATGGCGAGCGCTATCGCCTGAGGGGAACGGCATAGAAAACCACGCGCGTCACATCGACCGAAAGCCGCGCAGGACGCGCTCGCGCGACTCCTGCGCGGCGGCGGCGACGTAGCCCGGCTGCGTCGGCATCGATACTCCGCCGACACGCCCGTCGGATGGTCGATCTCCTCGTAGATCTCGCTCAGCTGCTCCCGAACGGCGGCAAAGTCGGGCGCTGCCATGGCGGCGTTGAAGGCGACGAGGGCCTCGGTGGCCCTGTTCGGTGTGACGCTGTGCCATTCCTCGGGATCTAACCCAGCTCCATCGAGCCCTTCACGTCGGCGAAGAGCACGATGACTTGCTTGCGCTCGCCTTCGAGGGCGGACTTGGACTGAAGTATTTTGTCGGCGAGGTGCTTGGGCGTGTAGGAGAGCGGGGCACGGGCGGCGGTCTGGCTTTCAGCTTTCACCCTGTCGCTTGGAGCTAAAGACGCCCGGCACTTGCGGCAGAACTTGGCGGTGGGCCGGTTGCCGGTGCCGCAGCTCGGGCAGGCGGCTTCCAGCGGCGCGCTGCACTCTTCGCAGAAGGCGGAGTCGGCGAGATTCTCAGTGTGGCACTTGGGGCACTTCATCGGAATTTCCTCATTCAGTCATTTGGTGATCGGGCGATTTAGCGGTCCTGTCTCAGGAGTTCGTTCAAGAAATTGCCGTGCTCTGCGATCATTTGCCCAACTCCTGCTCCAGTGCTGTAGCCCGCAGCGGCGCGCCCATCGCGCGCCATAGGCGCGCCGCCTCCTGGACCTCGCGCGCGCGCACCGTCGCGTCATCGAGCAACGCCGCCAGCCGGGCGCGCTCTTCGTGCACCATTGGCTCGAGGCTGCGGCCGCCGGTTTCTTCGATCAGTGCCTGCGCGCGGGCGACGGCAGCCTCGATGGCTTCCCGGGCAGCCGTACCGGTCTCCGCGCGCAACGCACGCGCCAGCGCGAGCTGCGCCTCGGCCTCCCAGAAGCGGGCCCCTTGCTGGATGCCGCGCTCGACCGCCTCCTCTGCCGTCTGCCTGGCGCGGGCTGGATCGCCGCCGCGGAGATACGCGTCGGCGAGGTCGGCGAGCAGGCGCGCCTCGAACTGCAGATTCGTGCGCCGCTCGCGGGCGATGGCGATCGCCTGCTCGATCTCGTGTTTCGCCTCAGCCACCGCGCCGCGATCGAGTTGGGCTTTGCCGAGCACCCAGTGCGCCAGCGACAGCGACAGGGAGCTGCCGTTCTTCTCGGCAATGCGGATGGATTCACGCGCATTGCCGAGCAGCAGCTCGACATCGCCGCGGATGGAATCCATCACCGCCTGGATCGTGCGGATCCAACCGATGACCTCGGTGGCTTCCAGCTGGCGGGCGAGGTCGAGGGCGCGTCCCATCTCGCCATGGCCCTCCGCCAAGCGGCCCATCAGAGAGAATATCCAACCCCGGCGTGCGACGGCCCAGACATAGTCGCTGCCCCCCCAGGTTTCGCGTCCATACGTGATGTCGTGCTCGGTGGCAGCAGCGAGCTCTTCGCACGCCGCCAGCCCTTCTGCCAGGCGCCCCGTATTAATGAGTACATCGATGCGCGCCCCTTTGCACTCGGCGCGGTACAACGGGTCGTCGGAGACTCGATCGAGGATGCCCAGCATCTCATCGATCTGTTCGAACGCGCCGCGCAGGTCACCGCTGAGATCGAGGACGACGCTGTACATGAACACGATGTCGCAGAGCAACCGCTCGTCTCGGCAACGCGCAGCGAAGTCGCGGCCGTGCGCCGCGACCTTCCTGGCCTCCTCAGCGGGCATGCCGAGACGAAAGCCGAGACTGAGCAGTCGCCAACACGCATGCCCCGCGAGGCGGGCCGCCGCTTCATCGTCGCGGCGCGGGCCGGCAAGGTCGAGCACCTTCCGCCAGTGGGTGCGCGCCGCCGCAAAGTCGTTCGCTTCCACCCACTCGGCGGCGCGGCGGTGCCAGCCCGCCGCCTCCATGATCTCGCCCGCTTCCTCCCAATGATGGGCGAGCAGCGCGGCGCGCTCGTCGAGCTTGTCGGCGTGGGCGGCGTGGATCGCTCGCGCCACGGCCGCGTGGGTATGCCGCCGCCGTTCCTGCAGCTGCGAGCCGAGTGCGACCTCCTGTGTGAGCGGGTGCTTGAAGGCGTACTCGGCGATGGGGTAGAGTGACTTCTCGTAGACGAACTCCGATTGCTTGAGCTGGCGCAATGCCTCGTCGAGATCCGCGCGCGGCAGCTCGCCCACGGCTTCGAGAATGCTCCCGTGGAACTCCTTGCCGATGACCGCAGCGGTCTGCAGCACCTGCTTCTCACGCTCGGCAAGGCGGTCGATGCGCGCCGCGAGCAGCGCTTGCACGGTGCGTGGCACGTCGAGCTGGTCGATTCTGGCCACCAGCCGGTAGTTGCCACGTTCGCCTTGGACCTGTCCCTTCTCGATCAACGACTGGATCACCTCTTCGGCGAAGAACGGGTTGCCGCCGGTGCGGCGGTGGATCGCCTGTGCCAGGCCGGCGATGCTCGGATCTTTGCCGAGCCAGTCGTCGAGCAGCTCCGCGATCGCCTCGGGCCCGAGCGGCGCCAGCGGGATTTGGTGGTAGTAGGAGAGCCGCATCCAGTCGGCGTGATACTCGGGGCGGAAGTTCAGCAGCAGCAGCGTCGGGGTGCTGGCGACGGCATCCACCCATTGCGCCACGGCGACCTCGCTGCCCGTGTCGATCCAGTGCAGGTCTTCGATGAGGACGACCCGCGCGCCGTCGCGATCGCGACGCTCGAAGAGTCGCTTGAGCACGCCGAAGAGCTGGCGTTGGCGCGCCTCGGGGTCCAAGCGTGGGGCGGGGCGCTGCGGGTCGGGCACGCCGAAGAAGTCGAAGAGTAGCGGCAGCGCTTCGCGGAAGGCTTCATCGATGAGCAGTAAGCGCCCGGCGATCTTTTCGCGCGCCAGTTGGTCGCTGTCGTTCTCCTCGATGCCATAGAAATCGCGACACACCTGGAGGATCGGTAGGAAGGGAATGTTCTTGCCGTGGGCGACACCGCGTCCCTCGACCGGCGTGAGCCCGCGGGCGCGGCACCGTTCGAGGAACTCGAAGCACAGGCGGCTCTTGCCGGTCCCGGCGTCGGCGACGATGCCGACCACCTGGCCGTTGCCGGTGCGCGCCTGCGCCAGCGCCGCCTCCAACGTCTGCATGTCGGAATCGCGCCCGACGAAGCGCGTCAGGCCACGGGCGCGGGACACTTCGAAGCGCGTCCGCAGCTTGCCGATGCCACGCAGCTGGAACACCCGGACCGGCTCGCTGACGCCCTTCACCGGAAACTCGCCGAGGTCCTCCAGATCGAAGTAGCCTTGCGCCAGCGCCGCGGTGCTGGCCGTCAGATAGGCGGTGTCCGGCGACGCCAGCGCCTCCATGCGCTGCGCCAACCCGACGGTATGGCCTTGCGCGGTGTAGTCCATACGCAGATCGTCGCCGATCTTGCCGACCACCACGTCACCGGAGTGCAGGCCGATGCGGCAGGAGAGCGTCAGGCCATGCGCGCGTTTCACTTCGCGGGCCTGCGGGCGGAGCGCTTCCAGGAGATGCAGTGCTGCGTAGCAGGCACGCTGCGCGTGGTCCTCGTGCGCGATCGGCGCGCCGAACAACGCCATGATGCCGTCGCCGGTGTACTGGTTCACCGTCCCTTCGAAGCGATGCACGCCATCGGTGAGGATGGCGAAGAACTTGTCGAGGATCCTGTGCCACTCCTCCGGGTCGAGCTGCTCGGACAACTCCATAGACCCCTTCACGTCGGCGAAGAGCACGGTGACTTGCTTGCGTTCACCTTCGAGGGCCGCACGCGAGGTGAGGATTTTGTCGGCGAGGTGTTTGGGTGTGTAGGAAAGGGGGCTAGGGGTTACGGGGTTAGGGGTTTGGGTAGAGGAGTCTTTCTGTACCCCCTTAGCCCCCTGCAGTTCAGCGCCACATTTGCGGCAGAATCTGGCGCCTGGACTGACGGCGACGCCGCAGGAAGGACAGAGGTCTTCCAGCTTGGCGCCGCACCCTTCGCAGAACGCAGAATCCGATGGGTTGTCGGAGCCGCACGCGCGGCAATTCATGACCCCAGCTCCTTGCGCAGGCGCGCCGCATGCCCCGGCGCGCCGATCTCTTCGTAGCCTTGCCGCGCCTCGTGCAGCAGGCGCTCACGCGTCGCGTCGTCGCCGAGCACGGCAGCCAGCTCGGCGCGCCATTCGCAGAGCGCCGGGGCGAGCATGCGTGTGCCCGTACGTTCGATCAAGGCGGCCGCCATGTCGAGGGCGGTCTCGGCAGCGGCGCGTGCCGACGAGCCGTGCCGCCGGAGCATCGCGCGCGCCAGGACGCCATGGGCAACTGGCTCAAAGTTGGCGCGCAACGAGCGCTGGCAGATCGCGATTGCCTTCTGTGCCGCATCCTCCGCGGCCGCGCAATCGCCCGCGTCCACCAGAGCCTCGGCCAGCCGCGCCGCGGCTTCGCCCTCGAACGCGCGCTCGACGCGCTCGAACAGTTCGAGCGACGCGCGCGCCGGCTCGATGGCATCGGCGTATCGACCGGCGGCAAGGTGTGCGTAGGCAAAAGCCAGCTGCGTCAATGCGACCATGTTGAGCGGCTCACCCAGCCTGCGCCTTATCTCCTCGAGTTGACGCGCGCTTGTGAGTACCCGCTCCGCGTCGCCCGTGAGGTAGAAGGTCTCGGCCATACGGGCCAGGGTGTAGCCGACCATTTCCGGCGTGTCGTCGCCTTCGGCGAGCCGACGACCACGTTCCATCTCTTCGAGCCCGTCGGGTAGCCGGCCCATGAGGGCGACGCATGTGCCACGCCAGACCGAAAAGACGCAGCAGGGATTGACGCCCGCGATCCATTCCGCCGGAGGACTGTGGCGGGGGAAACGTGCAAGTCCGTCCTCCGCGACCTGGAGCGTCTCCGGGAGCCGCGTGGCAAACCCCAGCGCGTCGGTGAGATACATCAATGCATTGGCCTGCAAGCCAGTGTCGTCGATCTCGAGTGCAGCGCGCCGGTTCTGAAGTGCCAGCTCGACGTACGCGGCAACATCGCCGGCACTGCAGTGGACCCGGCTATGGGCCAGCGACAACTCGAGATGAGCGCGTCGATCGCCCATCGCCTTTGCGAGGGCATGCCCCTCGTCCAGCAATGAACGCGTTTCCCCGAGATCCGTGCCGATACGCCTGCTCGCCATCAGAAGCCGCCTGCACGCGGCGATGCCGAGGGCTGCCACCTCGCGGTCGCCCGGCAGCTCGCGTACGAGGACACGCACCCGGCCCCAGTGGTGTGCGGCGGCGGCGAAGTCGGTGAGGCCCACCCATTCCGCGGCTCGCTTGTGCCAGCGCGCCGCGGCGAGCGCTTCACCGGCCTGCTCCCAATGATGCGCCAGCAGCGGGGCACGCTCGTCCAAATGCTCTGGGTCCTGCTTCTCGATGGTGCGCGCCACCGCGGCGTGCACCGCTCGGCGCCGCTCCTTGAGCTGGCTGCCGAGTGCCACCTCTTGCGTCAGCGGATGCTTGAACGAGTACTCGACGACCGGATAGATCGCCTGTTCGTGAATGAATTCGGCGCGGTGCAGCGCCGCCAGCGCCGCCTTCAGCTCCTCGGGAGGCAATGCCGCCACCGCCTCGAGCAACGGTTCGGCGAAGTCCTTGCCAATCACAGAGGCCGTCTGCAGCAACCGCTTCTCGCGCTCCGGCAGCCGATCGATGCGCGCGGCCAGCACGGCCTGCACGCTCGCCGGCACCTCGAGTCGTTCGATCGGTGTCACCAGCCGATACGCGCCGCGGCTCCCTTCGAGATGCCCCGACTCGATCAGCATCTGCGCCACCTCCTCGGTGAAGAACGGGTTGCCGCCCGTGCGTGCGTGGATCGGTCCTACGAGGGACCCGATGCTGGGATCGGTGCCGAGCAGATCTGCGAGCAACTCGGCGATGGCTTCCTTGCCCAACGGTGTCAGCGGGATCTGATGATACCACGACTTCTGCATCCGGTCGGCGCGATACTCGGGCCGGAAGTTCAGCAGCAGCAAGTTGCGACTACCCGCGCGCGCATCCACCATGTGCGCCAGGAACTCACCACTGGCGTCGTCGAGCCAGTGCAGGTCCTCGACTAGCGTAATGGTCGGCTGCTCCTCGCTGATACTCTGAATCACTTTGCGCATCACGGCCAGGATCTGGCGCTGGCGCGCGTCGGGATCCAGGCGCGGCGCCGGGCGCTGCGGGTCGGTGACGCCGAGGAAGTCGAAGATCAGCGGCAACGCGTCGGCGAAGCCGAGGTCGAGCAGCACCATGCGCCCGGCGATCTTCTCGCGCGCACTGCGGTCGTCGTCCTCGCTCCTGATCCCGTAGTAGGCGCGGAACAGCTCCAGGATCGGCAGCAAGGGGATGTTCTTCCCGTGCGCCACGGCGTGGCATTCGTAGACCGACATCCCCCGG